>JBAPYK010000407.1:0-2818 GCA_049284695.1 Rhodoplanes sp. | reverse complement strand
TTAGAATGCAGCGCCCGATTGAGAGAAACTTGTCGCGAGTTTCGTGATTCATCTCTTTCTCTACGCAAGCCATTACGTCAGGAATATCAGGATCGGGCTAGCGCACGCTCAAAACCGACCGCGGCCTCGCCCCTGACGCGGCGGTTGAAAGCGGTTGGAAGCCCAGACACAACCGGACACGAAAAGACAAATCTCCGGCTGTGTCCCGCTCCTACTGCCGCGCGCTCCGCCCCGGCGGCCATCTTGGGCTCGCCGCTTTCGTGATTGCGCATCGACGGTTGACCGGTGTGGTTCCCGAAAATCTCATCCGGCCGGATTCGCGCGGTGAGGCAGAATCAGCGCATCATCACATTTGATGCTTGCGCTCCTGCGGTTGCTCGCATTGTTTATCGCCGATCTATTCAAGTCGCGACGGCGACTTGAAGCGGAAATTCTCTGCCTCCGTCATCAGCTCAATATCGCTTTGAGGCAACGACCGGCACGTCTGCCGTTGCGGGGCAGCGATCGGGCGGTGCTGGTGTGGATGACCCGGCTGTGCCCAAGCCTACTGGGTGTGATCCAGGTGGTTGAGCCGGCGACGATCCTGCGATGGCATCGGGCCGGGTTCAAGACCTACTGGCGCTGGAAATCACGCAAGCGGGCGGGACGACCGCGGATTGATCGCGAATTGCGTAATCTGATCCGAAGGATGAGCCGGGAAAATCCGTTGTGGGGCGCTCCGCGGATCGCGGGTTGAGTTGGCGCCGGCCGTCTTTCGTCTCGATCCGCAGCTTCGTGGGCGCGCAATTTGGGCGATGGTCAGGTACGATAGGTTCGCCGAGGACAGCGAGCACGACTGGGGCGTTTTCATCTTCGGCGGCTATTCCTTCGAGTGGCACATTGAGTACCGGGGTGCCGACGGCAGCGGCGTGTCCCCCGACCCGCCGACCCCGAGAAAACCTTCCGTGTCGTCACCCTCTACATAGCTGAGGACCGACACGCGCCTTCTGGAGCGCAAAACGGAGGGGAACATAGGGAGCGCGAAATGAAAGCCCTAAGTATCCGCCAGCCTTGGGCCGAGCTGATTGTTGCTGGCCTCAAAGACATCGAGAACCGAACGTGGCGGACCGATTATCGCGGGCCGGTGCTTATCCATGCCGGCATGAAAATTGAGCCGATCGACGCTGATCTGCGCGAGTGGGTCAAGCGAATCAGCGGGTTCGACCTCCCACAGGCAGACGACCTGCTGCGTGGCGGCATAGTCGGACAGGCGGAGATCGTAGACCTCGTGCAATCGTCATCATCGCCCTGGTTTTCCGGCCCATACGGCTTTGTGCTCGCCAACGCTCGCCGCTTACCGTTCCGACCAATGCCAGGCCAGCTCGGAATATTTGAGGTGCCCGAGAACCAACAGTAACCTTTTGCCTGCAAGCCGGCTGGATGGCATCCAGAGCAGCGTAGCCGCATTACGAGGATTCTCTCCCCACGCCTTCCCCTGTTGGGGGGCTACGTGATTGTCGGCTGCAGTTCGGCTTCGGTAGGCTCACATCAAGAATGCGAGCATACCCGAAACCAAACATCCGCCGATGAGCAGCGTCCAGTCGCCGACATTGAAACCGAGGAGACGACCGCTCTCGAACATTACGGTCACTCACTGAGCGCTACTTACAGCGCTATGCTGGGGCCAAGGAACGCCCGAGGGCGAGAAAAGTTCCAGCAGTGCGCGAATGCTCGATGGTTTCAGTCAATATCGGCAGATTATTCTCCAAGGCGGCTCAAGTTCTCAAAAGTTTGCAATTACAGTAAAAACGCCTCGCTGGAATGGCCCCGAGCGGGGCTATTCACTACTTTGGCCGCCAGTCTCCTAAGCAGCGAACGCAACGAATCATTCAACTTAACGACGACGCACCTGAAAAAGGGCGATATCACGACGCATCTGAAAAAGGGCGATCGCATCCGGATCGCTGGCCTCGGCATTCTACAGGTCCGCAAGCGCCCGGCTCGCATGGGGCGCAACCCCGCGACGGGAGAGCCGATCAAGATCAAAGCGGGCAAGAAAGTCGCATTCCGCGCCGCGAAGGACCTCAAGGAAGAGATTTAGTTTCCGAGGCGTGCCCGGTTATCGCATTGAAAGGAAAGAGCCACCTGCAACCAGGGCGGCTCTGTTAAGTCGTTCCTACCGCTTAAAGTCTCCGAATATTAGTTTCGGTTCTGATTCGCCTGCGCACAGCGTGTCCGCGGTCAGGAACAAACTCAACCTATCGTTTTTTTAGATTCCTGGGGAGCCTGTGTGGGGGTGCGCACGGAGTATCTTTGACGAGCAGGTGCACAGTTAGTATTCGTCGGCCAACCAAGCGTTGGTCGACCTCATCGGGGAAATCGCCGCGCGCAAGCACCTGACGGGTGCGCAGATCGCGCTTGCCTGGGTGCTCGCCCAGAAACCATGGATCGTCCCGATTCCCGCGGCCGGCGATGGCGGCGGCAGCCGCATCGGCTCGAGGCCCTGGCCAACGCGATCGGCAAACTCCACGACGATCGGAGGCCACGTGTTGAAGTAACCCGAAGGGGCGCAAGCCGCCTGCACCGGCCAAGACAGGCCGCAAGCCGCAGGGCCGGACCAGCAAGCGCGCATGAGAGTGAGCCTTGTGAACGGCTGTCCGAACCCGCGTAAAGATGGCGGAAGGGGTAGTAGCGCCCATGCCAGGTCGCCTTGAGGGTTGCCTTTGAGGGGGGACCCGGGCGTTGCCCTGACGCTACTGATTTCCCGATCGTTCAAATTGTCTGCGGCTGCTGTTGGGCCTGTGGGGTTGTGGGCAACACTTTTGTGTTGTCCACAAAT
>JBAPYK010000406.1:0-28658 GCA_049284695.1 Rhodoplanes sp. | reverse complement strand
TCGCCGTCGCCCCGCTCGCGACCGAGGCCAAGGTCCCGTTGATCGTCGCCAATGCCGGCACTTCGATCATCACCGAGCGGTCGCCCTACATTGCGCGCACGAGCTTCACGCTCCCGCAGTCCTCGACGATCATCGCCGAGTGGGCGCTGAAGAACGGCATCAAGAAGGCGGTCAGCATCGTGTCGGACTATGCGCCGGGCGTCGATGCCGAGAAGTATTTCGCCGAGACCTTCACCAAGGGCGGCGGCCAAGTCCTGGAGACGTTGCGCGTGCCGCTTGCGGCTCCGGACTTCGCGCCGTTCTTGCAGCGCGCCCGCGACGCCAATCCGGACGCGGTCTACATTTTCGTGCCCTCCGGCCAAGGCGCGACCTTCGTGAAGCAGTTCATCGAGCGCGGGCTCGACAAGGCCGGCATTAAGCTGATCGGCCCCGGCGACGTCACCGACGACGACCAGCTCAACGGCATGGGCGACCAGGTGATCGGGACGGTGACGGCGCATCTCTATTCGGCCGACCATGACTCGAAACTGAACAAGGAGTTCGTCGCGGCGTTCAAGAAGGCCAATGACGGCATGCGCCCCAACTTCATGGCGGTCGGCGGCTATGACGCCATGGCCCTCATTTACGCGGCGCTGAAGAAGACCAATGGCGACACCGACGGCGACAAGCTGATGGCCGCCATCAAAGGCATGGCTTGGGAAAGCCCGCGCGGCCCGATCTCGATCGATCCTGAGACGCGCGACATCGTGCAGAATATCTACATCCGCAAGGTCGAGAAAAAGGATGGCGAGCTGTACAATGTCGAGTTTCAAACCTTCGAGGCGGTGAAGGATCCCGGCAAAATCAAAAAAGAGCCGGGCAAGTAAAGCTTCGCTTCGCGGCCACGATCCGCGCTGGGCGGCATGCGGTTCCATGTGAAAGCCGTACGCCAATCCCCCGGCTCAGCTCGGACAATCCGTCGGCCGATCCCGCAGCTTGCGGGTAGTCTCCTCCCCGTTCGGGGAGGTTGGGAGGGGGGCAATTATCACGCCGGGCGCGCCCGCGGAAATTTGCCGGCAGGTCCATCTTCGAAACGAAGGCGGAGCCGCCGGCGCTCGGCGCTAGGGGCCGCGAATGCTCACAATCCTGTTCGATGGCGTCGCCTACGGCATGCTTCTTTTCGTGCTTGCCTGCGGTCTCGCCGTGACGCTTGGTCTGATGAACTTCGTCAATCTGGCGCACGGCTCGTTCGCCATGGCGGGCGGCTACATCGCGCTCGTTCTCGTCAACCGCATGGGCGTGCCCTTTGCGCTCGGCCTCGTCGCCGCCTTTGTGTTTTCCGCGGCGCTCGGCGCGCTGTTCGAACGCACGCTCTATGTCCATGTCTATAACAAGAGCCATCTCGACCAGGTCCTGTTCACCATCGGCCTTGTGTTCATGTCGGTCGCGGCGGTCGACTACGTCATGGGCTCGTCGCAGCAGTTCATCGAGATTCCAACGGCGCTGCAAGGACAGTTCGACGTGTTCGGCATCGGGATGAGCAAGTACCGTCTGCTCATCATCGCCATCTGCGGCGTGATCACGGTCGCGCTTCAGCTCGCGCTGATGAGCACCCGGTTCGGCAGCCAGTTGCGCGCGGCGGTCGACGACCAGCGGGTCGCCCGCGGACTCGGCATCAATGTCGGGGTCGTGTTCGCCGTGACCTTTGCGATCGGCTCGGGCCTGGCCGGGCTCGGCGGCGCGCTCGGCGCGGAAATCCTCGGCCTCGATCCGATCTTTCCGCTCAAATACATGATCTACTTTCTGATCGTCGTCACCGTCGGCGGCAGTTCGAGCATCACCGCTCCCTTCTTTGCTTCGATCCTGCTTGGCATCGGCGACGTCGCCGGAAAGTATTACATGCCGAAACTCGGCGCCTTCGTCATCTACACCATCATGATCGTCGTGCTGATCGTGCGGCCGCAAGGCCTGTTCGCACATGGCCGCGCCCGGTGAAGGAGCAAGGATCGTGTTGAAGCCCGCACGTCCGCTCTCCGCCGATATCGCCGGCTTGCTGACGGCCCGCGCGCGTTGGTCGGCGCTGGAATTCGCGTTCTGGATAATCGCGTTTGCGTCGATCTTCTTGTTCCCGGACTACTATCTCATCCTCACCGAGATCGTGATCTGGGCGCTGTTCGCGCTCTCGATCGACCTCATCCTGGGCTATGCCGGCATCATCTCGCTCGGCCAAGCGGCGTTCTTCGGATTCGGCGCGTATGCGGCGGGGCTGTTGGCGAAGCACGGATTAGTTACCGAACCAACGCTCGCGCTGATCGTTTCCGGACTCGGAGCGGCGGTGCTCGGCTTTTTCACGAGTTTCCTGGTCCTGCGCGGCTCCGACCTCGCCCGCCTGATGGTGACGCTCGGCGTCGCCCTGGTGCTGCGGGAAATCGCCAACCGGTTTCCCGAGATCACCGGCGGCGCCGACGGACTGCAGGGCGTGACCATAAGCCCGATATTCGGCCAGTTCCGTTTCGATCTCTACGGACACACCGCCTATGTCTACAGTCTCATCGTGCTGTTCGTGCTTTTCGTGATCGCCCGTCGCATCGTGCGGTCCCCGTTCGGTCTGTCGCTCGTCGCGATCAAGGGCAACCCGCTGCGCTCCGCGGCGGTGGGAATCGCGGTGAACTGGCGCCTGGTCGCGATCTATACCATCGCCGCCGCCTATGCCGGGATCGCCGGCGCGCTCCTGACCCAGACCTCGGCGTTCGCCTCGCTTGAAGGGTTTGCCTTCGACCGTTCCGCCGACGGGCTCTTGGTGCTGATCATCGGCGGCACCGGTTATCTTTATGGCGGCTTGATCGGCGCGTTGATCTTCCGGTTCGCTCACGATTACCTGTCGAGCATCACGCCGCAATACTGGCAGTTCTGGATCGGCCTCATCCTTGTTGTCATTGTCCTGGTCGGCCGCGACCGCATCGGAACATGGCTTGATCCGGTTCGGACGCTGGCCGATCGGATCGCCGCTTGGCGCTATAGTCGCCGAACACGGGCGCTGGGCGCGACGTCGGAAGGGGGAGGTCAGCCGTGACGCCCGTGCTCGAAACCCGCGCGCTGGAAAAGCGTTTTGGCGGCATTGTCGCCGCCAATCAGGTGTCGCTCCGCCTCGAAAAGGGGGCGAGGCACGCCCTGATCGGCCCCAACGGCGCAGGCAAGACCACTGTCATCAATCTCCTGACCGGTGTGCTGCGTCCGTCGAGCGGCGAGATCCTGCTTGACGGCAAGGACATCACCAATGTCGAGCCGCATAGTCGGGTGCGGCTCGGCATGGCCCGCACGTTTCAGATCAACCAATTGTTTGGCGACCTGACGCCGCTTGAAACGCTCGGGCTTGCGATATCCGAGCGGCTTGGCACCGGAACCCATTGGTGGCGCACCGTCGGCAGCCGAGCGGGCGTGGTCGATGAGATCGGCGAACTGCTCGAGCGCTTCCGGCTCGTCGATGTCATGCAGGAGCGGACGGCGATTTTGCCCTATGGCAAGCAGCGCCTCCTGGAGATTGCGCTTGCATTCGCCTGCCGCCCGCGCGTGCTTCTGCTTGACGAGCCGGCGGCCGGCGTTCCCGACGCCGAGCGCCAGGAAATTCTCGCCACCATCGAGACGTTGCCTGCCGATGTCACGGTGCTGCTGATCGAGCACGACATGGACATCGTGTTCTCCTTCGCCGATCGCATCTCGGTGCTGGTGAATGGCGAGATGTTGGTCGAAGGCACGGTCGATGAGGTGTCCCACGATCCGCGCGTGCGCGCAGTCTATCTCGGCGAGGCGTTCGATGGCTGACCTTCTTACGATCGACCGCTTGAGGGCCGGCTATGGCGAAGCGATTGTGTTGTCGGACGTGACGCTGTCGTTGCAGGAAGGGCATTCGCTCGCGCTGCTCGGCCGCAACGGCATGGGCAAGACCACGCTCGTCAATTCCATCGTCGGGGTCACCCGGTATCGCGGCGGCGCCATTCGCCTCGCGGGGCGCGACATCACCCGATTGCGGCCCGACCAGCGGGCGCACGCCGGGATCGGCTGGGTGCCGCAGGAGCGCAATATTTTCAAGTCGCTGACCTTGCACGAGAATCTCACCGCCATCGCGCGCCCCGGGCCATGGACGCCGGACAAAGTCTATGCGCTGTTCCCGCGGCTCGGCGAGCGTAAGACCAACATGGGCAATCAGCTTTCAGGCGGCGAGCAGCAGATGCTCGCGCTCGGCCGCGCCCTGGTGCTCAATCCGAAGCTCGTCCTCCTCGACGAACCGCTCGAAGGCCTTGCCCCGATCATTGTCGAGGAGTTGCTCGCCGCGCTGAACCGCATCACCCGCGAGGAAGGCTTGTCCGCCATCCTGGTCGAGCAGAATGCGCAGAAGGTTCTGGGCGTCACCGACCGCGCCATTATTTTGGAACGTGGCGCCGTGGTGTATTCTGGCGACAGCGCGACGCTCGGCACCGACCGCCAGGTGCTCGAAAAGTATATCGGCGTGAGCGAAGGCGCGCCGCGGCGCACTGGGCATTCGCGGCGATCGCATTGACGTCGCCGTTAGCTTTTTCCTGATCGAGGAGCACACGATGTCACGAACAAGGCCGCCCTTTCGCGCCGACCATGTCGGCAGCCTTCTCCGCACGGCGGCGCTGAAGGAAGCCCGCAGTCGGCACGAGGCCGGTGCGATCTCCGACGCCGAGCTGCGCCGGATCGAGGATGAGGAGATCAAGAAGATCGTCGCCAAGCAGGAGGAAATCGGCCTGCAGTCGATCACCGACGGCGAGTTCCGGCGGTCATGGTGGCACTTCGATTTCTTGAAGAAGCTCGACGGGGTCGAGGGCTTTCGCGCGGCCGAGGGCATCCAGTTCCACGGCGTCCAGACCCGTGCGGATGGCGTGCGGGTAACCGGGCGGGTCGGCTTCTCCGGCCACCCGATGATCGAGCATTTCAAGTTTCTCCAGGCCAACACCACGAAGACGCCGAAAATGACCATTCCGTCGCCCTCCGTGCTGCATTTCCGCGGCGGGCGCAAAGAAATCAGCAGCGCGGTCTATCCGCAGCTCGACGAATTCTTCGCCGATCTCGGGCGCGCTTACCGCAAGGCGGTGAGGGCCTTCTACGACGCGGGCTGCCGCTATCTGCAGTTCGACGACACGGTGTGGGCCTATCTCTGCTCGCAGGAGCAGCTGCAAAAGGCGCGCGAACGCGGCGAGGAAGTCGACAAGCTGCCGGAGATCTATGCCGACACGATCAACTACGCGATCGCCGAGCGGCCCTCCGACATGGTGATCACGACCCATGTCTGCCGCGGCAATTTCCGCTCCCAATGGATTTCCGAGGGCGGCTACGAGCCGGTGGCCGAGCGGCTGTTGGGCGGCGTCAATTACGATGGGTTTTTCCTCGAATACGATACCGAGCGGGCCGGCGGCTTCGAGCCGCTGCGCTTCCTCCCCAAGGGCAAGAAGATCGTGGTGCTCGGCCTCGTGACCTCGAAGAGCGGCACGCTGGAAAGCCGCGACGCGGTGAAGCGCCGGATCGACGAGGCGACCAAATTCGTCGCCCTCGACCAGCTCGCGCTAAGCCCGCAATGCGGCTTCGCCTCGACCGAGGAAGGCAATCTGCTTGCCGAAGAGGAGCAATGGGCAAAGCTCTCGATGATCGTCGAGCTTGCGCGCGAGGTGTGGGGATAGGCAGGGCGGCGACCGATCCCGCTTCGAATTTCCATTGCCGCGCTCGATGCAAGATCATTGATCTTCGCGCGCGCCGTCGTATTACGAAGCGATGACCCTTCCCCTCGCCGGTCTCCTCGTCGTCTCGCTTGAACAGGCGGTGGCGGCGCCCTTATGCACTTGCCGGCTCGCCGATGCGGGAGCCCGGGTGATCAAGATCGAGCGGCCGGAAGGCGACTTCGCGCGCGGCTATGATGATCTCGCTCATGGCGAGAGCGCCTATTTCGTCTGGCTCAATCGCGGCAAGGAATCGGTCGCGCTCGATCTTGCCTCCGCCCGCGATAAGGCGCTGCTCGAAGCCATGCTCGCCCAAGCCGATATATTCGTGCAGAATCTCAAGCCGGCGGCGATCGGCCGGCTCGGCTTTCCCATCGCGCGGCTGCATCGCGCGCATCCGCGCCTCGTGGTGTGCTCGATCTCCGGCTACGGCGAGCGCGGCCCTTATGCGCAACGCAAGGCCTACGACCTTTTGATCCAGGCGGACTGCGGTCTTGTTTCGATCACCGGCGGCCCGGACACGCCGTCGCGGGTCGGTATATCCTTGGTCGACATTGCGGCCGGGCTCGCCGCTTACGAGGCGATCCTCGAAGCGCTCATCGCCCGCTCCCGCACCGGCGAGGGCGCCACGCTTTCCATCTCGCTGTTCGATGCGATCGCCGAATGGATGACCGTGCCGCTCATTCAGCATGAGGGAGGCCGCACGCCGCAGCGCGTCGGGCTCGCGCATCCGAGCATTTCGCCCTATGGCGCGTTCCGCAGCAAGGACGGGGTCGACATTCTGATTTCGATCCAGAGCGATCGCGAATGGCGCAACCTTGCCGAAAATGTGCTGGGAGACGCAGCGCTTGCGGCCGATCCCCGGTTTGCGACCAATGTCGAGCGGGTGCGGCGGCGCACCGAGACCGATGCGCGCGTCCAGGCAGCATTTGGCGCGCTTGCCGCCGAGCCCCTGATCGCCAAGTTGGCGGAAGCGGAGATCGCGTTTTCCCGCGTGAGCGATCTTGCGCTGCTGGCCCGGCATCCGCATTTGCATCGTATAACGGTCGGATCGCCGGTAGGTCCCCAGTCCTATCCTGGCCCGCCGCGTCCTCGGGCGGGGCCCTACGGGCCGGTTCCGGCGCTCGGCGAGCATACGGAAAAAGTGCGGCGCGAATTCACGCCGGCTCAGGTAGGATCGATCGAATGAGCACGACGCTTGTCGCCGATATCGGTGGTAGCAATACGCGGCTCGCCATCGCGAGCCGTACCGGACGCCCCGAGCACATCCACGCGTTCCCAAACGATTCCGTATCCGACCTGGTCGGGGCGATCGGCACTTATCTTGCCCATATGGACCGCATCGATCGTCGGCCCGACGGCGCCGTCCTCGCCGTCGCCGGTCCCGTCCAAGGTCGTCACATCGTGCTCACCAATCGCGACTGGAAGATCGATCTCGACGCGATCCAACAGCAGTTCAGGCTTCGTTATGTCCACGCGCTCAACGACTTCGAGGCGTTGGCCTGGGCCCTGCCGTGGTTCGAGCCGGAAGATGTGCTTGAGCTCGGACCGCCGCTTCCCGTCCGCAACGGGACGAAGGCGGTGTTTGGTCCCGGCACCGGGCTGGGCGTTTCTGCCCTCATCCCCGAGGGGCATTCATGGTTTGCGCTCGCCACCGAGGCCGGGCACAGGTCGTTTGGTCCCGCGGCGCCTGATGAGTGGCCCGTGTTTGCGCGGATCGCGGAGGAAGTTCCGCTCGTATCGGCCGAGACCATTCTGTCCGGGCCCGGTCTCGAACGGCTCTACCGCGCCATGAACCCCGGCCGTCCCGCCCTTGCCGCCAATGCGATTGGGCCGGCCGCCAACGCCGGAGAGACCGCCGCGGCGGCGACGGTCGGGCTGTTCATGCGCCTGCTCGCCCGCTTCGCCGGCGACATTGCGCTCACCTTCAAGGCCCTGGGCGGGGTCTATGTCGCCGGCGGCGTCGCGGCGAAGCTCAGGGCGTGCATCGACGCAGCGCTATTTCGCAAGACGTTCGTCAGACACCCGCCGCATACGCATTTGCTGGAGGAAATCCCCACCTTTTTGATCATCTGCGACGAGCCGGGCCTGTATGGCTGCGCCGCCTACGCCGAGCATGCCGCCGGAGAGTATTGAGCTTATATCATATTATGATTATGCTGAATAAATAGCTCCGGCGACTACGCGTTCCGGCCGGACGCTGGGGGAAGGCGTTCCTAGGGAGGCAGTGGGCATGCCGGCCGCAGCGAAGGCATATATTGCCGGCATCTTCGAGCATCCGACCCGAAAGGCGGAAGGCAAGTCGCTCGCCCAACTGCATGCCGAAGTGGCGCGCGGGGCGCTGGCCGACGCCGGCCTGAGCAAGAGCGACGTCGACGGGTATTTCTGCGCGGGCGATGTCGCCGGCTGGGAGCGGCCGGGGACCGGCCCGTTTTCCATCATCGATTATCTCGGCCTCAAGCTGCGTCACCTCGACACGACCGAGTCCTGGGGCTCCTCCTACCTCGTGCACGTCGCCCATGCCGCTGAAGCGATCGCCGCGGGCAAGTGCAATGTCGCGCTGATCACGCTTGCCGGGCGTCCGCGCGCCGAGGGCATGCAGACCGGCACCAAAACCGAGGCGGAAGCCAAGGGGCTCGATGCGCCGGAAGCGCAGTTCGAATTGCCTTACCGGCCGACGGTGGTGGGCCTCTACGCCATGTGCGCGATGCGCCACATGCACGAGTTCGGCACCACCAGCGAGCAGCTCGCCTGGATCAAGGTCGCCGCGTCCCATCACGCCCAACACAATCCGCATGCGCTATTGCGCGAGGTGGTGACGGTCGAGGACGTGGTGAACTCGCCGCTGATCGCCGATCCCCTGCATCGGCTCGATTGCTGCGTCATCACCGACGGCGGCGGCGCCCTCGTCGTCGTCAGCCCGGACGTCGCAAAGAGCCTGGACAAGCCGCGCGTGCGCGTGATCGGCGCCGGCTATGCGCCGAAATATCAGCTCGGCGGACGCGTGGACATCACCAGTTCCGGCGCGATCTGGTCCGGCCCGCGCGCCTTCGCCGAAGCGGGGGTAACGCCCGCCGATATCAAATACGCCTCGATCTATGACAGCTTCACCATCACCGTGCTGATCACGCTCGAGGATCTCGGCTTCTGTCGCAAGGGAGAGGGCGGCAAGTTCGTCGCCGACGGCAATCTCATCGCCAGCGTGGGCCGGCTGCCGGTCAACACCGACGGCGGCGGTTTGTGCAACAATCACCCGTCAAACCGCGGCGGGATGACCAAGGTGATCGAGGCGGTGCGCCAGTTGCGCGGCGAGGCGCATCCCATGGTTCAGGTCAAGAACTGCGACCTCGCGCTCGCGCACGGCACCGGAGGTGCGCTGCCGACCCGGCACGGCAGCGCGACGCTTATTCTGGAACGGGAGTAGGCCGATGACGCAGGACCTAGTCTTGCCCGCGCCCCAGCCTAATCCGGAAACGCAGGCCTATTGGGATGCGGCGCGGCAGGGGCGGCTTCTCCTGCGGGCCTGCAACGCGTGCGGCGAAGTCCACTTCTATCCGCGTTCGATCTGCCCGTTCTGCTTCAGCGACGACACGCACTGGCTCGAATCGAAGGGCGCCGGCGCGATCTACGCCCACAGCGTCATGCGCCGTGGTGCCTCGCCCTATGCGCTTGCCTATGTCACCCTCGACGAGGGACCGACGCTGATGACGAACATCGTCGATTGCGATCTTGCGTCTTTGCGCGTCGGCCAGCGCGTCCGCGTCGCCTTCAAGCCGGGCGACAACGGCTATCGCATTC
This sequence comes from Rhodoplanes sp., assembly GCA_049284695.1. Lineage (GTDB taxonomy): Bacteria > Pseudomonadota > Alphaproteobacteria > Rhizobiales > Xanthobacteraceae > Rhodoplanes. Next base: position 19,146 of record JBAPYK010000406.1, on the reverse strand, counting down.
CTGTGTTCACGCCGATCTGATCGGAGCTGCAAATGTCGTCGCGCGCGGATGCACCAACAGGTTCGACGTCGCCGACGCTGAGGTCTTTGCTTGCTCAGTCGGGCGTGCCGGTGCGGCCGGTCCGGCTCGGCGCGCGCGATCTCGAAGTCGAGCGAAGGAGCGACGGGCGAATCTATCTGCGGTCGCGGCAGGCGCTTTCATCCTACCCGAGCAAGCTCACCGAGCGGCTTGAGCACTGGGCGGCGGTCGCGCCCGACCGTACGTTTCTCGCCCAGCGCACCGCAGAGGGATCCTGGCGCGAGGTGAGCTACGCGCAAACCCTCGACCAGGTTCGCCACATCGGCGCGGCGCTGTTGCGCCGCGACCTCTCTGCCGACCGGCCGATTCTAATTCTGTCCGGCAACGACATCGAGCACGCGCTGCTCGGGCTGGCGGCGAACTATGTCGGCATTCCCTACGCGCCGGTGTCGCCGGCCTATTCGCTCATCTCCACCGACTTCGGCAAGCTCCGCCACATCGTCAATCTCTTGACCCCCGGCCTCGTATTCGCGGCCGATGGCGCGGCTTACGCCGCGGCGATCGAGGCGACCGTTGCGCCGCAGATAGAGCTGGTGACGGTTCGCCATTCGCCGCCCGGCCGGGCGGCGACGCCGTTTGCCGATCTGCTAACGGCGGAGCCGGGGGCAGCCGTCCCGGCGGCCCATGCCGCAGTCGGGCCGGAAACCATCGCCAAATTCCTCTTCACCTCGGGTTCGACCGGTCAGCCCAAGGCCGTCATCAACACCCAACGCATGTGGTGCTCGAACCAGGAGATGCTGCGCGCGGCGCTCGCCTATTTCGTCGACGAACCGCCGATCATAGTCGACTGGGCGCCCTGGCATCATACCGCCGGGGGCAACCACGATGTCGGCCTCGTGCTCTATAACGGCGGCACGCTTTACATCGACGAAGGCAAGCCGCTGCCGGGGGCGATCGAAACGACGGTGCGCAATCTGCGCGAAATCGCTCCGACCTGGTATTTCACGGTGCCCAGGGGTTTCGAGGCCCTGTTGCCCTATTTCCGCGCCGACGCTGCGCTGCGCGCAAACTTCTTCAGCCGCGTCAAGGTGCTGTGGTTCGCCGGCGCCGGCATCGCGCAGCACGTATTCGACGAGATGCAGGATCTCGCGATCAAGACCTGCGGCGAGCATATCCTGTTTCTCACCGGGTTCGGCGCGACCGAGACCGCGCCCGCGGTGCTGGTGCGCACTTGGGCAAGCCGCTCGGCCGCCAATGTCGGGCTGCCGATGGTCGGATTGGAGTTCAAGCTGGCGCCGGCCGAGGCGAAGTTGGAGGGGCGCGTGCGCGGGCCCAATATAACGCCGGGTTATTGGCGCCAACCCGATCTAAGTGCTGCGGCCTGCGATGAGGAGGGCTTCTACAAGCTCGGCGACGCGTTCAAGTTTGCCGATCCCGATGATCCCACCGAAGGCCTCCTGTTCGACGGTCGGACGGCGGAGGATTTCAAGCTTGCAACCGGCACCTGGGTCAATGTGGGGCCGCTGCGAGCGCATATCATCAATCATTTTGCGCCCTTCGTCCGCGACGTGGTCGTGTCCGGCCCCGACCGCGACGACATCGGCGTGCTCGTCTTCCCCGATATCGAGGTCTGCCGCCGGCTCGCCCCGCATCTGCCGGCGAACGCGCCGCCTGCGGCGCTGTTGAACGATGCGCAGGTGCGCGCCGAGTTCGCGTTTCTGCTCGAGACGTTGGCAAAGCAAAGCACCGGCAGCTCGAATCGCGTCTGCCGCGCAATTCTGATGCACGAGCAGCCCTCGCTCGATATCGGCGAAATCACCGACAAAGGCTCGATCAATCAGCGAATGGTGTTGCGCCATCGCGCGGCGCTGGTCGATGAGCTGCACGCGACGCAGCCTTCGTCCCGCGTCATCGCCGTCAATAGCGGCGGATAGGATGCGCGCGTCGGCGCGCCGTACTGCCTCTATATGATGAGGCGACGCGGAACGCGGCACGACGCAAGGTGTGGTAGATTCCTGTCGCTTCCCAGCCTAAATAATGGGCGGGCGGCGCCGCCCTGCATTGCGGCATGGGCAGCCGCTCGCACAGAAACAACTGCATTATGGATCGTCATGGCTGAGCATTATGATTTGGTTGTCATCGGCTCCGGACCCGGCGGCTATGTGTGCGCCATTCGCGCGGCGCAGCTCGGCCTCAAGACCGCGCTCATCGAGAAGAGCGCGACCTTCGGCGGCACCTGTCTCAATGTCGGGTGCATTCCCTCCAAGGCGCTGCTGCATGCCTCCGAACTTTACGAGGAGGCCGCGCACGCCTTCGCCGGCATGGGCATCAAGATCGGGCCGCCGGAGCTCGATCTTGCCGGCATGATGCGGTTCAAGGACGAGGGCGTCGACGGCAACGTCAAGGGCGTCGCCTTCCTGCTCAAGAGGAACAAGGTCGATACGTTTCAGGGCGTGGCCCGCATCCTCGCCCGGGGCAAGGTCGAGGTGAAGGCCGCGGACGGCGCGACGCAGACCGTCGAGACGAAAAACATCGTCATCGCCACCGGCTCGGACGTGGCGACGCTCAAGGGCGTGACCATCGACGAGGAACGCATCGTCTCGTCCACGGGCGCGCTCGTTCTTCCGCGCGTTCCGGAGCGGCTGTTGGTCGTCGGCGCGGGCGTGATCGGGCTCGAGCTCGGCTCGGTGTGGCGGCGGCTCGGCGCCGAGGTGATCGTGGTCGAGTTTCTCGACCGCATCGTGCCCGGCGTCGATCTGGAGGTCGCCAAGCAATTCCAGCGCATCCTTCAGCGGCAGGGCATCCGCTTCAAACTCTCCTCGAAGGTGATCGGCATCGATGCGAGCGGGCCGCGGCTCAACGCGAGCGTTGAGCCGGTCGCAGGCGGCGCGGCGGAGACGATCGAGGCCGACGTGGCGCTGATCGCAATCGGCCGGGTGCCTTACACCGAAGGGCTCGGGCTCGATGCGGCCGGCGTTGCGCTCGACGAGCGCGGGCGGGTGATCACGGACGCGCATTTCGCCACCAACGTCGCGGGCATTTACGCGATCGGCGATGCGATCGCGGGTCCCATGCTCGCGCACAAGGCGGAGGACGAAGGCGTGGCGGTCGCGGAAATTCTCGCCGGCCGCGCCGGCCACGTGAACTACGACGTGATCCCCAACGTCGTCTACACCTATCCGGAGCTCGCCTCGGTCGGCAAAAGCGAGGAGGAGCTGAAGGCCGCGGGCGTCGCCTACAATGTCGGCAAGTTTCCGTTCACGGCCAACGGCCGCGCCAAGGTCAACCGGCAGACCGAGGGGTTTGTGAAAATTCTCGCCGACGCAAAAACCGACCGCGTGCTCGGCGTGTACATTCTCGGCCCCGACGCCGGCAACATGATTGCGGAAGCCGCCGTCGCGATGGAGCTCGGCGCGTCATCGGAAGACATCGCGCGCACCTGCCACGCCCACCCGACGCTGTCGGAAGCGGTGAAGGAGGCGGCGCTGGCCGTGGAAAAGCGGGCGATTCATGTGTGACCGTGGCCTTACGTCGAGGCGCGCCGCGATCTCATCACTTACCAAACACCTCGCTGAGCCAGTCGTACACGACCGCGTTGGAGAGCGTCAGATTGCCGAGCTGGCAATGCATGTCGGCGCCTTCTTCGGCGGTGAACAGGCGCCGCGTAACCGGTCCTGAAACCTCACGGCAGTAGCGCTCGAGCTGCGCCGCCGTTTCTCCCCCTTCGCCCGCGCCGGCCATCGCCAGCGTCGGGCATTTGATGTTGGCGAGGCCGTCGCCGGCGGTGAAGTCGGCCAGCCGGTTCAGCCATCCGGCGAAGCTGTCGACGCCGAACCTGCGGCACGCCGACTTGAAGCTGAGCTTCATGACACGTGGAAACTCCGCGTCGGGAATCTCATCGACTTCCGCGAGCGTCACCGGCGGCGGATTCGCAGGGTCCATTTCAGCAAAGCCGAGAATATAGGCCTGAAGGTCGACGATCGGCGAATTGACGATAAGCGCGCGAATTCGGGGATCATGCATGCCGGCGCGAATGACGAAATAGCCGCCGAAGCTTATTCCGTAGAGGGCGAGCCGCTCGGCGGCGACCTCGCGGCGCGTCAGGGCGTAGTCGATCATGGCGCCGATCGGCTTTTCGTAATCGGGCCGGAACGTCAGCTTCGGATGAAAACGCAAGCAGCCGACCTGTCCCGGTCCTTCGCCGACCAGCACGTTGAAGCTGCGCTCGAGGCCGGCCTTCGCGGCCTGGAAATAGAGTTCCTCCCCGGTGCCGTCGAAGCCGGTCAGAACCAGGACCGTCCGGCCGTTCGCGGCGCCCGCGGCCGGCGTCATGAAATAGCCGGGCAGCGTGATCCCCTCGAAGGGCATTTCGACCGCCTCGATGCGTTCGGCCATGTGCTTGGTCGCTTCAATGAAGGTCTCGCGCGATGCGCGGCCCCATTGCAGCCCTTCGCGGCCGAACGGATCGGCGAAATATTCCGCCGACCGGTAATACATCGATGCGCGCAGCAAATGATCGCGCGCGGTGATCCCGTGGCCGCGGCGCGCCGCGTCTTCGCCAGCCTTGCGGACGCGATCGCCGAGTGCGGAAAAAGCCGGCGGCCATCCGTAAGGATCGTCGCCCTGGATCGCGCCGCGCGCGGCGAAAATTTCACCGGGCTCGCCGCCCTTGAAACTCCCGGCGCCGAGCGAGCGCATGAGCTGAAAATCCATTTCCGGATTTTGGAAGCCGACAATGCGGGTTGCGGTTCGTTCGACGCGCGACATCGGCGTTTTTCCTTTTTGGAGGGAATAGTACTCGATCTCGCCATTACTGACCCGTCATACGCGGGCTTGACCCGCGTATCCAGCTTGAAAACAAAGTCTTTCCGCGAAGATGGATTGCCGGGTCAAGCCCGGCAATGACAAGGAGAGAGTCCAACGTCTGATGGTGGGCATAAGGGTGGACGGCGACGAAAGCGATTCCGCACCGCACGCGTGATGCGGACATTGATTCTGCGACCTATCTGTTATCGTGTCCTGGTCAACGTTTCTTGTCACCGGAAAATGCGCACCATCACTCGCCCGCTCTGGATCCTGCTCGCCCTCGTTTTCCTGTTCGAGGCGTGGCTGTGGGAGCATCTGCGCCCGATCGTTGCGTGGATCGTCGACCGCATCGCCTGGGCGACGCTAAAAGCGCGCATTGCCGCGGCGATCGAGGGCATACCGCCTTACCCGACCCTGTTCGTATTTCTCGTGCCGGTCGCATTGCTGCTGCCGCTGAAGTTCTTGGGGCTTTGGATGCTCGCGCATGGCTCATGGCTCGGCGCCATGGGGACGCTCGCGTTCGCCAAGGTGGCGGGCATGGGCGTCACCGCCTTTATCTTCGACGTGACCAAACCGAAGCTGCTGCAGCTGCCCTGGTTCCGCTGGCTTTACGCGCATGTGCTCGATTGGCTCGCCCGCGCGCATGCGCTGATCGATCCGATCAGGAACGAGGTCCGCGCCTGGATACGGCGCGAGCTGCGGCCGGTTCGCCGCCGGGTGCGCCGCATCGTTTTGTTGATGCGGCCGGCGCGTTCGGGCCGGCTCCTCGAACGGGTGACGCGGATTCGCCGGCGCATGCATGCCGCCTTGCCGGCGCCGTCGGAGCCGGCGACCTGAGCGGGCGACAGTCGTCACGCGCGAGGATGCGCGTTCTTGTACACCTCCATCAGCCGCTCGCTGTCGATGCCGGTGTAGATCTGCGTCGTCGACAGCGAGGCATGTCCAAGCAGCTCCTGGATCGCGCGCAGATCGCCGCCGCGCACGAGCAGGTGCGTGGCGAACGAATGGCGCAAGGCGTGCGGCGTCGCGGTGTCGGGCAGGCCCAGCGCGCCGCGCAGCCGCTGCATCGCGAGCTGAATAATGCGGGGCGATAGCGGGCCCCCCTTGGCGCCGACGAACATCGGCCCGTCCGCCGGCAGGTCGTAGGGGCAGAGCGCAACATAGTCCGCGATCAGCTGCAGCACCTGCATCAGCACGGGGACCATGCGGCGTTTGTCGCCTTTGCCGGTCACGATAATGACGTCGCCCGCGCCCGGCGCCGGAACGTCCTTGCGCTTGAGGCCGAGCGCCTCGGAAATACGCAGGCCCGAGCCATACAGCAGCGCGAGCACGGCGGAATCGCGCGCGAGCACCCAGGGCTCGCGCTCCTCGCCCGCGCGCAGGTCGGCATCGGCGATGCGCTTGGCGGCGGCGATCGTCAGCGGTTTCGGCAGGGTCTTGGCGATCTTGGGCGCGCGCACTGCGGCGAGCGCGCCGACCCCGCCCTTGCCCGTGCGTTCGAGAAAACGGGCGAAGGAGCGCACGCCGGCGAGCGCGCGCATCAGCGAGCGGCTGGAAATGCCTTCGGCCCGTCGCGCCGCCATGAAGGCGCGCACATCCGCCGGAGCAAGCGCCGCAAGGTTTGCGAGCGTGGGGCGGCCACCGAGGTGATCGGCGAGGAACGAGAGGAACTGATGGGCGTCGCGCTGATAAGCCTCGACCGTCTTGGCCGACATGCGCCGCTCGGCGGCAAGATGGGCGATCCAGCGCGCAAGCTCCGCCGCGACTTCGGGCGCCGTGAAGGGGATATCGGCTGCGCGTTGGGACGAGGGCCGGGGCGAGGCGCTCTTTATTGCGGGCGTTCTTTCACCCGGTTCCCGCGGCGATCGCAGGGAATCCGATTTCTGCAGGTCTGCGGTGAGCGGAGCACGGGCGGGCGGCCTCATTCGTCCGCCGGCAGACCTATTCCTTGCGCCAAAACCCTTGTTCATCAGTCGCCCGCCTTGACACGCGCCCCTTATATCCCACCCCTTCGTTTACCAATTGTTAACTCGGGCCGGCGCGACACAGATGACCAAGCGGATCTTCGACGTGCTGGTCCCGGTCGCGCTCGACCATGCCTATTCCTATCGTGCTGTGGACGGCGTCGCGCTTGCTCCGGGCGATCTCGTCACCGTGCCGCTCGGCCCGCGCGACTATGCCGGCGTCGTGTGGGCCGAGCAGGATGCGCCCGATCGGCGACTCGATAACCGGCTCAAGGATATCACCAGCCGGCTCGATATTCCGCCGCTGCGGGAAGAGCTGCGCCGCTTCATCGATTGGGTCGCCGACTACACGCTGTCGCCGCGCGGCATGGTGCTGCGGATGGCGCTGCGCATGGGCGAATCGCTCGGCCCCGAGCGCGCACGCATCGCGGTGCGGATCGCGGGGCCACAGCCTGCCCGCATGACCGCGGCGCGGGCGCGGGTTCTGGCGCTGCTCGCCGACGGCCTGCTGCGGAGCAAAAGCGAGGCGGCCGAACAGGCAGGCGTATCGCCGAGCGTGATTGACGGCCTGATCGACGAAGGCGCGCTCGAAACATTGATCATGCCGCCCGAGCCGGTTGCGCGCGCGCCCGATCCCGATTTCAGGACCACGGACTTCACACCGGCGCAAAGCGCGGCGGCCGCGGCGCTGCGGCAAGCTATTCGGGACGGCGGCTACAGCGTCACGCTGCTCGACGGCGTCACCGGGTCGGGCAAGACCGAGGTCTATTTCGAGGCGGTGGCGGAGATGATCCGGGCCGGCCGGCAGGCGCTCATTCTGATGCCGGAGATCGCGCTTACGGCGCAATTCCTCGACCGCTTCGCCGCACGGTTCGGCGTGCGGCCGGCGGAATGGCATTCCGAACTCACCCCGCGGAAGCGCGCCCGCACTTGGCGCGCGGTGGCGTCCGGCGAAGCGCGCGTGGTCGTCGGCGCGCGCTCGGCGCTGTTTCTGCCGTTCGCCGATCTCGGCCTGATCGTGGTCGATGAGGAGCACGACCCGGCCTACAAGCAGGAGGACGGCGTGCGCTATCACGCCCGCGACATGGCGGTGGTTCGCGCCCATATCGCCCAGATAGCGATCGTGCTCGCCTCGGCGACGCCCTCGGTGGAGACCGAGGTGAATGCGCGCCGCGGGCGCTATCGCCGGCTCGCACTGCCTGAGCGGTTCGGCGGCCAGACTTTGCCGATGGTCGAGGCGATCGATCTCACCCGCGAGGGTCCGTCGCGCGGCCGGTTTATCGCGCCCCGCCTCGCCGAGGAGATCAAGCTCGCGCTCGAACGCAAGCAGCAGGCGCTGCTGTTTCTCAATCGCCGCGGCTATGCGCCGCTCACGCTCTGCCGCGCCTGCGGCTATCGCTTTGCCTGCCCGAATTGCGACGCCTGGCTCGTCGATCACCGCTTCAGGCGGCGGCTCGTCTGCCATCACTGCGGCTTTGCGATGCCGCACCCGGCGGCGTGCCCGAACTGCCAGGCGGTCGACTCTTTCGCGGCCTGCGGTCCCGGCGTGGAGCGGCTCGCGGAAGAGGTCGGAGAGCTGTTCCCGCAGGCGCGCCTTCTGGTGATGTCGAGCGATCTCGTCACCTCGGTCGAGCGGCTGCGCGACGAGTTGCGCGGCATCGAGGAAGGGCGCTTCGATATCGTCATCGGCACCCAGCTCGTCGCCAAGGGCCACCATTTCCCCAAGCTCAATCTGGTCGGCGTCGTCGATGCGGATCTCGGGCTTGCCAATGGCGACCCGCGGGCGGCCGAGCGCACGTTCCAGCTTCTTCATCAGGTGGCGGGCCGCGCCGGGCGCGAGGAAGGGCGCGGCCATGCGCTGATCCAGACCCACCAGCCGGACCATCCGGTGATGCGCGCGCTGATCGCCGGCGACCGCGAGGCGTTCTATGCGAGCGAGATCGCCGCACGCGAAGCCGCGCACTATCCGCCGTTCGGACGCCTGGCGAGCATCGTCGTTTCGGCGGGGGATCGCGCCGCGGCGGAAGGCCATGCGCGCAGGCTTGCCTCTGCCGCGCCCCGCGACGAGCGCGTGCGCGTGCTCGGTCCCGCGGAGGCGCCGATCGCGGTCGTGCGCGGTCGCCATCGCTTCCGCATTCTGGCGCGCTCGCCGCGCAACTTCGACCTCTCCGCCTATCTGCGGACCTGGCTCGCGGCGGCGCCAAAACCGTCAGGCAATATCAAGCGCGAGATCGACATCGATCCGATGAGCTTTTTGTGATGCGGCGGCGGCCGGCGGAAATGATAGTCGTCTTGGCCGCGCTTGGCTCGGCAAGCGTCACAACGGGACAGCGTCCAGTGTCGCCGGACCTTGTGTAAAGGGGGACGGCGCGCGGGGCTTCCTGCACATTGGAGTTTGCTTCCATGCAGAAATTGCGCTTGCTTTCTGCAATGCTCGGCCTGCTTGCCATCGGCTCGTTGCACGCGGAACCTGCCGACGAGATCAAGCCGCCAACCGGCTATCGGCACTGGTTTCACGTCAACACGATGATCGTCGACAAAGCGAGTCCGCTGTTCGACCAGCTTGGCGGAATGCATAACGTTTATATCAATGCGATCGGAGAGGAAGCGCTCAAGAAAGGCGGGCCCTATCCGGACGGGACCATGTTCGTCACCGACTTGCACGAGTTCACCGTGCAGGACGGCTCCTATGTGGAAGGCCCCCGGAAAGCGCTCGCCGTGATGGTGAAGGATGCGCAGAGATATCAATCGACCGGCGGCTGGGGCTTCCAGTTATTTGCGGGCGGCGATGCGAAGAAGCCGTTGGTGACCGACGCCGCCAAGCAGTGCTTCGGGTGTCACGAGCCGAGAAAAGACCACGACTACGTGTTTTCGACCTACATTCCCTGAGTGGCAGGTCGCTTAGCTTTCAGAGGGCGATTATCCCGTGCTTACAGTCGAGGTAAATCTCCTTTAAGGAGGCAGGCGCCCGCCCAGCAGGAGACAAGCCAGAAAGCGGAATTTATCCCGTATTTGGCATCACTCTGTGAGCAAGCGCCGCGCACCCTCAAAACGGTCGCGGCGGCGGCCGCGACAAAAGCGGGATTGGTACGATTAAGCTATTGATTCGAGTACTATTGCCGCAGCCACTTGGTTTGTTATCTGGCGCGGCCACTAAGAAAATTTAGTGCGTTATTTGCTTGCCGGAGGCGGAGGCCAGATTGGCTGAGGGCTAATCGTGAGAGTTACATTATCTGGAACACGCGTTTCGGCCGATTTGTAATAGCATTCACTGTCTGTGCAATTACCGTGACATGCACGATATTTGAGGAGTGGAGTAGCGTTGGGCTGTTCAAAATCGCCGTCAATTCCATAGAGTCGATAGCAGTACCTGCTAATATGGCGGTCGCTAAGAAAGAAGTGCTAGAATACATCATCATAAATAGCTTCCCCCCACAAGAAATATTCTACCGTTCCGTCTTTAAGAGCCTGCAAGAAATCTCGACTAACGAGATTTACGGAAGTGCTCACTTGTCCTTTGGGAGCAATAAAAATTGGAACGCGATTTGCTTCGTCTTTGACGGAAAAATCGTTTTCAATATCGGAAAGCGATGTATTTGGTTTAAGAACGCGGCCGATTGGAGCAGCATTGAAGATTTTAAGATTTCTGGTTGGAGTACTTCCAGTATTTTCCCAAATTGGTTCGATCATCCATTCAACAGAATTGTCTTTGCCGTTCACAGTTACAGTCAAAAACCTCTTGTATCGAGTAAGGCTCAACCTGTTGAGGCTAACAAAAGCGCGCTGCACTCCGACGATAGATTGTTGCGATATGTAAGTTTGCACAATCATTATTCCGACGATGATAACAGTCAAAAACGTATAGCGTTTAGTCCATACAGAACTGGAATCATCAGCCCGCCACTGTTTGTAATTGCAGCACTTATTCTGTTTTTCGGAGGTTTGTGGCTCCAAAGTATGGCCCGTAAGTACACTGGATGGCGTCAGTCCATCATCGGGTTTTTTGGTTGGTTGCTGGGCACTATCGGCGGTTTGGTGTTGATCATTGTTTTTGTCTTCGGAGGAAATGCTTGGCATGATTTTGGCTCGTTTTTTAGCTCTCTTTTCGAGCCGAGATGTCCTATTCATAACTCAGCATCCATTTATAACCGCGCCGAAAATGTCTTAGTTAGCGCGATTGTTGTACGGAAACTGAAATTCCGCAACGTACAGCGCCAAATATTTGTCGCCAACCTTATGGAACGTGCCGACAATGCCGCGCTTGAAGATCGACCAGAAGACTTCAATCGTGTTCGTATGCTGACCGATTTGGTGTTCAATCCTCTTGTGCGGGTAGTCTTTGAGATCATCATAGATCGGATGATCGTCAGTCGCCAGCAAGCTAACTTTATGAGAGACCGCTTCACGCACGAACCTTTCGGCGGCGGCTTTGGTCACGCGATCAAACACGCGAGCGGTCACGTTGCCTTTGCGCTGCACTGCGCCAATCACTGGTGTTTTGTCACCACCGCCGCGGATGTGTGTGCGTTTACTCCGATGCTGGTTATAGGCTTTGCCGCCGATGTAGGTTTCATCAACCTCGACAATGCCACCAAGTTTTTGCTCGGGTTCAATCATCGCGGCGCGGATTTTGTGGCACATACCGTGCACAGTTTTGTAGGAGCCGAAGCCCATCTGCCGTGTGATTTGAAGCGCAGAGCGCGTTTCCTCAATCACGTCGCCGGCTCGACCGAGACGACCTGAAAGGTGTGCAACTCGCCGTCGTCGTCGCGGATCGAGACATATTCGCCCGGCCGGAAGGCATGGCTTCCGAAGCGGTAGCCGGCCTCGTCGTCCTCCTCGGCGGTGTCGTCGTAATCGAACACCCAGCGCGCGTGCTCCTTGCCGCCAGGCTTATGCACGAGGCGGCCGAGCTCCGCTTCGTCTCCCCAGAATCGCCGCACGCGGCAATGCTCGCGAAGCTTGTGCCATAGCTGCGGGTCGATATGCCCCGCGCCGTCGAGGGGGGCGACGAATTCGTAGCCGTGCCGCGCCGAGCCCTGCGGGAACTCCTTGGAACGGGCGAGGTTCAGGCGGATGCGTTTCAGCTCGTGCGGCAGCTGGGTCATGCGAAGCTCCAATTCCTTCCGAGCGGAATGATAGTGAGATTTTGGCGACGGCAGAAGGCTCGGTTTTTGATCTGGATCGGTTCCGGCAGGCGATTTTTGCATGCAGGCAAGGCAGTTTACGCCGGACCAAGGGGGCGTGCGCAATAAACGATCAACGGAGACTGGCAAAGCGGTGTACTAAACAGGGTCCCACCGTCGATCAGCCCCGGCCGTCCCATGAATTCGACCAGTGTGCAGCAGGACGTGTTCGCGTTTCTCAGCGATCCCGCGACCTATGGCGGCGTGCCGGTGAAGCGCATCGATACCCATGCGGCCTCGGTGTTCCTGGCGGGGAGCCGCGCGCTCAAGGTCAAGCGGGCGGTGCGCTTCCCGTTTCTCGACTTCTCCACCCTAGCCAAGCGCAGGGCGGCCTGCGAGGCCGAGATCGAGGCGAACCGCCCCTTCGCCCCCGAGCTCTACCACGGCGTTGTCGCCATCACCCGCGAGCCGGATCGGCGCTTCGCCATCAGCGGAAAAGGCAACCCGGTGGAGTGGGCGGTGGATATGTGGCGCTTCGACGAGACGCAAACGCTCGACCAGATCGCGGACCGCTCGGGCATCGATATTGCGCTTGCCGACCAGCTCGCCCGCACCATTGCGGCGGCGCATGCGCGCGCCCCGGTGGTCGAGGACGCGCCATGGATCGAAGCGCTCGCCTCTTATATCGGCCAGAACGAAACGGCTTTCGCCGCGAGCGAAGCGCTCTACCGCCCGTCCGAGCGCGAAGCGCTGACGCGGGCAAGCTTCGCCGCGCTGAGGAAAGTGCGCCCGCTGCTGATCACCCGCGGCCGCGCCGGGCTGGTGCGCCGCGGTCACGGCGACCTGCATCTCGGCAATATCGCCCTGATCGACGGCAAGCCGGTGCCGTTCGATGCCGTCGAATTCGATCCGCTGATCGCAGCGGGCGACGTGCTCTACGACCTCGCCTTCCTGCTCATGGACCTGGTCGAGCGCGATTTGGCGCTGGCGGCCAATGTGGTGCTCAACCGCTACCTCGCCGAAACCAGGCGCCTGGAGGACTATGACGGGCTTGCCGCGATGCCGCTGTTCCTCTCGGTGCGCGCCGCCATCCGCGCGAAGGTGATTGCCGCGCGGCCGATCCCCGCGGACGGCGACGGAAGGGCGATCGCCGACGCGGCGCGCAAGTATTTCGCGCTGGCATGCAAGGCGATCGAACCGCCGCCGCCGCTGATCGTCGCGATCGGCGGCTTGTCGGGCACCGGCAAGTCGATTCTCGCGCGCATGCTCGCGCCCCATATCGAACCGCTCCCGGGCGCCGTCATTCTGCGCTCCGACACCAAGCGCAAAGCGATCTTCGGCGTCGCTGAAACCGCGACCCTGCCGATCGAGGCCTACACGACGGAAGTAACCGACTACATCTACACCAGCCTGTTCTGGGAGGTGCAGCGGCCGGTGGCGGCCGGGCATTCGGCGGTGGTCGATGCGGTGTTTGCGCGCCAGGAGCAGCGATGGGCGATTGCGGAAGCGGCGCGCGCGTGCGGGGTGCGGTTCATCGGCTTGTTCTTGACTGCCGGCCTGGAGACCCGCGTCGATCGGGTGAAGGAGCGCATGCACGACGCCTCCGACGCCGACGACAGGATCGCGCGGCGGCAAGAGAATTACGACCTCGGCATCATGGATTGGACGACCATCGACGCCTCCGGCACGCCCGCGGAGACGCTCGCGCGCGTGCTCGACCATGTGGAGCGCGTGGGACGCCGATGAGCCTCGACCCCCGCCGTCTCGCCGTTGCGCTGGCCGGCTATTGCGCGTTTCTCAATCTGTATTCGCCGCAGGCGCTGTTGCCGGTGCTGGCGCGCGAGTTCGGCGCGAGCGCCGGCCGCATCAGCGCGGTGATGACCGCGAGTTCCTTCGCCATCGCGCTGACCGCGCCCTTCACCGGCGCGGTCGCCGACGTGCTCGGGCGCAAGCGGGTGATCACCTGCGCGATGCTGGCGATGACCGTGCCGATGGCGATGGTGGCGACGGCGGCGAGCGTGGACGATCTCGTCGTCTGGCGCTTCGTCCAGGGTTTGCTGCTGCCGCCGATCTTCGCGGTCACCGTCGCTTACATCGGCGACGAGTGGCCGCCGGCGGAGGTGGCGGGCGTCGCCGGCCTCTATGTGTCGGGGTCGAGCCTCGGCGGCTTCTCCGGCCGGCTCATTCCCGGCGTGCTGACCGACCTGATCGGCTGGCGCTTCGCGCTTGCCTCGCTCGCCGTGCTCACGCTGATCGGCGGCATCGCCTTCGCGCTGCTGCTCGAGCCAGAGCGCCGCTTCGTGCGCAGCGCCGGGGTTTTCGCCTCGCTGCGGCAGATGGCGCGCAATCTGCGCGATCCGCGGCTGCTCGCCTTCTATGCCGTCGGCTTCGGCGTGCTGTTCAACTTCATGGCGGTGTTCACCTATGTGAGCTTCCATCTCGCCGCGCCGCCCTACTTGCTGACCCCGTCGATGCTGGGCGCGATCTTCGTCACCTATCTCGCCGGTACGGCGACCGCGCCGCTGGTCGGGCGCGCCGTCGGGCGGCTGGGGCGGCGCGCTTTGGTGCTCGGCCTGATTGCTGTGTGGGCCGCGGGCGCGCTGCTGCTGCTCGTGCCTTCGCTTGCGGTGATCATTATCGGGCTGACGCTGTGCGCGATGTGCGGAATGATGTGCCAGGCGGTCTCCACCAGCGCGGTGACGGCAACCGCGGAGGTCGGGCGCTCGTCGGCGGTGGGACTCTACGTGACCTCGTTCTATGTGGGCGGCAGCGTGGGGGCCTGGCTGCCGGGCCTGACCTGGCAAAGTTTTGGCTGGCCCGCCGCGGTCGCGATGACGCTCGCCATGCTGGCGCTGATGGCGCTCGTGGTGGCGCTCGGATGGCGCGGGGCGGAGGCGAGGGGGTGAGGGGGCGTCGTCGAAGCGAGACCGGAATGCTCCCCTAGCGGGAACATTCCGCTTGTTCCCGAATTGGGAACACCGTAATATAGCTCATGCAGATCATCTCGAAACGCAAGTTGCGGGAGTTCTGGATCATCCACCCCCGTGCCGAGGGCCCGCTTTCGACCTGGTACAGAATCGTCTCCAAGGCCACTTGGTCAAAGCCGAATGACGTGAAGGAGCAATTTGGGAGCAATGTCGATTTTGTCGGCGACAACCGCGCGATTTTCGACATCGGCGGCAACAAGTACCGGCTGGTCGTACGGATCGTCTACGCGCCGTTCTACCGCGTGATGGTGAAGTTCGTCGGCACGCACGAAGAGTACGACAAGATTGACCCGGAGACCGTGTGATGATGATGGATGTTCGCCCGCTCCATACTGAGGCCGACTATGAGTGGGCTCTCAAGGAAGTGGAGCGCTACTTCGATAACCCGCCCACGCCGGGAACGCCCGAAGCGGGTCGGTTCGATGTGCTGGCTGTTCTCATCGAGAAGTATGAGGACAGCCACTATGACATGCCCGCCGCCGATCCGATCGCGGTGCTGCACTTTGCGATCGACAGCATGGGGCGATCGCAGGCCGATTTGGCGCGGATCATCGGGTCGCGCGCGCGGGCTTCCGAAATCCTCAATCGTAAGCGCCGCCTGACGCTGGATATGATCCGCGCCATCAGCGCCGAGTGGAAGCTTCCCATCGAAACGCTGACCGGGGCTTACGAACTCGCGCGAGAGCATGCGTAAAGCCCGAGGCGGGGAAAAACTCTCGCCACGTGCGATAGCTGGGCCTGATGGCGCTCTGTGGCGGGCTGCAGAGGTACAGCGGGGGGGACGCACGCATTATCCCGCTGCAAGAAACGCTTCTGCTTCCTCGCGTGTCGGAAACCTTCCTAGCTCACGATAATCGGGTTCGTGTTGTGCAGTTTCAGGCGACCAAAGAACGACGAATTGATTACCCCGCGGCAAGGTAACTTCTGTCAGGTCATCGCTCTCGAAAGGCGACATATGACGTGCACCGCAATTTGGACAATCATCATCGCACATGCAAGACCATTCGTCGGTCCACTCATGGCCACACCGGGCGCATCCGTAGTGGTTGCGGAACCAGGCCATTAGCCCCTCATTTTAGTCGGCATAATCAGGGCACGGCTCCGATCAATATTAGGGGCACGGCAGGCACGCCGCGGCCTTTGCGCACAAGATTATACAGTTCGCCTTCATAGTACCCCACTCCAGATGACATCTGCTGCTGAAGAGCCTTCATTGGGAGGATTTCGACGCCCACATCGATCACATCACCAACATAAAATGCAAGATGCTTTACAAAAAGGTCATAAGCTACGAAAGCGTACTTTCCAAACTGTACCTCGACCGCGACGCGATCTTTGACGAAATCCGTTTGATTGTAAGAAGCAAGCGGCTTTAGGCCGGCACCCTCAATTTCAGCTTTTTGCTGAGCCGCTCCCATAAACATAGTTTTCCGAATAAGCCGAGCATCTGAAGTAACCCAATAAGAGATTCGACGCTCACCCCACTTATGGCGCGAGAATCCCTCTCGGATGGCTTTGTTCATGGCGCGCGGTGAGTAAAACAGATTTCCTTTTGACCTAATTTCCTTTGAGACTTTTGTTTGACAACGAGTCGCATCGGCCTGTTTGATAACATCCTGAATTTCTTTCCAAAGCTCCGGCTTATGCACTAAAATAAACTCAAGCCCGTTAAGGTGCGAGTAGTATGTCGCAATCTCCAAGGCAGATTGCCCCTTTATTTATGGCCGCCATAGGGTTTCTTTGGATCGTACACGGGGCGATCCATCGGCCGCGTCTTCAGTGTTCCAGCGCGCAATTGATGAACACGGGACCAAGCCGTCTCAACGTATTCCGATTGAATGTCACAGCCATAACCAATGCGATCATGTTTGATGGCTCCAATAACCGTAGAACCAACTCCCATGTAAGGATCAAATACGATATGCCCGATGTTTGTCATTGACAGAACAAGTCGCTCGACTAATTCAACAGGAAATTGGCAGGGGTGGTTTGTCTTTTCGACATGATTGTTCTTGACATTCGGAAAAACCCAAACGTCGCCGGGGTTTTTTCCAAGTGGATGCCCTGAAAGCTGCCCGATCTTAGGCCCTTTAAAATACTTCTTGTTCGGGTATTTGGAAGGCACCCGGATGGGGTCGAGATTGAAAATATAATCCTGTGATTTAGTGAACCAGAGAATTGTTTCATGGCGACCGGACAAGCGTTTTGAGCAGTGCAGGCCGTGTTCGAAATGCCAGATGATCCGATTGCGTAGTTGAAGCCCGTGATCTTTGAATAAATGGTATAAGACAATGTCTAGCGGAAATACCTCGCCATCCTGCACGTGGTTGCCGACTTGCCAGCAAATAGAACCTTTGTCATTGAGCAGGCGAACGCACTCTGAAATTACCTGCGTCTGCGTTTTAACGTAGTTTTCCAGCGAATCTTTTCGCTCGTACGCCTTTCCAATATTGTATGGCGGCGAAGTTACGATAAGTTGCACGCTCTTAGTTTCAAGTCGCCGCATGAATTCCAGATTATTTTCGCAAGCCATGCGAACCTGGGCATCGGCGCGCAACCTCACAACTCGCGCTGGTACGTTCATCGAATCATTCCACTAGAAATGTTCTCTATTTGTTCGCACAAAGGCGCAAAAAATCAAGAGCCTAGCTGATCCTATCCACAACGTTAGCGACCGCAGTGGAAACTCTCGCCTTGTTCACGCGATTGGCTTCTTTGCCCGAGCGCTGCCCCTCACCCGCGCCGTAGCGGCGAGGTGGGAGAGGGGCGTGCTCTGACGAGGACGCCCCTCTCGCATCGGTCGGGGCTGGGGGCGCCGACCGTCTCACCAAGAGAAATGAGCGGCGGGTTCTCGTAGCCGCTAAGCGGCGGGTTTCCGCATCCGTCGGGGCTTCCTCTCCCCAAATTGGGGAGAGGAAGCGTTACCCCCTCGCGACGAGGCCCCCCGGAGGTGGGTGAATTCATCAGCTTCTTCCGGTGCGGCGCGACCCCTCCCCCCGAAGGGGCGGCGCGCACCTGACGCAACGCGACAACGAACGAAGCAAACGCAACGACGGAAGAGCAAACGCAACGACGGCAGAAGGAGCGAGAAACGGCGGTTCGGTTGATCAGTCGCGGCGAGACGCGCGGCGCTGGGCCGGGCGGCGGCAGCGCAGCTGCATGAGGGTGTCGAAGTAGCTCACGTGATCCAGCGCGTCGCGCGGCTGGGCGGGCAGAGAATACGAAGAATCGTCGGTCGCGGCGGCGATGGCGGCGGCGGTGAAATCCGCAAAGCTGCGCGCTGCGGATGCGAGAGTCAGCATGCGAGCCTCCTCCTGCAAAACAGCCGGACGCGCGATTGTGCCTGTCTTCGCCGGCGACCACTGTTTTCGTCCGAGAGCGCCCGCCACGTTTCTTGTTCCCCCGTGCTCGGCGAGCCATCGAACGGTGAGAGTCAAACACAGCGCGCCCGGCGCAAAAATCCGGACCAACCCGCTTCGGAGAAGTTCGTGAGACGAACTGCCGCACGCGGCCGCCGGCCGTGCGGAAGGCCTTGTTCGGCCTCATGAATTCCAGCCGGGATGCCCCGGCGGAAGGGTCGATCGTCTACGCCGCGCCCGTCATCGCCCTACCGCCGGTGCGGCTTGAAGCCGCCGCGCATGCCGGGCCGGCCGAGTTTTGAGCGCGGGCCTTGCGGTCGCTCGCCCTCGAGTTTGTCGCGGTCGAAGGGGATCGCTTCGACGCCGGGCCCCATTTCGTCGAGCGTGGGTTTGCGCGGGCCCCTGCGCTTCACCTCCCCCTGGAGGGGGGAGGTCGGATCGCGCAGCGAGCCGGGTGGGGGTGAAACCTTCACGTGCCCCGTCACCCCACCCCGACCGCCTGCGGCGGTCGACCCTCCCCCTCCAGGGGAGGGTGCGCGCGCCGTGGGGTCGTCGGTCACCGCGAGTTCGGTGGCGCGCAGGCGTTTGATCTCGTCGCGCAGGCGCGCGGCTTCCTCGAAGTTCAGGTCGGCGGCGGCCTCGCGCATGCGCGTTTCAAGGTCGGCGATCACCGCCCCGAAATTGTGCCCGATGGTCGCCGCCTCCTCGAAGCCGCCCGCGGCAGAAATTCCGTCGCCGCGCCCGGTCGCCACCAGCACATGGTCGCGCTCGTAGACCGAGTCGAGAATGTCGGCGATGCCCTTCTTGATGCTTTCCGGCGTGATGCCGTGCTCGGCGTTGTAGGCCTGCTGCTTCTCGCGGCGGCGATTGGTCTCGGCCATCGCGC
>JBAPYK010000405.1:0-2548 GCA_049284695.1 Rhodoplanes sp. | reverse complement strand
GCGATGGCGCCGCCGATGATCGCGCCTGCGGCCAGGCCGCCGAGGATCCCCGCGGCGATGGCGCCGCCGCGCGGGCGCGCAAAGGCGTCGGCCGGCGCGAGCGCAAGGGTGGCGGCAACCGCCGCAGCGGCGGTTATTGCAGTCAGCGTCTTTTTCATAGTTCCCCCAAGTTAGACGGCGCAACCGTCGCTCTGCGACTGACCGAAAAATCGGACCTGCAAGCGTCTAACACGCAGGTTGAGTTGCATGCTTAAAAAGCCGGGCCAATTTGTCGTTAGTTTGGCGAATCCACGGTCTCTTGGCGAAAATACATGCCGATAAGTCATTGCTGAACAGGCGTTAATTTCTGATTAGCGCTTCGCTTCCGGAGCAACCGGTATCCCATGCGGATCGGCGTCATGCCGGCTGGGCGTGCACGATGCTTTCTCAAACGGAGCGTGCGTCGAGCGCGGCTTTTGCCTCATCCGCTTGCGCCGCGCGGCGCGGCGTCAGCCGCTCCGCATGCAGCACTCCGATCGTGAGCACGACCAGTGCGCCGGCCTGATGCAATAGCGCGAGGTCGATCGGCACGTGATGGATCAAGGTGAGCACGCCGAGACCAATTTGCGCGACCATGGCGAGCGTAAGCGCAGTGGCCCAGCCGAGCGTGCCTTCGCCGCGATCCTGCGTTCGCCACACGTCGAAGAGATGCACGAGCGCCACCAGCAAGAGCACATAGCCGGCCATGCGATGGTTGAACTGGACGGTCATCGCGTTTTCGACAAAGTTGACCCAGACCGGGCTCGCGAAGAACAAATCCGCGCTCCGCGGGATGAAGCGATCGTCCATCAGCGGCCAGGTATTGTAGATGAGGCCGGCGCGCAGCCCGGCGACGAGCGCGCCGAGAAAGAACTGCACGAGCGTCAGCACGACGATTACAATCGCGCCTACCCGCAGACGCACGGGCGCCGCAGCGGCCGCGGTCGCCGGCAGAAGCCGCGCCGCCGTCCAGATGATGGCCGCATAGATGACGCAGGCCAGCGTGAAATGGAAGGCGAGCCGGTCATGCGATACGTGGATGCGATCGGCCAGCCCTGAGGCCACCATCCACCAGCCGACCCCGCCCTGCACGGCCCCCAGGATGAAAATGACCACAAGGCCCGCACGCATCCCGGGAGCGATCGCGCCGCGCCACAGAAACCAGAGGAACGGCAGCAGGAAAGCGACGCCGATCAGGCGGCCCAGAATCCGGTGCACCCACTCCCACCAGAAGATCACCTTGAAGTCATCGAGGCTCATGCCGCGGTTGACGAGCTCGTATTGCGGAATGACTTTGTATTTCTCGAACTCGGCCGCCCATTCGGCCTGCGAGAGCGGCGGCACCATGCCGGTGACCGGCCGCCATTCGACGATCGACAGGCCCGATTCGGTCAGGCGGGTCGCCCCCCCGACGACGACGGTGAGGAACACGAGCGCGGCGACGCACCACAGCCACAGGCGAACCGGTCGGGAAGCATCCGAAGCCACGAACAAACCTTTTCGTTGATATGCTTGCACGGCGCAGATGGGACGATATAGAGCATTTTCCGCTGCTTGGGGAATCGTTTAGGCGTCGAAACGAGGGCGCGTGGGCCGCATCGCGCAAGCCGCCGTCGGCGTCAGGAGCGAATTCCGTTCCGGTGGAATCGGACTTCGCTCTGGTCATTCTTTAGCGGTCGCATTTTCTGCGGCGAACCGGTTCCTACTTCGCCGGAAAATGGAGAGCCGACATTGACCATCCGCACCCGCAAGCTGATCGGCGCGATCATCCTGTTCGTGCTGCTGGCGTGCTGGGTGATGCTCGGGCTCGCGCTCGCGCCGGTCGCATTCGGAACGAACAGCGATCTCGCCGGGGCGGTCTTCTATGTGGTCGCCGGGCTCGGCTGGCTCGTCATCGCCATGCCGCTCGTCAGATGGATGTCCCGGCCCAACCGGGCCTCGCGCGGCCCGGACCAAGCCTCGTGAAGGCCCGGCGAAGCATCGTGAGGCTCCGACCAAGCCCCATGAAGCCCAGACCAAGCGTCACGAAGCCCGACGAAGCATCGTGAGGCGCGACGAAGCCTCGTGAAGGCCCGACGAAGCATCGTGAGGCGCGACGGTTGTCCTGTTGGATTTTCCCTGCGAGCCGGTTCCCTCTGGGCGGGGGAATGCTTATAGTTCCGGCGGTCCGGAGCGTAGCGCAGTCTGGGGGACTGGGGGTCCCGAGTTCAAATCTCGGCGCTCCGACCATAAAATCAAAGACTTACGATCGCGACTAGGTGACGAAAGGTCATCCGGGAAGCACCGGGGAAGCACCGAACCGCGAGCATTGACCGGACCCGAATGATGTGCGCGCGCCCCATCAACCCGAAACCCGTGCGCGCGGCGAAGCGCCATGCAGCGCGTCGGAGGAAGCACGGGGCCGAAAGGGTCCGGCAATCTCAGGCAAGCAGGCGGCGGGCGCGGCTTGATCTTTTTTCAGGGGTGGGGTGAGGCCGGGGAGGCCGGGGGGTATGCCTCGATTTGCGAGGCCAGTGGGGTCGTCTATGGG
>JBAPYK010000404.1:0-1787 GCA_049284695.1 Rhodoplanes sp. | reverse complement strand
GTAACGGATTGAGTATCTATCGTTCCTCGCGGCAGATTATCCGGCCGATCGGCGCTCCGGGCGCCGGGCGCGACCAGGCGTGAGCGCGGCACAGCGGCGCTCAGGCGTTCGAGCCGCGGGAAGCAACCATGAGCAAATTCGTCACTTATTTGGGAACCGTGTATCCGTGGCAGTGCGACCATGTCGGCCACATGAACGTCATGTGGTATGTCGGAAAATTCGATGAAGCGACGTGGAATTTCTTCCACCAACTCGGGTTGACCCCCACCTATCTGCGGCGGGAAAACCGCGGCATGGCGGCGGTTCAGCAGACCATTCAGTATCGCAAAGAATTGGTCGCCGGCGACCTGATCCGAATAGAGTCGCACCTTCTCGAAATGCGCGAGAAGGTTATTCGTTTTGCCCACACCATGGTGAACGTCGAGGACGCGACGCCGGCGGCCCTATGCGAGCTGACCGGCATTCACATGGATACCGCAATTCGCAAGTCGACGCCGTTCCCGCCCTCGGTCCGGAAACGGGCGGCCGCGCTTATCGCTGGGTCGGCGACATAGTCCGTTCCGCTTGTGGGAACCACCCACGCCGGATTATCGTTGAAGGACACGGAGGCACAGCGCATGAGCATTATCTGGACGATCATTATCGGCTTCGTCGCGGGTGTTATCGC
This sequence comes from Rhodoplanes sp., assembly GCA_049284695.1. Taxonomy (GTDB): domain Bacteria; phylum Pseudomonadota; class Alphaproteobacteria; order Rhizobiales; family Xanthobacteraceae; genus Rhodoplanes. The sequence continues at coordinate 1,120 of JBAPYK010000404.1, read as the reverse complement.
AAAGCTGTTGCATCCGGGGCCCAACGAGCCGTCAGGCTTCATCTTGACCACCCTGCTCGGGATCGGGGGCGCGTTCGTTGCGACCTATCTCGGCCAAGCGATCGGATGGTACCACGAGGGGCAGAGCGCCGGGTTCATCGGTGCGACCATCGGGGCGATCATCGTGCTGGTGGTCTGGGGCGCCTTCGCGCGAAGAGCCGCATAGCCCGTGCGACGCAACGAGTGACAGGCGCCGCGAACTTTGGAAAGCTGAGGCGGATATTTATGTCGGCACAAAGAACGCCGCTCCAGGGCGCATGCGGTTTGGGAGAATCGCTTGGAACTGCCGCGGGTAAGAACCATCGCAGCGGCGGACGATGGCGCGGCGATCGCAACCATTGCGCTTGCGTTCGCCGCTGATCCAATTGCGCGATGGACGTGGCCGCGATCACGCGAATACTTGGCCAGCATTCCGGAACTCGTGCGGGCGTTCGCCGGCAAGGCGTTCACCAGCGGCAGCGCCTGGTGCACCGCCGGCTGCGTCGGCACAGCGCTATGGCTGCCGCCCGGAATTGCTCCCGACGAGGAGAAGCTGGGCGAACTCATGGAAGCCACGGTTGCGCCGTCCGTTCGCGGCGACATCGCCGCCGCGTTCGGTGAGATGGCGAAATATCATCCGCGCGAACCGCATTGGTACTTGCCGCTCATCGGCGTCGATCCTGCCTATCAAGGCAAGGGCCATGGCCACGCGTTGATGGCCCACGCGCTAACCCGATGCGATCGCGAGCGAATGCCGGCCTATTTGGAATCGACCAATCCGCGCAACATGTCGCTCTACCTGCGCCACGGCTTCGCGCCTCTGGGCACGATACGGATCGGTTCGGCGCCGCCGCTCGTCCCGATGTTGCGGCGATCGCGCTGAGACGGCAGGCCGCGAGAAGCGTGAAGTTCCGCAGGGAACATAAAGGAGCACGAGCTTGTATTATCACCGCCCGTCCGGGTTTGCGCTGAACATGCTGCTGCTCCTCGCTGCGCCGGCAACGGCGCAGACGACGGGGAGCTATTCACCGCCCACCGAATTCATGGATTTGTTCTTCGACTTCACCGGCAGCAATGAGCCGGACTATCCGGCCGGTCAGCC
>JBAPYK010000403.1:0-2585 GCA_049284695.1 Rhodoplanes sp. | reverse complement strand
TCATCGCATGCTGCGACGTTGTTCTCGCCTCCGAGGATTCATTCTATTCGCTGCCCGAGCTGCGGCTGGGATTCGGGGTCGGCCCGTACATCCCGTTCTTTGCCCGTGCGCTCGGCGCGCGTAATCTTCGCCGCTATCTCATCACCGCCGAACGGTTCAATGCGCAGGAGGCGCTGGCGATGGGTGTGGTTCACCGGCTCTACCCGACCGGCGCCGGCGACCGGGCGCTCGGGGAAATCCTGGACAACGTGCTGCTGTCGGCGCCGGGAGCGATCGCTGCGACCAAGCGCGAGCTGAGCGAGCTTGCGGACATGACGCCGACGCGGGAGCGGATCGACGCGTTGCAGGTCGAATTCCGGCGGCTGTTCGAAGCCGCCGAAGGCGTGGAAGGCCGCGCCGCGTTTCGCGACAAGCGCCCTCCATCCTGGGCGCCCAAGCCTTGAGTCATCCCGGCGGGCAGAGCCTCCGTAGACGGCTCACTGCCCGGCGAGAGCCTTGTGGTAATAGGAGAGGTCGAGATAGGCCTCCGGCGGCTGCGGCTCCTTGCCGGTATAGCGGGCGCGCAGCGCGAGCACGTTGCGGAAGCCCTCCATGTCGAACGCCGCATCCTTGGCGAGGCCGCTCTGCACGACCGGGTAGCTGCGGGTCGCGATGTCCTCGCTCGCCTTGAGATGGTCTACGATCAGCTTCACGACGGCGGCCTTGTTGCGGGGATCAAGCACGAAGCGCTGGCCTTCGACGATGGCTGCAAGATAGCGCACCAACGTGTCGGCATTGGCGCTCGCCCAGGAGCGCAGCACGAAGCCGGAAAAGGCCTGATACGGGCCGATGACCTTGATCGCCTCCCCGAGGTCCTTGTCACCGGCGCTGACTGCGCTGATCGAGAACGGCGGATAGAGCATGGTCGCCGCGAGCTCCTTGTCTTGCTGCATCGCCTCGAACCGCCGCGCGGTAGCCCCGACGGGTTTGATCGCGTAATCGTTCTTTTCGAGTCCGCTCTTGCGCAGCATCTCATAAAGCTGAAATGCAAAAGCCGTGTTCGGCGCGTCCACCGCGACGGTCTTGCCGCGCAGATCGGCCACCGATGCGATGTCCGGCTGAGCGATCAAGCTGTTCATTCCGTTGTCGCCCCCGATCACGATCACGGCCGCGACCCGCGCTGCCTCGACCATCGCAACGGCGTTGTCGGCCGCCGCGTGAACGATCTGCCACCGACCATCGGCGAGCCCGGTGCGCAATTCGTCGGAACTCTTCGCAAATCTGAGATCGAAATCGATGCCGCGCTTGGCGAAGAAGCCGTTCGCCTGGGCGGCGAAAAGCGGCAGGTTGTTGACGCCCTGGAACACCATGACGGTGAGCTTGGTCTGCGCGATTGCGCTCACCGGCGCACCCAACGCAAATGCAACCGCGGCAGCCGCGACAACCATCCGGATCAACGAGTAGGCCATGCAAACCTCCCATTCCGGTCCGAAGGCGGTTGTCCGGCGGACCGGGTTTTTCCGTTCTATAGGGCGGCCGCAGCCGCTTTAGATGCGAACGCAGCCTCCATTTCCCGACGGGTTTTCACCGCCGGGTCGTCGGCATTATATGCTACGTCCGACCATTTCAACGGTGCGCCTTCGGGCACGTCGCGGGTTAGCGCGACATTATGGGCGAGCCCGAGCGGCAGCAGCCCGTCGGCGAGCGAACGTTCGGCCGGCGTCTGCCGGCCCCAGACGCAGAATCCGCCCTCGCCGTCGAGCACCTCGCCGGCCTTGAGGTCGCGTTTCGCCGTCGCGACCACGTCCGAGCGGAAGCCGGTCGGCGCGCCGGTGGGTTCGCGGCGTAGCGCTGCGCTTGCGACCGAAATACCGAGTTCGAGGCCGATCATGTGGATCGGTCGGTAGAGCGCGGCATAACGGCCGCTTCGGTCGGGCAGCATCGCGTATTCGCGAAAGCAGCGGCGCGCGTAATCGGTCTCCCCCTCGATGACGACATAGGTGCCGAGCGCAAGATGGTGCGGCACGTCGCGCCCGTCCCGATAAACCGACGAGACCACCTCGGTGACGCCCGGCGCCTCCAGCGCGCCGCCCGCGGCGCGCGGCTTGCAGATGTCGGCGAGCTCGAAGCGGCTGGCCGGCGGGAAGGTCAGGCCCCCGCTTTGCGGCTTCAGCCCGGTGGCGTTGCAGACCGCCGTCATCTCGATCGCCGACTTCGTTCCGTCGATGAAGCTGTTGAACATTTTCGGGTTGATCGAGCTGCGGTCCGCGATCTGCAGGTATTTATCGAGAATGTCCCACAACGTGTCGGGCGTCGACCGATGGTAATGCGCCTCGTAGCGCGTGCCTTTGCCGGCGGCGACCACGTTGAAGCCGCAGGCGCGCGCCCAGTCGACATGCTCGCAGATCAACGCCGGCTGGTCGCCCCAGGCGAGGCTGTAGACGACGCCGGCCGCTTGCGCCTTGCGCGCGAGCAATGGGCCAACCAGGGCATCGGCCTCGACATTGACCATGACGACATGCTTGCCGTGCGCGATCGCCGCGAGCGCATGGCGGATGCCGGCCGCCGGCACGCCCGTCGCCTCGACGACGACTTCGATTTCAGGG
>JBAPYK010000402.1:0-4110 GCA_049284695.1 Rhodoplanes sp. | reverse complement strand
GGCTGGTGCAGAGTGGCCCGGGAGGTGGCCACAGAGACTCCGCCGAATTTGTGCCGCAAGCGCCGGGAAGAACCGGGCGATGCCACCGGCGTGATGGCGCTATTCCTTACCGCCCGCGCCTCAGCGTCAGCTTCAAATGGCGGAGTGGCCTCGTCCCTGATAACGTATATCGGCCGCTCAGCCACCACGCCGACCTTCGACCGAAGTCCGGTTACGTTGACCCTCTCCAACCTGTGCGCGTTCCCGGCGCTTGAGCTCACGCTCAACTCCGATCCTTATCACGTCGGCGCGTTTCTCTCCCGGCCTCAGCACAGCATCAATGCGAGCAAGCGTCCCCGCCGGGAACCGTGCTGGCATTTGTTCATCGTTGATTCGCTTGCGACCCACAGACCGAATGATTGTCGATATCAGATTCGAAGTCAAAATCGCTTTTTTGATATCATGTATTGACGTGATATATGATATCATCTATATTGATGATATCATATAGTCGGACGACGGTTTGTTGCCTCGGTTGCCGTTACACGGCGGCATTCAGCAGACACTGCGCGAATGGGAGTTTGCTGCGTTGGTTTCCGATCGCCAGGATGCTGGAAACGCCGGTTCACGACCCTCTTGAGGGCTTACGATGCGCTTTCTTGTTCAGCCCAGGGACGTTCCTCCAAGAATTGCTGCTCGGCGGCTCGGGATGTCGCTCAATCAATTCAAAGCGGCGCTTCCGAGCCTTATCGCTCGCGGCTTTCCCAAAGCGGATCCAGACAGCGGGAATATCGACTTAAACGCAATTGACCGCTGGTGCGACGCTCGGCATCCGCATCTGTTCGGCAGCGTTTCAGTATTCGAGGCACAGGATGCAAGTGTAGTCGCGGCAGAACGCATTGCGGCCATTCGGCGAGGGGCCGGATGAGCAAAGTCAAGATCCGCCACTATCGCATCAAGCGTGCGAGGGGATTTTGGGAGCCGACACCGGCGATGAAGCGGCTTGGCTTCCATGCTGTGCCCTGCGGAACAGACGGCCCCGATGCCTGGACCACGGCGGAAGAATGGAATCGACGCTGGGATCGAACAAGGCAGGGTGAAGAGCCGTCTCCTGCAATGGCAGCGACAGATAACTTGTCACCCTTGAGATTGGAAGAGCTAACGGTCTATCCTTCTCGGTCACTTGGAGAGGCTTTCCGCCGCTATAGGCGCACGGCGGAGTGGTACAGCAAGGCACCGCGCACACGTGAAGACTGGTGGCGATGCTGGCGACACATAAAGCCGGTCTTTGGCGACTGCAACCCGCGAACAGTCACATTAGAAGACGTGTCGGCGTGGCGGCAGGCGATAGAGGAAACCGTCTCGCTTCGCGAGGCGCACCGATGCATGAAAATCTGGCGGGCGCTGTGGAAAGTCTCGGCGGCGCTTGGATACTGCATGCGCGAAGCCGATCCGTCGCTCGGCGTTCGCAACCGGGCCGCACCTGGCCGTTCCGCAACCTGGTCGGAGGGAGAGGTCGCGCGCGTCGCCAAGCGCGCATGGCGCTTGGGCTATTACGGGCTTTCCGCCGTTATCGCGGTAGCCTGGGACACGCAATTGAGCCCGGGCGATGTTCGCGTCCTGAGGGCCTCCCAGCTCGCCCGTGGAGCTACTGGGGAGGCATTCTTCACGGCGCGGGGCAAGACCAGGGGTCCCCGTCGGCGGTGTGCTCAGCGACCGCGCTATTGCGGTCCTCACGGCATATCTCGAACGGCTTGGAGTTGAATTGCACGGCGACGCCTACGTCTTCCGCAATAGGTCAGGCACTCCCTATTCGAGCGACACGCTCGGCGACGATTTCCGCGACGTGCGAACGGCTGAATTCGGGGCCAGCGAGCGTCGAACGATTGGGCACGATTTCCGGCGCAGCGGGGCGGTCGAGGCGATCGTAGGGGGTGCCAGGGCAGAGGCATTGTCCCATGCGATGGGCAACACGCTCTCAGCGTCGAATGCTCTTTTCGCAACTTACGTCCCGGTCAACGTAGCCACCTTGCGCGGCGTCATGGAAGCGCGCCGCGCTGGAAGATCGAAGCTTCGATAGGAACGGAACTGGCCCAAAAGTTGGAACGCGACGCTCTGAAAAGTCGGAACGGAGATTGGAAATGGAAGCTAAGTATTTGAAATCTGGCGGGAGCGACGGGGCTCGAACCCGCGACCTTCGGCGTGACAGGCCGACGCTCTAACCAACTGAGCTACGCCCCCGGACCGCGACATGTCTAAATGGTTCGGAGCGGCTGAGATAAGACCCCCCCTGGGCGAAGTCAAGTTGGTGAACGGGCTCAGCACATTTGAGACGGGGGCGCCGCCCCGATGACCCTGGATGCGGTTGAATTTTCCGCCGCCGAGACGGGATATGAGCGTCCGTCAGCGGCCGGAAGCGCTTGGCCCGAGCCCGTAAAATCGCGGTCAACTGCGCGCTGAACTGCGACTTTCTTGGGAAAACGCACGAGAAGCCCACAAAAAACCAGGAAAAACGGGCCTTTTCTGCATTTTACTGGTGGCGTAAGCGCGAGAATCATCTATTTGACGGGAGTTTTCGCGGTCTTTGACCGCAAAATGGAGGACGTTCGATGGTTAAGGCAGCCCAACCTACCGTGACCCTCAAGCATATTGCCGCGACGCTCGCCGCCGAGCATGAGCTTGCGAAGAAGCAGTCGGAGGCCATTCTCAACGACATGATCGGCTTGGTGGTGAAGCACCTCAAGAAGGGCGACCGCATCCGCATCGGTGGGCTCGGCATCCTGCAAGTCAGGAAACGCGCTGCCCGGATGGGACGCAATCCGGCGACCGGCGAGCCAATCAAGATCAAGGCCAGCAAGAAGGTGGCGTTCCGCGCCGCCAAGGAGCTCAAGGAATCGATTTAGCGTCGAGACGCTCACCGTCTCGGCTCGTGACGCGCGGGGACAGCGCTTGGGCCGTCCCGCGCATCACGTCACAGCGGCGCCCTGCGCCGGAAAGGGGCTGCGCTGCAGCGCGGGCTTAAGAGTGAATTGTCCGCGAAGCGATGCGCGGCATCGCTCCACGGTTTACTTGCACAGTCCTGTCACCAGCTGGCGACCGCCGACATCGGCGCCGCGCGGGTGGTGCGTTCCTTTTTCAAAAGCTCCGCCAGGAGGAACGCCAAGTCGATTGACTGATCGGCGTTGAGCCGCGGATCACAGAAGGTGTGATAGCGGCTGTCGAGGTCTTCGTCGGTGATCGCGCGGGCGCCGCCGGTGCATTCCGTCACGTTCTGCCCGGTCATTTCGAGGTGGACGCCTCCGGCAAAGGTGCCTTCGCCGGCATGCACGGTGAAGAAGGTCTTCACCTCCTGCAGGATACGGTCGAACGGCCGGGTCTTGAATCCGCTCGCAGAGGTGATGGTGTTTCCGTGCATAGGATCGCACGACCAGACGATATTGCGCTCTTCGCGCTTGACCGCCCGCACCAGCGGCGGAAGCATCTCGCCGACCTTGTCGGCGCCGAAGCGACAGATCAGCGTCAGACGTCCAGGCTCGTTCTCCGGATCGAGAATGTCGATCAAGCGCAGGAGTTCGTCCGGCTTTAGCGATGGTCCGCACTTAAGCCCGAGCGGGTTTTCGATGCCGCGGCAGAATTCGATATGGGCATGGTCGGGCTGACGCGTGCGATCGCCGATCCACAGCATGTGGCCCGACGTGCAGTACCAGTCGCCGCTGGTTGAATCGACGCGCGTCATTGCTTCTTCGTAACCGAGCAGCAACGCCTCGTGGCTGGTGTAAAGTTCGGTCGTGCGCAGTTCGGGGTGGCTTTCGAGATCGAGTCCGCATGCGCGCATGAAAGCGAGCGCTTCGGAGATCTGATCGGCGAGCTGCATGTACCGCCGCGCCTGCGGACTGTCCTTGACGAAGCCGAGCATCCATTGGTGCAGGCTTCCCAGATTGGCGTAGCCGCCCTGGGCGAAGGCACGCAGCAGGTTCAGCGTCGCCGCCGACTGCCGGTAAGCCTGGAGGTGGCGGCGCGGATCGGGACGGCGCGCCTCCGGGGTGAATTCGTTGTCGTTGATGATGTCGCCGCGATAACTCGGCAGCTCCACGCCGCCGCGCTTTTCCGTCGGCGCCGAACGCGGCTTGG
>JBAPYK010000401.1:0-21591 GCA_049284695.1 Rhodoplanes sp. | reverse complement strand
GCTCGCGGATCACCTCTGCGCGCGGATCGCGCGACCGTGTATGCGAGTCCGGAATGTCGGCAAGCTCCTGGCGGATGCGCATGTCGGCGTTGCCGCCGAGCTGAATGTCGGTGCCGCGGCCGGCCATGTTGGTCGCGATCGTGATCGCGCCGGGAACGCCCGCCTGCGAGACGATATAGGCTTCCTGCTCGTGGTAGCGCGCGTTGAGGATCGCGAACACCTTCGCCTTGGAGGCGCCTTCGTCGCCGGTATAGAGCGCAGCGAACGCGTTCGGATCGGAGAAGTCGTGCGCCTCCCAGCCGCGCTGACGCAGCATGTCGGCGAGCTGCTCGGATTTCTCGATCGAGGTGGTGCCGACCAGCACCGGCTGGCCGCGCTCCTTGCAGTCCTCGATCAGCGTGATGATGGCCCGGTATTTCTCCGCCGCCGTGCGGTAGACCTCGTCATCCTCGTCGAGGCGGACCATGGGCAGATTGGTGGGGATGTCGAGGACTTCGAGATTGTAGATGTCGAGAAATTCGTCGGCTTCCGTCAGCGCCGTACCGGTCATGCCCGCGAGTTTCTCGTACATGCGGAAATAATTTTGGAAGGTGATCGAGGCGAGCGTCTGGTTCTCCGGCTGGATCGGCTGGCGCTCTTTCGCCTCCAGCGCCTGGTGCAGCCCGTCGGAATAACGCCGTCCCGGCATCATGCGCCCGGTGAATTCGTCGATCAGCATGACCTCGCCGTTGCGGATGATGTAGTCCTTGTCGCGCTGAAACAGCTTGTGCGCGCGCAGCGCCTGATTGACGTGATGCACGACCGAGACGTTCTCGATGTCGTAGAGCGAATCCGCCTTGAGTTGGCCGGCGGCGCGCAGTATCTGCTCCATCTTTTCCATGCCGGCTTCGGTCATGGTGACGGTGCGCTGTTTCTCATCGACCTCGTAATCGGATTTGTCGAGCTTGGGAATGAATGCGTCGATCGTGTTGTAGAACTCGGAACGATCGTCGAGCGGGCCGGAGATGATCAGCGGCGTGCGCGCCTCGTCGACGAGAATGGAGTCGACCTCGTCGACGATCGCATAGACATGGCCGCGTTGGACCATGTCCTCGATGCTGTATTTCATATTATCGCGCAGATAGTCGAAACCGAGCTCGTTGTTGGTCCCGTAGGTGACGTCGCAGGCATAGGCCTGCTTGCGCTCGTCGTCGTCGAGCCCGTGCACGATCACGCCGACGGTGAGGCCGAGGAATTTGTAGATTTCTCCCATCCACTCGGCGTCGCGCTTGGCGAGGTAGTCGTTGACCGTCACCACATGGACGCCGCGTCCGGTGAGCGCATTGAGATAGACCGGCAGGGTCGCGACCAGCGTCTTGCCTTCGCCGGTCTTCATTTCCGAGATCCGGCCCTCGTGCAGGACCATGCCGCCGATCAGCTGGACGTCGAAATGGCGCTGGCCGAGGGTGCGTTTGGCGGCTTCCCGCACCGTCGCGAAGGCGGGAACCAGGAGATCGTCGAGGCTCTTGCCGTCGGCCAACTCCTTGCGGAACGCTTCCGTGCGCGCCCGCAGCTCGTCGTCCGAAAGCCCTGCGAGTTCCGGTTCGAGCGCGTTGATCGCGGCCACCCGCGGCCGGTAAGAGCGGATGCGCCGATCATTCGCGGTGCCGAAAATCTTGCGGGCGACAGCGCCGAACATGCCGGGGTCCTTTCCTTGTCCGGCTCAACGGATTGCGCGCCGCCTAAGGGGGCGCGCAGCCGGCGTTTCATCCTAACGTCCCGGTCAAGACATGCTTTTCGGGTCAAGGAGGCGAAATATTGACGTCCAACAGGAGCGCCGGCGAGCCGCCGACAGATAGGAGGGGGTCTAGCCCTTGTCAATCGGGGCCTCGACAAGCACAGCTTGCCGCAATCATGCCGTGCTTCGCGCCTAGGCACCCAGGGCTGTCGCCAATCCGGCGCTTCTGTGCAATGGTGCGCATCCTCCCGATCAGACAAGAACCTCGTTTCAAGGACCCGCGATGACCCCGCCGCCCCTTTCCCTGCTCCCGCAATTCACCGGTTCGATGCGCCGGCGCGTCGGCCTCGGCGCGGCCTTCGCGCTCGCAGTTTCCCTTGCCGTGGGCGGCGCCGTGATGGCGCAAGCTCCCGCCCCGGGTGGCGCTGCGCCGGCGCAGCCGTCCGCCGCGGCGAATGATCCGGTCGTTGCGAAGGTCAACGGAACCGAGATTCGGCAAAGCGATCTGGCGCTCGCCGAGGAGGACGTCGGGCAGAACATTCCGGCTGGGACGCCGGAAGCCAAGCGCGACTGGCTCATCAACTATGTCGCCGACATGCATATCCTTGCGAAGTACGCAGAGGCCCACAAAGTCCCCGACACGGCCGACTTCAAACAGCGACTCGCCTTTCTCCGCGACAAGGCCTTGATGGATTTGGTGCTGCGCGACACCGGCAAGGCGGCGGTCACGAACGAGGCGATGCGCTCCGTCTATGACGAAGCGGTCAAGCAAATGGCCGACGAGCAAGAAGTGCACGCCCGGCACATCCTGTTCCGGGTGGCGGATGCGAACGACCAAAACGCGAGCAAGGCGGCCGAAGATAAGGCCAAAGCGGCGCTTGCGCGAATCAAGAAGGGCGAGGACTTCGCTACCGTCGCAAAAGCCTTGACCGACGATCCCCCGGGCAAGCAGGACGGCGGCGATCTCGGCTATTTCACCAAGGATCAGATGGTCCCGGAATTCTCCGAGGTCGCTTTCAAGCTCGACAAGGGCCAGGTCTCGGAGCCGATCAAGACGGCGTTCGGGTGGCACATCGTCAAGATCGAGGACAAGCGCAAGCGCGCGGCGCCCGAATTCGACCAGGTGAAGGACCAGATCGAAACCTTCGTCACCCGCAAGGCGCAGATCGACCTTTTGAACAAGCTGCGGGCGGAGGCGAAGATCGAGCGCCTCGACAAGGCTGCCGAGCCGGCGTCTCCGGCCCCGTCGGATAAGCCGGCGGCTGCGCCGAAGAAGAATTGATCGGCCCCGCGCCACGCCGGTATGATCTCTCTCAAATCGAGCGCTCTGCACCTCTCCCCAGTGGGGAGAGGTAGAGTCTGATCAACCCTTCCGCCATGGCGACCGCCGTTTCTCCGCTTGCCCCGCCGCATTTTCCGGACATGCCGGAGGTGCCCGGCGTTCGCCTGGCGACCGGGGCGGCCGGCATCCGCTACCCCGGGCGCACCGACGTCCTGCTCGCCTTGTTCGACCCCGGCACGACCGTCGCCGGCGTCTTCACACGGTCCAAATGCCCGTCCGGGCCGGTCGACTGGTGTCGCGCCAAGCTCAAGCCGGGGCGGGCGCGAGCGCTCGTGGTCAATTCCGGCAACGCCAACGCCTTTACCGGCAAGGCCGGACGTGAGGCGACGAAGCTCACGGCGGAGATCGCGGCGGCCGCAGCGGACTGCCGGCCGGCCGAGGTTTTCCTTGCTTCCACCGGGGTGATCGGCGAGCCGCTGGAGGCCAGCAAGTTCAATAAAGTCATGGATCAGCTCGTCCAGGCGGCCGCGCCCGGCCAATGGGAGACAGCGGCGAAGGCGATCATGACGACGGACACGTTCCCGAAAGGCGCCGCGGCGATCGTGCGGCTCGGCAACGTCCCTGTCACCATCTGCGGCATCGCCAAGGGCGCCGGCATGATCGCTCCCGATATGGGGACGATGCTCGCCTTCGTGTTCACCGATGCGCCGATCGCCCAATCGGCATTGCAGAATCTGGTGGCTCGCGGGGTCGAGGACACGTTCAACGCCGTCACGATCGACGGCGACACCTCGACCTCCGACACGCTGCTCGCCTTTGCCACCGGCGCCGCGGCGGCGCGCGGCGCGCCCAAGATCACGCGGGCGGGCGACCCCAAGCTTGTCGCGTTCCGCAAATCCTTCGACGCGGTATTGGCGAACCTCGCCGAACAGGTCGCGCGTGACGGCGAGGGCGCGCGCAAGCTTGTCGAAGTGATCGTCGAAGGCGCGGCCTCCAAACGGGCGGCGCGGCGGATCGCGTTGTCGATCGCCAATTCGCCGCTGGTCAAGACGGCCGTCGCCGGCGAGGACGCGAATTGGGGCCGGGTGGTGATGGCGGTCGGCAAGGCGGGCGAGCGCGCCGATCGCGACAAGCTGTCGATCTGGTTCGGCGGCATCCGCGTCGCCCACAAGGGCGAGCGCGATCCGGGTTATGACGAGGCCGCAGCCTCGCAGGTCATGAAGCGGCCGGAGATCGAGATCCGGGTCAGTCTCGGCCTGGGGAAAGGGCGCGACCGGGTGCTCACCTGCGATCTCACCAAAGAGTATGTGGCGATCAACGGCGACTATCGGTCGTAACGCATGCGTCTCGTGCTCGTCGCCGCCTGCGCCCTCATCGACGTCGATGGCCGCATCCTGATTACGCAACGCCCGGCCGGCCGGTCGATGGCGGGCCTCTGGGAGTTTCCCGGCGGCAAGGTCGAGGCGGGCGAAGCGCCGGAGCAGACGCTCATTCGCGAGCTGAACGAGGAGTTAGGGATCGTCGTCCAGGAACCCTGCCTCGCGCCGCTGACCTTCGCGAGCCATGCCTATGTCGATTTTCATCTGCTGATGCCGCTCTATGTCTGCCGCCGCTGGGAGGGAATCGCCGTGGCGAGAGAGGGTCAGCAACTTGCGTGGGTGCGGCCGCAACAACTCAAAGACTACCCGATGCCGCCCGCGGACCTGCCGCTCATTCCCCATCTGACGGGACTGCTGCTGGCGTGAGCGAAGCTGCTCAAAGCGTAATGTTTCGCCTTTGCCCGTTCCCCTCATCCTCAGTGGATCGTTCCCTTTATCCTCAGTGGTCATGCTCCGCGAAGGCGGAGCATCCAGTAATCTAGGAGAGCGTTTGTGTTTACTGGATCGCCCGCTTTCGCGGACGATGACGCCAAGAGATTAGTCGATACCACCTGCTTCTAGCCGCGGCTGCCTCGGCTACTTCGGCCGCGCCTTCTCGCCGGCAGAGATTTCGACCGTGCCGAGCGCGTCGGCGAGGCGCGCCTTGGCGCTGCCCGGCCGCAGCGGCTTCTGCTGGCTTTCATGCGGCGCCCAGCCGGACAGCCAGACGATGTCGAACGTGGCGCGGATGCGTTCGTCGGGATCGGCGAAGCGCTCGGCATAAATCTGCGCCATCCGCATCAGCGTCGACCGCCGCAGCGGTGTGCGCCGACGCTCCACCAGCGGATTGCCGGCGCCCATCCGCCGCAGATCGTGCATCAGTACGAAGGGCGAGGCATAGCGCACGGTCACGCGGTCGACGTCGGTGACCGGAAGAGCGAAGCCTGCACGTTGCAGCAACCCGCCGATTTCGCGCACATCGGCGAAAGGCGCAACGCGCGGCGAAGCCCCGCCCTCGATTTCCGCCTCGGCCATGGCGAAGCTCTGGCGCAACTCGGTGAGCGTTTCGCCGCCGAGAAGCGCAGCAAGAAATAGACCGTCCGGCCGCAGCGCCCGCCTGATCTGGACGAACGTCCCCGGCAGATCGTTGACCGTTTGCAGACTGAGCGCGGACGCCACCAGATCGACCGAGGAATCCCGCAAGGGCAATGCTTCCTCGTCGGCGACGATGGCGAGCCCGCTTGCGGGGGCGAGGGCGTCGGAGGAGGGGCCGATTGCGATCAGCGTCCCGATGCGCGGACTGCCCGCCAAGGCACGCCCGAGCGCAGGGCCGGGCGTCCCGAGATCGATCGCGATTCTGAAATCGCGCAGGATCGTGGCGAGCCGATCAACGGCATCCTCCGCGACGCGGTCGAGGAGGAACGTCGAAGGTCCAAGCGCGCGGGCGCGCAGGAGACGCTGGCGCAAGAGGGGCCGGTCGAATACGCGGGGAGCCGACATGGGCTCAGATTAGGCGAACGGCGGCGGCGGCGCGAGACTGGCGCGGTTGCGGCGACTGCGCGCCGATGCTGACGGGTTCAACCGCCGCACCAGTCGACGTGTTATGGTCGATGACGCATCACGAATTATTACCGTTTCCCATCTGTTGTTTATCGCAGCGCCATGGTTCGGTCATTTGTTGCCTATACCTCGCACCGGTCTGACAATGAGTTCGACTTCCGCAGGATGCGTTGAAGCGGCTCGCAGAAACCGCCGGGTGATTGCGCAACCGGGTCCCGCTCGCCGCGGGAAGATAGAGTGTTCCTGACGATTTGTTCATCATCTTGAGACGCTCATTTGGTTGAACCCGTCTTTGGTTGAACCCGTCTTTGGTGGAATGGCATCGTTCGCCTACGATGCTTACCAATGGCGCGGAGCTTGCAAGGACGCGCTTGCGAGAGGCGCGCCGCAGTTGGCGAACCAAGTTTGGAATACGACTGGACGTTAGCGAATGACCGAAGCGCTTCATGTTGCAGCGCGTGCAGCGATGGGATTCACGGACGCGGCGCACCACGCGCTGTCGCGTGCCTTCGATCTCGTCTTGCCGCCGGTCTGTCCGTCCTGCCGCGAACCCGTCGAAGGGGCGGGTGGATTGTGCGCGCGTTGCTGGTCGAAGCTGTCGTTCATCGCACGGCCTTACTGCGAGCGGCTCGGAACCCCGTTTGCTCACGATATGGGTCAGGGCACGCTTTCGGTTCGGGCGATTGCCGACCCGCCGGCCTACGGTCGCACCCGGGCCGTCGTCCGCTACGACGACATCGCCCGCGCGCTTGTCCATGCGCTCAAATATGGCGACCGGCTCGAACTGGCGCCGACCATGGGCCGCTGGATGGCGCAAGCGGGCAGCGAGCTGCTCGCGGACGCCGATGCGCTCGTTCCGGTGCCGCTGCATTGGCGCCGTCTGTGGACGCGGCGCTTCAATCAAGCGGCGCTGCTCGCCCAGGCCATATCACAGTCTTGCGGACTTCCGGTTTTGCATACTGCGCTGCGGCGTGTGCGTGCAACGCCGCAGCAAGTCGGGCTGGCGCGCGCCGAGCGTGCGGCCAACGTGCAGGCGGCGTTCCGCGTTCCGGACCAAGCCAAGGCGATAATCCGCGGCAAACGTCTCGTGCTGGTTGACGACGTGCTGACATCGGGAGCGACGGTTGACACGTGTGCGCGCGCGCTCTTCCGCGGCGGGGCGCTCGGCGTCGATGTGATCGTGTTCTCCTGTGTCGTCGACGCAACGTCGTGATGCGAATGCGCATAGGGCGCATTGTCGCTGCGGCGCACTCTCCCATATAGTTTGTATTAAACTTAACTCTTGCGCTGATAGGCTGGTTGGAATGCCCGGAATTGAAGTCTACACGACGCCCGTCTGTCCCTATTGTTTGTCGGCGAAGGAATTGCTGCGCCGCAAGGGCGTGCCTTTTCTCGAAATCAATGTCGCCGGTGAACCTCAGCGTCGCGCCGAGATGATCGCGCGCGCGAATGGCCGGGCGACGGTGCCGCAAATTTTCGTCGACGACACGCATCTCGGCGGGTGCGACGAACTCTACGCCCTCGAGGAAGCGGGCGAACTCGATCGTCTACTAACGGAGAGCCTCCCATGACTTTGCACACGAGAGACCCTCTGCGATTCCGCGTTGCGCTGGTTCAGATGCAGTCCGGACGCCAACCTGCGAAGAACATCGCTACGGCCATAGAGCTGATCAGCGAAGCGAAGCAACGCGAGGCGCATTACGTCCTGACTCCCGAGATGACCAACATCATGGAGACGGACCGCGACGCGCTGTTCGCCGCCATCTCGCCGGAGGAGACGGACGCAGGGCTTGCGAGCCTGCGGGAACTCGCCCGCTCGCTCAAGCTGTGGGTCCATATCGGGTCGCTCGCAATCAAGGTATCGGCGGAGCGAGCGGCAAATCGGTCCTTCCTGATCGACCCCGAGGGCGAGATCGTCGCCCGCTACGACAAGATCCACATGTTCGACGTCGATCTGCCGAACGGCGAGAGTTATCGCGAATCGCGCAACTTCCATGCGGGCGATCTCGCGATCACCACCGACCTGCCGTGGGGCCGGCTCGGCCTGTCGATCTGCTACGATCTACGCTTCCCGGCGCTCTATCGGGCGCTTGCCGAGGCGGGCAGCTCGTTCCTTGCCATCCCGTCCGCCTTTACCCGACAGACCGGCGAGGCGCACTGGCATGTGTTGGCGCGCACCCGCGCCATCGAGAACGGCTGCTTCGTGTTCGCGGCGGCGCAGGGCGGCATCCACGAAAACGGGCGCGAAACCTTCGGCCATTCGCTCATCGTCGATCCGTGGGGCAAGGTGCTGGCCGAGGACGGCACCGAGCCCGGCCTCGTGATTGCTGACATCGATCCGGCCGCGGTCGCCGCCGCCCGCAGCCGTATCCCCTCGCTGCAGCATGGTCGCCGCTTCGAGGTCGTCGAGCCAGCGACGACGCCGGCGTATCTGCATGTCGTTGAAGAGGTGACATGATCCGTTACGCGCTTGCGTGTCGCCAGGGACACGCGTTCGAGAGCTGGTTCCAGCACTCCGACGCCTTCGATGAGCAGGCGAAGCGCGGGCTGATCGCATGTCCGACATGCGGTTCGACCGATGTCGAGAAGGCGCTGATGGCGCCGCGCCTGGCGCAATCGGTGACGGGATCGAAGCGATCCGCCGCTCGCGACGTCGAGGAAAGCGCGCAGAAGGCGCCGGCTCCCGGCGCCAAAGCGCCGGTCGCGATCATGTCGCCGCAGGAACGCGAGCTGCGGAGAAAGCTGAAGGAGCTGCGCGAGCAGCTCACGAAGTCCGCCGAGCATGTCGGTCCGCGTTTCCCGGAGGAAGCGCGAAAGATGCATTACGGCGAAACCGAGCACCGCTCGATCTATGGCGAAGCTTCGGCCGAAGAGGCGCGGTCGCTGATCGACGAAGGCATCGAATTTCATCCGCTGCCGGTGCTGCCCGACGACCAGAATTGAGCCGAAACGAGCGCCCCCGGCGAGCAGCCGCGCGGCTCTGCGTAACGGGTCGTGCGCGTCGCTAGACCGACTTGGTCAGCCAGGCGGGAGGCGTCTCGTCGCGACGCACGATGCCAATATAAAAAATGCTGTATTCGCCGGGCTTGCTGTTGTGCACGAGCACCGTCTTCATGCCGGCGTCCGCGATCATGTCTTGAAACGTCTCCGGCGTCGAAGCGTCATTGGCCTCCTGCAGGAGAATGACCCCGCCGGGTTTGAGAAAACGCCCGACATTGGCGAAGAAGCCGCGGTGAATGTGCCAGTCCTTGTCGTGCGAACGGATTTCCCATTCATGGGTCTTCGGATAGAAGGGCGGATTGCCGACAACGAGGTCCCATTGCTCCGACGCCGGGATGTTCTTGAGATTGTCGGAATGGTAGACGGAAACCCGGCCGGAAAGCCGGTTGGTGCGGACGGTCCGGCGGCAGGCTTCGACCGCTTGATCGTTGATGTCGGCGACGCATAGCGTTTCGCATAGGCCGTGCGCAAGCAAGGAGAAGCCGATAAAGGCCGGGCCCGAGCACCACTCGTACACGCGCTGCTGCTTGGGCATTCCGCGGGCCTGAAGAAACGGGATGTATTCCTGGCCGAACCAGGAGCCCCCGCCATCGAGGTGCTTCTTGTAATGCACGCGAAGATCGCCATAGCGGACCGTTCGCCATGGCCGCAAATAGCGTCGCCTGAATCGTTTCCAGGACGTTGCGGGGGAGGGTTCCATCAAGTCCATGGGCGATCGAGTTAGCGACCGGTGGAAATCGAGTCAACAAGCCGCCGCCCGGCCTTAACTTGCCGGAGGCATTCCGCCTCCGCTGAGCACTCACGATTTGTCACTGCAAAGCGAGCAGGAGCGCGACCCCGGCGACGATGAGGATGACGCCGATCGCTTCGCGCACCGTCGTTTTCTGTCCGAACGCGAACCGCGCAACCGCTTGCGCGAACAGCACCTCGATGAGGCCGAGCGTGCGCACATTCGCTGCGGTCGTGAGCGCGAAGCCGAGGAACCAGAATTGCGAGGCGAGCGCCCCCATGAAGCCGGCGAGCAGCGAGGCCGACCACGCGCGCGCGATCGCGATCAGCACCGCGCGCTCCCGCACGAAGAGGTAGAGCGACAGCGCCGTCGCCTGCAGCAGCAGCCCGATGCAGAGCGTGAATGTCGCCGCCATCAGGAAACCCGGATCGGCGAGACTGACGATCGCGCCGCGATAGCCGACCGCGGCGAGTGCGAAGAATCCGCCCGCGGCGAGCCCAAGCAATACGGGCTGAAGGCTGGCGCTGCGGCTGGTCCGCTCCGACATCACAAAGACGCCGCCGGTCGCGATCACGATGGCGATCGCCATCGGCAGAGTCAGCCGGTCGCCGAGGAAGACGAGCCCAAACAAGGCGACCTGCACCGGCTCGGTCTTGGTGTAGGCGATCGTCACCGCGAATGAGCGCTCGCGCATGGCGGCGAGCATCATTGCGGTCGCCGTGATCTGGGTCGCCGCGCCGGTGCAAACCCAGGCGAAGAACTCCACAGAGGGGCGCGGCAGCGTCGCGCCCGTCATGGCCGTGATCACGGCGAGGAAGACGAGGGCGAACGGAAGCCCGAACAGGAAACGGACGTGCGTCGCCCCGACGGTTCCGAGATCGCGGGTGAGGTGGCGCTGCGCCGCGTTGCGCACGGTCTGCGCCGCAGCCGCAGTCACGGTGAAGACAGCCCATAGCCACGAAGGGTCGGGCACTTAAACCTTGGAGGCGTAAAGCCTCTCCCGCCAGAGCATTTTCCGGCGAAGTGGGAACGGTTCGCCGCAGAAAATGCGATCACTAAAGGACCAGAGCGAATTTCCGAATTCCACCGGAACGGAGTTCGCGCAACACTTGCTTCGGCGACGCCGGTAACGTTCGCCGAAGCAAGTGCAATCCTAGCAACGCGAAGACCACGCGTTCCGACCGCGCGCGATGTCGAATCGCTGCGCCTATTTCTTCAGGATTTTTTCGACCTTAGGCGCGCGCAGCCGATGCATTTCCGGGAAGCCGGAGCCGAGCAATGGCCTCGCATAGTGATGGAACTTCGGCGTGACATTGTTGCCTTCGGGAGTGATGAACTCCTTGGGCATGTGTTTGGTCTTCGCCGCGATTTCCTTGAGCGCCACCAGCCGGTAATCGACCGCGTATTCGCCGACGCGATTGATGGTGACCGACCCGGTCTGGTCATGGCCGATGGCAAACTGCGCGGCCTTCTCTCCGACCTCCCAGGCTTCGTTCGCGTCCACCTCGGAAACGACGCCGAGGAACGAACGTTGGGCGTAGCCGAGCGTATCGGCGCGCACCCGCTTGAGCTGGAGCTTCGTCGTCACGAGGTCGGAGAGCATGTCGCCGAGCGCGCCGGAGCCCGAAAGCTGCACATTGCCGTGCGCGTCGGTTTCGCTCCGCCCCGACAGCTTGACCATGAACGGCTTGCCGTCCTGGTCGTGGATGCCCTCGCTCACGGCGACGATACAGCGGCCGTATTTATCCATCGCCGTCTTTACGTCGCCGAGGAACTGCTCTTCGGAAAACACGCTCTCGGGCATGTAGACGTAGTGCGGCCCGTCGTCCTCGAACTGACGGCCGAGAGACGCGGCGGCGGTGAGGAAGCCCGCATGGCGGCCCATGACGATGCCGATGAACACGCCGGGGAGCGCGCGATTGTCGAGATTGTAGCCGGCAAAAGCCTGCGCGACATATTTCGCCGCCGACGGCCATCCGGGCGTGTGATCGTTGATGACGAGATCGTTGTCGACGGTCTTGGGAATATGGATGCAACGCATCTCGTAGCCGGCGGCCTTCGAGGCCTCGCTGACGATGTAGACCGTGTCCGAGGAGTCGTTGCCGCCGATGTAAAAGAAGTAACGGACGTCATGCGCTTGGCAGACCTTGAAAATCTCTTTGCAATAGGCTGCGTCAGGCTTGTCGCGAGTCGAAAAGAGCGCGCTCGAGGGCGTGTCGGCGACGTGCTTGAGGTTGTGCGTCGTCTCCTGGGTGAGGTCGACGAGCTCCTCGTTGACGATGCCGCGCACGCCATTGAGGGAGCCGTAAACGCGCGTGACGTCGCTGTATTTACGTGCTTCGAGAACCGCGCCGGCGAGCGATTGGTTGATCACCGCGGTGGGGCCGCCACCTTGTGCAATCAGAACTTTTCCCGTCAATTTGGCCATGCGACGCCCCTATTCGTTCTGTGTTTGCCGCGCTTTCCTGTTGCGACCGGGGTCTAGTTCGTTCCTTAGCGCGCGTCAAGGCGAGCGGCTGTGCCGGCGCTGCGCTTGCTCCGCGCCGCGCCTACACACGCTCCGGCATTTAAATTGATGTCATTTCGCGCGGATATTCTGGGCGATTGTCGACGGTCTCAGTTTCGGCTTGGAGCGCATAAACGCGCGGCAGGCGGACGCATCGCTCCCGCCCCGTCGCCGTAATTCGCGCTGCCGCGGATGTAGGTTTGCCGCGCCTTACGACATCGACATCGCCGGCGCCTGCGCACGGCTGGGCGGCGTTTCCATGTCGGCGACGCGGGTGCGCACCGCCTTCTGGACCTTCTCGAAGGCGCGCACTTCGATCTGCCGCACGCGCTCGCGCGAGACGCCGAATTCATCGGCAAGCTCTTCGAGCGTCACCGGCTCATCGGCGAGCCGCCGCGCCTCGAATATGCGCCGCTCGCGATCATTGAGCACCGACAGCGCCTCGGAAAGCGCCTTGCGGCGGGTGGCGAATTCCTCGCTCTCCGCCAGCACCTTCTCCTGGCTGTCGTGGTCATCCACCAGCCAGTCCTGCCACTCGCCGGAATCGCCCTCTTCGCGGATCGGCGCGTTCAGCGAAGCGTCGCCGCTGAGACGGCGGTTCATGTCGACGACGTCCTGCTCGGTGACGCCGAGGCGCCGGGCGATGATCTTCACCTGGTCCGGGCGCATGTCGCCCTCCTCCAGCGCGGAGATCCGGCTCTTCGCCTTGCGCAGGTTGAAGAACAGCTTCTTCTGGTTCGCCGTGGTGCCCATCTTCACCAGCGACCACGAGCGCAAAATGTATTCCTGGATCGCCGCCTTGATCCACCACATGGCGTAGGTGGCGAGGCGGAATCCCTTTTCCGGCTCGAACCGCTTGACCGCCTGCATCAACCCGACATTGCCCTCGGAAATCACTTCGGAGATCGGCAGCCCATAGCCGCGATAGCCCATCGCGATCTTGGCGACGAGGCGCAGATGGCTGGTGACGAGCTTATGGGCGGCGTCACGGTCGCCGTGCTCGCGCCAACGCTTGGCGAGCATGTATTCTTCCTGCGGCTGCAACATCGGAAACCGCCGAATCTCTTCGAGATAGCGGGTGAGCCCCGACTCGGCGGTGATGAGCGGCAATGTTGCGGTTTGGGCCATAGCGGCCTCCTAGTTCATGCCCCCGTGGTGCGGCGGGCGACGGCGAACGTCCGCTCTTCAAGCCGGACGGCGCCGCCAGTCACGCGACGAAATGCTGTCACGCGCTGCAGCATACACGGTTCGTCTAGCGAAAAAACGATCCGGCGGTCACATCATCGTAACGGCCGAGCGACCAATCGACGCCTCTGAGGGAGCGACAGCGACGTTCATTCGATTGGTCAACTTGCTTTAACGTCGGGCAACGTCAATAGTTCCCCCCGCCCAGCGCCTTATGTAGTGACGCGAGGTCGGCAGGCAAGTCCGAGCGGAACAGCAGATGCGCTCCGGTCCTCGGGTGGTCTAATCCGAGCAAATAGGCATGCAGGGCCTGTCTGCCAAGGGCGGCCAGCGCCGCTTGCGCCGCTTCGGGGAGCAGGGCGGCCTTGGTCTTAAACCCCGGCCCATAGACCGAATCGCCCATGATCGGATGGTCGACGGCGGCAAGGTGCACCCGGATTTGGTGCGTTCGGCCGGTCTCCAGTGTGCACGCGAGCAGGCTTGCCACCGGCGCGCCCATCAGCCCGGGGTAGCATTGCCGCACCTCCCAATGGGTGATGGCCTCACGCCCGTTAGGCGTCACGGACATCTTGTCGCGGGCATGAGGATGGCGGCCGATCGGCTTGTCGATCGTGCCCCGCGGCCGGTCGGGCGCGCCCCATACGAAGGCGAGATAGCCGCGTTCGAGCGGGCCCGCCCGGCCGTGGTCGGCAAACTGGGCCGCTAGCACGCGGTGCGCGCGATCGTTCTTGGCCACAACCATTAGCCCCGTGGTGTCTTTGTCGAGGCGATGGACGATGCCGGGCCGTTTCACGCCGCCGATGCCGGAGAGGCTATCTCCGCAATGGGCGATCAGCGCGTTCACGAGCGTCCCGGTCTTGTGCCCGGCCGCCGGGTGAACGACGAGGCCCTTCGGTTTGTCGATGACGATGATGTCCTCGTCCTCGTAGACGATGGTGAGGGGAATATTCTCCGGCGCGGGCGCGGCCGGCTCCGGCGGCGGCACCGCGACGGCGATGCGGTCCTCGGCATTGACGCGGCGGCTCGGATCGCGGATCGTGCGCCCTTCGATCGCAACCTCGCCCGCGAGAATCAGCGCTTTCAGCCGCGAGCGCGACAATTCGGAAAGACGAGCGGCGAGCACGCGGTCGAGGCGCTCCCCTTGCTCCGCCTCGGCGACGACAATCGTTTCGATCCGGCCACCCCCTTCGCTCATGACCCATCCGCAAACCGTTGACGAGAAGCCGCTCGATCCAGACCAGGCGCGGTTCATGGCGCGCGTCAAACTGATGATGGCGTTATCCGGCTTCGCCACGCTGCTCGGCATCGCCGTGGTGCTTGGCGTCATCGGCTACCGCGTATCGCGCAGCGGGGGAAGCGGCGAGCCGCTCGAGACGACGGTCCGGCTGCCGCCCAACAGCCGGGTCATGCAGACCGCGGTGGCGGGCGACCACGTCGTCGTCACCATCGAAGTTCCCGGCGGCGGCGTAGAAATCCGCAGCTTCGAGGCGCAGACATTGCGTCCGGCGGGCCGCCTGCGCTTTGCGACCGAGCCTTAGTCGCTCGCTTTCCGCGGTCGCTCGCGGCGCTTCAATGCCCCTCGAACGAGATCAACGTGCGCACCGGCACGTCGAGCTTGCGCAGCTTGTCGGCGCCGCCGAGCTCCGGCAGGTCGACGATGAAGCAGGCGGCGAGCACTTCCGCCCCGAGTTGGCGCAGCAGCTTGACGGCGCCTTCGGCGGTGCCGCCGGTGGCAATGAGATCATCGACAAGGATGACGCGTTCTCCTGAAACGACGGCGTCTTCGTGGACTTCCATCTCGTCGAGACCGTATTCCAGCGAATAGGCGATGCTCACCCGCTTGTGCGGCAGCTTGCCCTTCTTGCGGATCGGCACGAAGCCCGCCGACACCTGGTGCGCCACCGCGCCGCCCAAGATGAATCCGCGCGCCTCGATGCCAGCGACCTTGTCGATCTTCATGCCGGCCCAAGGCTGGACCATCTCATCGACCGCGCGACGGAAGGCGCGCGCGTCGCCGAGCAGCGTGGTGATGTCGCGGAACATGATTCCCGGTTTGGGATAGTCCGGGATGGTGCGGATCGCTTCCCTCAGATCGTATTCGAGAGGTGGGAGTGTCATCATTTCAAGACGTTGTCGCTCAAGTTGTTTTCACAATTTGCGGGGAAGGGCCAGTGTGGCAAAGCATGGCGCAGACTGCAACGGAGACCTTTTCGCCATGGATGCGCCCTCCCAGCCGATCGTGATCGTCGATGTCCGCGTTCCCTTCGCGCGCCTCGTCCTGTTTCTCGTCAAGCTTGCGCTCGCCGCGATCCCCGCTGCGATCATTCTCGCGGTGGTCTCTTTTCTGCTTTCCTTCCTCTTCGCCGCGCTGTTCGGCTGGCAAATGGACTTCATGATGCGGCGTGGCACGGTGTGAGCGTCGAGACGTCACCGCTTCAGCACCCGTCCCGCCACCGCGTCGAGCTTCTTCAGGAGTTCCGGATCGCGCGCGGTGTGCGCGGTGATGAGCGCGTTGTCGAGCGCGCGGTCGGAGCCGATCGGGCAGGGCTCATGCTCGCGCGGGAAATCGCGCACCAGGCGCGCGACGAGGCGCTTCGCCTTGTCGGCGTTGGCGTTCACCATGCGGATGATGTCCTGCACGGTGACGGCGTCATGGTCGGGATGCCAACAATCGAAATCGGTCACCATGGCGACCGTCGTGTAGCAAATCTCCGCCTCGCGGGCGAGCTTCGCCTCCGGCATGTTGGTCATGCCGATCACCGAAAAGCCGAGCTGCTTGTAGGTGATGCTTTCGGCGTAGGTGGAGAATTGCGGTCCCTCGATGCACACATAGGTGCCCTCGCGCGCGAGCGGGATGTCCTCGGCGATAGCCGCCTCGGCGAGATGGGCGCGCAGGCGCGGCGATGTCGGATGCGCCATCGAGACATGGGCGACGCAGCCGGTGCCGAAGAACGAGCTTTCGCGCTTGTAAGTGCGGTCGAAGAACTGATCGACCAGCACGAACGCGCCGGGCGGGAGCTCCTCCTTGAACGAGCCGCAGGCGGAGAGCGAAATAAGATCGGTGACCCCGACGCGCTTGAGCACGTCGATATTGGCGCGGTAATTGATGTCGGACGGCGACAACCGATGACCGGTGTCGTGCCGCGGCAGGAAGACAATCGGCAGGCCGTCGATCTCGCCGCAGATCAATGGCGCGGAGTGTTCGCCCCACGGACTCGCAATACGCTTCTCAACCACCTGCTCAAGACCGGGCAGTTCGTAGATGCCCGATCCGCCGATAATTCCCAGAACCGACTTGGTCATGCTTGCCCCAATCTTTGCCACGCAGCGTTCGACGCGGGTCCGCCATGCGGCCGAGCTTGTGGACGACGGCCTCGCCGCCGGTCAATGAGATTCGATAAAATTGCCGCCCACGTCGTTGCGAGAAAGGAATAGTGAAGCGCTATGTCGACACCGATCGCCAAAACCGGCCGGACTCTACGCGACGTCGACGGCCAGGTCCTTCTGGTTGGCGCCGGCAAGATGGGCGGCGCCCTGCTCGATGGTTGGCTTTCGCTCGGTCTCGAGCCGCACAAACTCGCCGTGTTCGAGCCGCAGCCTTCGCCGGAAATCGCGGAGCACGCGATCAAGGGGCTGCGCCTCAATCCCGATCCCGCCACGGTACAAGCCACGGCAATCGTTATTGCCGTCAAGCCGCAGATTGCGGCGGAAGCCGTTCCCGCCCTTGCCGCACATACCGGGCACGCGGTCGTCATCTCGATCATGGCCGGACCCACGCTCGGCTTTCTTCAGCGCTCGCTCGGCGCGGAGACGGCGGCGGTGCGGGCCATGCCCAACACGCCCGCGGCAATCGGTCGCGGGATAACGGTCGCAGTCGCGAACGCAAAGGTCACCGCTGGCCAGCGCGACTTGGCCGACAGATTGCTCGCCGCGACGGGCTCGGTCGAATGGGTGCAGGACGAGGGTTTACTCGATGCGGTGACGGCGGTGTCGGGATCGGGACCCGCCTATGTGTTTCTGCTTGCCGAGAGCCTCGCGCGCGCCGGCGTCAAGGTGGGACTGCCCGCTGAACTCGCCGAGAAACTCGCGCGCGAGACGGTCGCGGGAGCGGGTGAGTTGCTGCACCGCTCGCCGCTCGATCCGGGAATCTTGCGCGAAAGGGTGACGTCGCCGGGCGGCACGACGGCGGCGGCGCTCGACGTGCTGATGGGCGCGGACGGCCTCGACGGCCTGTTGGAGCGCGCGGTTGCAGCCGCGACGCGGCGCTCGCGCGAACTGGCGGGATAGGGACGGCTGCCGTCCAGCGCCGATTCTTCGACAACGGCGGCAACACTCTGGTGCGTTCGGCGGCGACGAACTAAGTATTTTGCAAGACCCTCTCGACAGGAGCCGAAGCCATGGCGCGCAGGCCTCGCGAACGATCCCGAAAATCCGGCAATGGAAACGGCGGCGAGTCGCCGGAAGGCAGTGGCGCGAATGGCGTAGAGGCGGCCGGTCCACGCCGCGCGCGGATTGCGACCAATCGCGGAAAGATCATCGAAGCGTTCATGGAGCTGCTCGGCGAGCGGCCGATCGAAGCGATCGATTATACCGACATTGCCGCCCGCGCCGGTGTGTCGATGGCGGATATGCGGGGCGAGTTCGGTTCAAAGCTCGCGATCCTCGCCGCCCACGTCAAGGACATCGATCGACAGGTTCTTTCGGGCGATCGCACTGACATGGCCGAAGAGCCGCCGCGCGAACGCCTGTTCGACGTGCTGATGCGCCGCTTGGAAGCGCAGGACCCCTATAAGGATGCGATCCGCTCGCTGCTGCGCTCGGCGCGCGCCAATCCGGGCCTCGCCTGCGCGCTCAACAGCCTCGCGCTGCGTTCGCAGCGATGGATGCTGGCCGGGGCCGATATCCCGAGCAGCGGTCCGCTCGGGCTGATGCGCGCGCAGGGCCTAGCGATCCTTTACGGACAGGTGCTCGCGACATTCGTGGATGACGACGATCCGGGCCATGCGCGCACCATGGCGGGGCTCGATCGTGCGCTCTCGCGCGGCGAATGGTGGGTCGGCCTGCTCGACAATCTGTGCCGGTTGGTTCCCGGCTGCGCCCCACGCCGGCACCCTCACTCGACCATAGAAGAGGACGACGCTCCCGAGCCGGTCGCAATCTAGAGAATCTTCTGGCGAAGCGGAGCCGGTTCGCCGCAGAAAAAGGCGACCAATCGAGGACCGCGGTTAGGCGGCGCTGGCGAGGATCGCGGCTTCCGCGGCGGCGACCGCCTCCGGCGTGCCGACATGCATCCACAAGCCTTCAAGCCGAAGCCCGTGCAGCCGACCTGCCTCCTCGGCGTGTCGGAATAGTTGCGTCAACGGAAAGACGCCCTCCGGCGCATCGGCGAACAGCGCCGGGCTGAGAACGGCGACCCCGGCATAGACGAAGGGCACGACCTCCCGCTCCGCGCGGCGGCGGAGCCGGCCGTCCGCGGTCATGGCGAAATCTCCGAGCCCGGAATAACCGATGCTGGTCGTGGTCGGCGCAAGCAGGAGCAGCGCGTCCATCGCGTTCACGTCAAAGGCGTGGGCAAGACGCCGCAGATTGGGCGTCACCCCGTCGATCCAGATCGTATCGGAATTGACATGAAAAAACGGCGCGTCGCCGAGCTGCGGAAGCGCCTTGGCCACTCCGCCGCCGGTGCCGAGCAGCCCGCCTCGTTCATCCGAGATCACGATCTGCGGCGCGCGCCGTCCGGCGAGGTGCTGCTCGATCTGGTCGGCGAAGTAATGCACGTTGACGACGGCGGTCTCGACGCCGGCGGTCGCGAGCTTGTCGAGCACATGGTCGATCAGCGGCTTGCCGCCGACCGCGACGAGCGGCTTCGGCCGCGCTTCGGTCAAGAATCGCATGCGCGTGCCGAGGCCAGCGGCCAGAACCATGGCGCGCCGCGGACCAACGGGCGGAACATCCGACATAGGCGACCTCATAAGGGGTCCGATCTTGCACACGATTCGGGCGCCCCGCTCAACTCACCGGCGGGACGTTTTCTCAAGAGGTAGACGAGGTTATGGCGCGCTGTTTAACGCCTCAACAATGCGGATTGCGGACGAGGAGGGCAGACCGTTACGGGAGCGGATAATGCCACGCCATCGGTTTATAAAATACCCTATCGGCGAGCGTCTAGACGGGCGGTCCATCGGCCAAACGCGCGAGATCGAAGTTCGCGATTTCTTCAAGCAGAGCCGCGAATGCGCGGGCGCCGTGAGCGAGTGCGGCGTCGCCCTTCTCCGCGGTCGCCAGGCGCGCGTCGCCGACAGCCCCAGAAGCGTGCAAGTCCTGCGTCATCCATCCAAACGCCGCGGGACCGTGCGGCCCGAGGAAATCGTTTTCGGCTTCCATGGCGATGCTCGCCGGCAAGGCGTTGGCCGCCGCCTCCATCCGCACCGTGGCCGGACGCCACGCGAGCATCAACGAGGTCTCGATATCGCCGCCGTGAATGCCGTGCTTTTCCTCGGCTGCCGCGAACAATCCGGACGGATAACCGAAGCCGCCCCAGGCGCAGGTCACCGCCAGCATCTTGAGGCGTGCGCGCAAATCGCGGGCCACCAAGTCAATCGCCTGCGTATTCCCCCCGTGGCTCGTGAGGATAAGGAACCTGCGGACGCCGGCGCGGCGCACGCATTCACCGATCTCGGTCAGCGCGCGGATAAGGGTGGAGGCCGACAAGGAAAGCGTGCCAGGAAACGCAAGATGTTCGGTCGAAAGCGTCACAGCCTGCAGCGGGAGCAGGGTGACCGGCAGATCCGGTGCAAGGAGATCCAGTGCGCGCGCGAGATAAGCCTCGGCGATGTAGCTGTCGGTCCCGAGCGGCAAATGCGGCCCGTGCTGCTCGATGGCGGCGACCGGTTGCACGGCAATCCATCGCTTCGTCTCGGACGAAGCAAAGTCTCGCCAGGTCATGTCCGCCCACAGGCGTTTCGGCAGCATCGCGCAGCCTTCGGGAATTCAGTCTTCAGCCACCTGACGAAACCGCTCATCGGCCGCGAGCGAGCAGGTTCGACGCTAGATCGCGGAGAGTAGCCTTTGCGCTGCGCGTCTGCGCTTGAAATTTTCAGCCCGCGCTTCGCCCGCGGACAAGCCCGCTCGAAACGCTTGACGGGCCACGAGAGGCCCTTTCCGGCAACGGTCGGCGCTGGATCGCAAGACCGCAGGGCGGCCCGTCAATGGACGGTGTGGCTGCGGACCGGAAAACCGGCCTGATCGAGTGCGAGCCCGTCCAGGCGATCGGCGTAGGGGCAAAACGGCGGCGCTTGCACCACGTTTAGGGGGGCCCGCGCGAGCCAATCGCTGCACAGATTGCCCGACCGGCACAACTGGCAGGTGCGAATCACCGCGCCCAGAGTCGGCCCGAAATACTCTTCGAATTCTTCGTCGAATTCGATTCCCATCCGTTCCATCATCTCGCCGATATTTGCGGAATATCGGGCAAATCTATCGAAGTCACGCATTTATCGTTCTGCCCTCCGACCAGACAGCCTTGCTGAACGTAAAGAATTATCCTTGGCGGCGCGTCGGCGTCCTTGATCTGAAACAATCGATGATTTGATCTAGAACAAACCGCGGTCAGCCGGCCTCCGCCGGCCATGGCGCTTGAACGACGAGCCCGCGAGCGCGCGCATCGGCGACCCCGAGCGCCCGCAAAGCAAGAAGCGCCGCGGCCTGCGCCGACAGCCGCCGCCGTTCCGCTGGATCGGCGGGGCCAGGGGCAAGCGGCCCGGCCGCGCATTCGGCGAGCACGCCGAATACCGCCGCCGCCGCCAACTTCGCCTCCTGCTCAGGAAGGCGCCCGGCGGCGATGGCGGCGCGAATGGCGGCTTCGAACTCGGCGACAAGCGCCTGGCGCCAGACGAGGCGCAATCCATCGAGCTCGCGCTCCGCGGGCACGGTCAGCACGGCGGCGAGGAGTCCAGGCCGCTGCATCGTTCGCATGAGGAACGCCACGATCGCCGCGGCAAGCGCGGACAACGGGCCGGGGGCAGCGCCAGCGGCATTGCGAATGACCGCGATTTCCTGTTCGGCAATGGTTTTGAGCAGGGCCTCGACAAGGTCGGCTTTGGTCGGGAAGTAGCGGTAGACCGTGCCGGCCGCGATGCCGGCCCGCTCGGCGACGGGCACGATTTGCACGGCCCCAAGCCCCTGTTCGGCCGCGATGTCGCGGGAGGCGCGAAGGATGTCTTCGCGCCGACCCGCCAGTCGTTCGAGAACGCG
>JBAPYK010000400.1:0-1536 GCA_049284695.1 Rhodoplanes sp. | reverse complement strand
GCTCACCAGCCCGCGGATGAAGGGCCGGCTGCCGGCACAGGACAGCATCATCTGGACGACCTCGCGATCGACCAGAAAGAAATCGGACGCATTGGGCTGGACATAGACGTCGCCCAGTTTGTTGATGTCGGTGTAAAACCCCGACGACAGCAGCTTCTTCAGTTTGTTCGAGTGTCCATGTTCAAGCCGCACCATCTGCACGACCGGAGTCTTGGTCCGCCATGCCTCAATGATCTGCGGGATGAGACGCGGCGGATGTTGCAGGTCTGCATCCATGCACAGGACCGCGCGCCCTCTCGATTGGGCCAGTCCGGCGAGCAACGCCGCCTGATGGCCGAAATTGCGGACGAGCCGCACCAGCCTGACCCCGGGATCCTGCCGCATCAGCTCCCGCACGACATGCACGGTGCGATCGGTGGAGCCATCATCGACGAAAATGATCTCGTAACTCGGAACGCACGAGGCCATATGGGTTTTCAGCGCGTCGTAGAGGGCAGGGATATTCAGTTCCTCGTTGTGGCATGGAACGACGACCGTCAAGGTAGGGACGCTCAGGCCGGACGTCCCCGGGCCCGGCGGGTCTTCGCGCCTGTCGGTCACTGCTTGTTCCATCCCAATCTGGCCGCGTAGTCCGTCACGAAGTTCGTGCATTCTTCGCGTCGAGAGTTCGTTCCTTCGAGATAGGTGTACATGCTCAGATGCTTCGCATCGAAGGGAAAGCGGCGCACTTTCACGTCGGCAAAGAAGCGCCTCACGATCGCTTCAATCTCGTCGGCTGTGTTGATGTGCTCGTGCCGCATCAGAATGCCGTAGTCCAATCCGGTCCGCAAACGATAGGCCAAGCCGGTCGAAAGGCGCCAGGACAATCCCCACAAGGCTCCGCCTTCGCTCGGAATACCGGCTTGAAACACGCCGGCGGGAGCGAGCAGCAATGCGGATTGCGCCACGACATAGGGCAAATGCTCGAGGTGCTCCAAGACCGCGATCGACAGAATCTTCGAATAGCCGCCTTCCAAGTTGCCTAACTCGCGATAATCCTTGAGCACGGTCCTGACTTGCGGCGGCAGCGGCTTGTTGAGCAGCAGGTCGGCAAGCGGCTCGCAGACGTCATATTCGGATGCTTCGGCCTCGAAGCTCAGGTGGTTGAGACCGCCGGCGCCCAATTCGAGGATCGGACCATTCGGCTTCCGCGCGGCAATCGCGTGGTGCATCCATCCTTCGAGCTTGGCCACCGCGGCATAGAGCGGTCCGCGCCCGCTGCGGTTAAGCGCGTATTCGCGCTCATAGACCGCACGGTGGCGCGCCGGCAGCTCCGGCCGGGATTTCGGGAATTTCGCGAGCGTCAAGTCCATTGCTTGCTTTCCGAGAGGCCGCGGGGGCCATCCACAGCGCCTGCCCCGTCCCATGCCGCCTTGAACCAGATGTCGGCTGCGATCGCGGCGATCAGCATCACGCCGACAAATGCTTGATCATAGTAGACGGCGGCGGGAAAGGTGAGAATTGCCTGCATGGCATGCAGCAACGATGCGACCGCGG
>JBAPYK010000399.1:0-2026 GCA_049284695.1 Rhodoplanes sp. | reverse complement strand
CAACACGCTGGTCCGGGCGTTTGGGATGCGAGATTGAGATGAAGGGCCGAAGGGAATGCGCAGGCTTACGCGGATGCACGATGACGGCCGGAAAAAAAAGGCGTTGTCGTTTTTGTGTTGACGGGATTCGGCGACGCGGATACGAGTTCCGAAATTCGAGGATTGAAATTGCGCCCGGAGCAATGCCCCGGGCGTTTCCGTTTGTGGCGACCGCGGGCGATGCACCTGTCGGTAAAGGCACGCAACCCTGCTTAATAGGGCGGCCGCTGGTGCTTTTGTATCACCCCATAAAAACGCGCCACGGGCTTCCTAGGGGTGGGGCGGGTTCTTGTTTGCCTATTGGCCTATTGAATGAGAAAAGGCCCGGCGCGCTCAGGGGCGGCCGGGCCTTGGCCACATGCAGGGTGGCGTTCTCGCGAGGAGAACAACAAACTGTAGCCTCGGCAATTTAACGACCACTTAAATTCGCTGATTTCAAACAGAGGCCCCGGCAGACTGTTCGCCGGGGCCTGTAGGGTAGGTCACGCCGAGCAAACGGGGCCGTGACGGTGACCACTGTGAGGATAGTTGCATTGAAGCTGGCGCAGACCAATTCAACCTGACGTACTAAGCCTGGACGCATTCACCAAGCGCCCCCCTGGGCGGCGTTTTGCTTGCCACAGCGACGAAACATCATTCCTCGCCCTTGCGGGATAGCTGCTCGGGCAGCTTGGCGATGTTCGCCGCGATTGCTGAAAAACCTCAATGAAATCAGCTATCGCTGCCAAAAAACCCTCAGTCGCCTGGCCGGCGGCCAAGGTCGAAATCTGGCCGGTTGAACGGCTCGCGGCGTTCTCGAGTCGATAAACCAATCGGGTCCGGGTCTCGCTGCGCTCTATCCGCGCCACACAATTATAGCCGGCTGATCAGAAAGCATTTGCTGCAGCGATGAGCCACGCAAGAGGCACGCCGCGATTGCGGATTTGTCTCGATTGTGGCCGGCAAGATCTTGTCCGCAGCGATAATCTCGCCGAGAGATGCAGGAGTTGTGCTTCCAAAGAATCGGCCGGGAGAGCAAGTGCAACCCGAGCGAAAAGAAGCCAACGCCTGCATCTCCGATGCGAGAATTGCGGATCGATGTTTCCAACGACGCCTAGCGCCGTAAAGGGGGGTCCGCCGAGACATTGCTCGCGAGCATGCCGGTACGATAGCGGTCGCGTGAGGCGCAGGTGCAAGTTTTGTGGTGCAGCTTTTTCAGTGCTCCGCAGTGCAATTTCGGGTCGGACGAACGCATCTGGGAACTTTTGCAGCCGCCGCTGTTATCACAAGCATCTCTGCCGGACGGAGCGAGTGAATGGGCGCGGCTCACGCTGGAAGGCGATCCGAGATGAGGCAATACGACGGGCACCGTTCTGCGCCATCTGCGGTACTCTACGCCGCCTCGATGTCCACCATATTACGCCCTACCGGCTGAGCCGCGACAACAGCCAAGCCAATCTCATCCCGCTCTGCAAGCGCCATCACGCCGTGATGGAAGGAATCTATCGCGATTTAGCAGCTGAGAGATTCGATCAAAGAACGCTGGCCTTTTGCTTGAGGCTCTCGTTGCTTGAGCGCCAGCTCGCAGCTCGCGTCAGGTTACGCCGAATTTGGGAATCGCTCAGTGCAGCCCCTCATACTGGAGAACTGGCCGATCGAGCGGCTGGTTGATTACGCGCGCAACCCGCGTCGTAACGACCATGCCGTCGATCGCATGTGTTCCGCAATCAAGGAGTTCGGCTTCCGCATCCCCGTTGTTGCGCGCAGGGATGGCACCGTGGTTGACGGGCACCTGCGACTAAAGGCGGCCCGCCAGCTTGGCTTGTCAACGGTTCCGGTTGTGCTCGCCGATGAACTAACGGACGCCCAGGTCAAGGCATTTCGTCTATTAGCTAACCGGTCGGCGAACTGGGCGGATTGGGACGATGAGCTGCTTCACCTTGAGTTGGGCGAGCTCAGCAATGTTGAGTTTCCACTCGAACTGACCGGCTTCGATCAGGACGAGCTC
>JBAPYK010000398.1:0-1653 GCA_049284695.1 Rhodoplanes sp. | reverse complement strand
CGATGAGGCGCTCAGGGACGTGCCTTAGCCGGTCGTAGCGTCGACGTCGGCTCCCCGGAAATCCATGCCCCACCACGTCCGATACCGGCTCTTGAAGCTTGATCGCGTTGTAGAGATCCGGCACGGGCAGCGAGCGAGCAAAGGCGAAGAACTCCGGGTGATCCTGGGGCATCTGGTCGTCGAAGTATCCGGCCAGAGACACGAGCCAGCGATTTTGCTCGACCGGCAGCATGAAGCCGCCTCGGCGGGTGGGCGCGCCGCCAATTGCTAGGGCGCGCCAGTTCGGCCAGCCATCCGAGCGCCTGAAGGCCGCTGTGGCGTAAGTTACGCGCGCCGGGACCTCCTCGGCGGCTGGGCGCTCGAAGCCGACCTCCTCGAGCCACGCCGGTGTCGCGCTGCCGCGCCCAGTCGCGTCAACAATCAGGTCTGCGACAATCTCCTCGCGTTGCTTGCCTTCATTCGTCGGGGAGACATACACACCCGAGATTCCGTTGGACGGATTGCCCGTGAGGCCAATCACCCGCGTCGCTTCGCACAGCTGGATGTTCGTGTACGACCTAAGCCGGCTCGCGACCGCGCTCTCCAGAAGTGGCCGTGTCATCGAGAGGATCACGAGCTCGGAGTCGTCGCTTACTCGCCAGTGGCCGCGATGGTTCCAGGCGACGTCGCGGCCGCCCTTGATCGCGATTGCGCCGGCATCCATGAGCTCCCGAGCAAGCCCGGGAAACAGCCGGCCGAGAACAAGGAGACCGCCGGCTAGCAGGAGGTGAACATGCCGTCCCTGCGGCACGCCTTTCCGCGGTGTGGGCTCACGCGCGATGACATCCTTCTCGATCAGCGTGACGTGGTTGAAGTGATCGGCGAGAACGCGAGCGGTGAGCAGGCCCGCCATGCTGGCGCCTGCAACGACCGCATGCCGAAATTGCGAGACCGACATCGCCTCTCCTCAAGGGTTGTCGAACAATTCTACCGTGGAGCCACTCGGGCCGAAACCTCTGGCGCTCATTGCTGCGGTGCGGCGGCGACACCGACAAGTGCTTGTGCTTCCCGGGATGCATTCAGACGAGACGATCCGCGAAGCTTCCCTGGGTTGAGCAGACAAAGACCCGCTGCTACGGCGTCAGAGGGTAGTCTCGCAAACAACGGTCTCGCAACCGCAAGCTGGAGCTTCGGCGGGAACGCGCACCCCCATTGGCAAGATTCGACAGAGGCGCAGGGTATTCGATCCGGCGATCACAGGAGCTGCTCGTGAGGGATGCTTGGCAGTACCAATTGCGAATCTACCTGCCCGATGAGCTTGTCGAGACCGCACGTTTCCGTTCCAACGATCCAGCGCTCGGGCAGCTGTTGCAAATCCTCCAGAAGCATAGCGCGACGATGAAAAGTCAGTTCGACGCGTTCGCGGAGTATGTGGCGGAAGCGGAGAGGGAGGGAACCGAGCAGTATCCGCTCTACCAATGGACGATAGCGACGATCGAGGATCCTGCGAAGAAGGAAAAGCGTAAGAGGGGCAAAAGTCGGGGCAGTCAGGCGGTGGCGCAACGATGCCTGACGATTGCTGGCAAGTATGGAACCTCGGGCTGGTTTGGCACTTCCAGGCGTGAGCCGAGGTAATCCCAGAAGGCGAAGCCGAGTTTTGCGCAAGTCTTGCTG
>JBAPYK010000397.1:0-8553 GCA_049284695.1 Rhodoplanes sp. | reverse complement strand
CAGGAACTCAAGGACCGCCTCATGGCCGCCGTGGACTACTTCAACGACGATCCGGTCGTTCACACATGGACCTACAAGCTCGACAAGGCCGCATGATATGATTCGAACTTCGGAAACGCTGACCTAGTCTATGCCGGACGGCCTTGCGACCGTTCCGGAAACCGCATGAACGACTCGACCTCGATCGCCGCGTTGGATAGCTGCAAGCGCCGCCGTTCCATTGACTCGGGCGCCGGCGCCGCCGCTCGCATCATAGATGCGGTCACCTCGAGAGCGCCTGCAACCACGCGTGCGGCGGCAGCCTTTGCCTTCGCGCTCTTCTTCGCGCCGCCGAGTTCTAACGTCATCGATACGATAGCCAGCCCGGTCACGTCGTTCGTCGCGGCAATCATGAGCAATCTCGACTACATTTCTCGTGCACACGGTCAGCCGGCCGCACTTACGAAATCACAGCTGGATGCGCTCAATACTTACAATAAGGCAGTAAACGATTTTAAGTCCATCTTGAGCCAGCGGCGCGCGCAGATCAATTCGAATCAACAGCTGCCGAACTTGCCAGGACAAGCGCTCTATCTTGCGCGAAACAACATGATAAGCGCGTATAAAGATCTCACCGACGTGCTGCCGTCAAGAATCGGAAGACCTAATAAATTCGGGATTCCTCCGGCCTATTTCAATGCCGAAAATGAACCGCTTCTCGATGAGTATACAGCCCTTTTCAATATCATGCAGGCGCCACCCGCCAATGCGCAAAACTCGAACACTCCATTTGATGACGTTGTCGACTTAGGAACCGTCATTGGACGAGTTAAGGGCCTCGATGCAGAAAATGCTGATGTGGCAGGTCGGATCAGTCTGGGCCTTTTCTTTGCCGAGACAAATGGCAACCAAAATATTGGGAACGCGCGCTCGAATAAGTACAAGGGCAGCTTTCAAACAGGGATACCTGAAGACAAGAATGGTCGCAACAAATGGGCGGCAATCAAAAGGTCGATCGCATCTCTCAATCCTGCACTGAGCGCTCGCGACGATGAAGAAGAAGCCCGCGTCGGCAAATTGGACCATCGATTCAATCACTGGACTGCCGTAAGAGACGCCCTGATCAATGCGCACGCAGACCTTTTCCCGCGCATACCGACGATCGTGCGAGCGTTGCCAAATCCCGTTGATCAAATGAAACTTTTTGAGCTCATCCAAATCATTCCAAGTCCGACCAAGGCCGCCCTTAAATCAGGCGATGTATTGAAATACGAAATTTCCGACCCGCGGATAATGGGATATTTGCGCAACAACAGCATCTTCACTTTTGGGAAAAGCAATCGCGCAAAAACATCGGCAACCTTCCGCGAAATTCTCGATGCGATGTGGCTCTTCAATGACAAATTTGAACGCGCGCTGTCCAAATTCAACGAGATCAAAGCGCGGCAAAAGGGCGGGAATTAGGAGTTCCCGACCGGCTCGACGTTCGCAAGCAACCTTCAGTTCCCCCGCCGAGTATTCGCCACGGGTCGGATTCAGGCATCCGGGACCGTAAGTGATCGGTCCGCTTTACCTCAACGAGCTGACATTCGCGAGTGTGGCCGGCAAGACCGAGGCGCCAAATCCAGACAGAAGCTCTGCCCAGCAGCGTGGAAAATTCACTATAGAACGGGTGTTCATGTTCGTCTAAATTCGCCTGTCTTGTGTGGAGGCGAAGATGAAAATTGTCATTGCATCAGCCATCGCCTGGACAGTTCTGCTTCCGGGGACTGCGACGGCTGAGCAGGCTGCGCCGATGGAAGCCGGCCGGATCACCATTGCCTATGTGCCGCCCAAAAACCCTGCGCATCAGAAACTTTACGAGCGCATGCAGGAAATCCGCTTCCTCGAGAAGTTGCAGGAAATCCTCAGCCCGGTGCGACTGCCGCGTCCACTGAAGGTGGAGACGGAGGGATGCGACGGTGAGGTCAATGCCTGGTACGCGGACGATAAAATAACAATTTGCTACGAATATGTGGACGACCTCTGGAAACACGTGCCCGCCCAGGCGACGCCGGCCGGGGTCATGCCGGTAGACGCCCTACTGGGACCCCTAATCGACACCTGCTTGCATGAATTTGGCCATGCCATATTCGAAATGCTGCAAGTGCCAGTTTTCGGGCGCGAGGAAGACGCAGCCGATCAGGTGTCGGCGTATATCATGTTGAATCTCCGAAAGGCCGAGGCGCGGAGACTGATCGCGGGCACGGCCTACGCTTACAAGACCGAGGTGGAAACCGCAGCTGCGCCGCCCACATTTACGGAGTTCTCCAAAGAGCACGGCACGCCCGCGCAGCGCTTTTACAATGTGCTGTGCGTCGCCTATGGCGCCGATGCACAACTGTTCGGCGACCTAGTGGCGAAGGGCTATTTGCCAAAGGAGAGGGCCGAGGGCTGCGAAGGCGAATATAAGCAGGTCGCTTTTGCATTCCAATCGCTGATTGGCCCGCATATCGACCCCCAACGTGCGAGAGAGGTTTTTGGCAAAAGCTGGCTGCCGGAGCCAACGAGGCGGGTGCAGCGCCGGCACGGCCCGACGCAGCCTACGCAGCCGCAATGATCCTCCCTCCGCCGCGCCCGTAGGGTACGGTGTGTGGTCCTATTCGACGATGTTGGCTCAATGTCCGGTTTGCTCGTGTCCGGTTTGCTCGAAAGCGGGCATGGCCGGGCGGTTTTTCGGCGCCCACCTCGCGGCTCGGTGCTCGCCGCCTCCTCCCGCTCGTAGAGGTCGAACACCCTCTCACTACGTCGCCATGCCGTAAGGGGGGCGCGGGATGGCGGCATGATCAGCGCGCAGCGCCGCCGACCAGCGCTGGCGGAGGCCAGTGAAATACGACTCCTCCGGCTCGATCTGACATCGGCCGAAGCGGCAGGGCCGTTCTATCTGTTATCGCGCTTAGCCTGCGCCCGGCGCTGAACCCCAAGGACATGTCCTTTTGCACGACCCGCAGTCAACCGAGGCACGGGCTTGGTCCTTGGTTTGGGCGCCATGCCAGTCCCTGCCGTTCGACTGGAGGGGTGGGGCATCGTCCTGTTGGCGCTACTGCGCTTCTTTTCCAGCGCTTTACGAGCCGCCGCCACATGTTGCTCGCGCGCTTCCTGCACCTCGATGTCCAGCAGGTAATGCTCGCATTTATTGAGTGCTTCGAGAAATATTCCCATCTTACGCCTTGATAGCTCTCCCGACGTCCCCTTTCGTGCCTCGGTGAGAGCGCATCTGCGCGCCTTGTCTGCGTGACGGCGCAATACCCCGATCCGTTTCTTCAGAGTCGGCTTATCAAGCGATTTCAGGTGCGTCGACAGGACATCGCGGACCAGAGCGAATTCCTGTTTCGTGGTGTATTTGGCGATGCGATTGAGCTGTGCAGGCATGATCTGATTTCGTTCCTTCGCATTCATGGCGGATTGAGGAAGACTTGATCCGATATCCAGAGCCTCGATACCGCTCCGTGCTAACAAGGACATGTCGGGAGTGATATTGCGCTAAATTCGTTAGCCGAGCATCGCTTTCAGCGCCATAGCCGCTGATGAATAGCCGCCGCGGGCGCCGTCGATGAAATGGACGTGGTTGGGCTCGACCGGCGAAGGGGCAAAGCATGTCATCAGCGCCGCATCCTGGCGGTGCAGGCCGTAACAAACCACCCCAGCTTCCGCCGCCGCGACGAGGCGCGCTTCGATAGCGTCGGCGAGGTCAGGCCTGCAGTCGATGACCATTCGTAAGCCGTCGTCGAACTTTCGATAATCGGCATTCTCGATCACTTGCCGCAGATAGACCGCGGGCACGAAATTGCCCACTCGAATTCCGTACCGCATGATTACGAAATAGATGAAGTTCCAGGCTAAGACGACGCCTTTCTGAACGAACAACGGCACGCCGCGACGACGAACCGCGCGCGCCTCGAGGCCGGCGCCGGCTGGCGGCCAGCTAAGCGTAGGGCCGGCCGTCGGGATGGGAGTGGACCCACCCGGGCTGTGCTCGACTAGCGCAATGATCTCTTCGATCACGATGCGAAAAGCTTCGGGGCTGGCCCCGGTGGCCGGTACTGCCAACAGTGAGAGCACGAGTCCGCGCGTCGCAGGAATCTCGGCGAACCGGCACGACAGCCCAGCGAGATTCGGACGAGCATCGGGGGGACCTGGACCTACCGCGAACTCGCCCCGCTTCATGGCGGCGTCGGCCCAGCGCAGACCGCCACCCGAGAACATTGCGTAAGAGACATTGGGGGAGGGGGCAAAACGCGCCACGCGAACGTCGAAGCCGTGCGCGCGTATACGGGCGACAGGCACCAGCGCTACGCGCATGGCAAGGCCAATCTCGTTCTTGACCCATGTCGCGGTCGCGGCAAGCGCCGCACGGGCAGCTTCTAAGTCGCGCGGCGGCACTGCGAATGTCGCGCCGTCGCCGCCGAAGACATAAGGAAAGTCACGGCCGTCCAGCGCATTCTTGGTTGCAGCGATCACGGCAGCGCCGGCCATGTTCACGGCCCTGTAGCGGCTTTCGCGGATGGCCTTGGTCGATTGCACGATGTCGGACATGCCGATCGTCCAATCATCCGGCAGTCGGACGTAGGATGCCTGCTCCACTACGTTGCCGAAGTGGGTGAAGATGGGAATGGTCGCGTAAAATGAATTGTTATCGTTCGTCGCACGCACCGGCGCCATCCTGTAGGCCTGGCAGCCTCAATGCTCTATGACGTCTTAAGGGTAGGCCCTCCTGGTGCGGTAAGAATAGGCGCATCGGTGCGCGCAGCCTCATGATCACATTGCCGCACGTGATCGAGCGAGCGGACACCGAGCGAACGCATGTTGCCGAGCGTCATCGGCGGTCCGGGGGTGGCATGACGGCGAGCTGCTAGGCACTCAGCGGGGGTGAGGGGGTCGTATCGTATGTCCGGGTTGCCCGACGGCGGGCATGGCCGGGCGGTTGTTAGGTACACGCCCTGGCCAGCGACCCGTCACTCGGCTCGCGGCTCGGGCCGCCGTCCTCTCCCGCAGGCAGAGGTCGAACGCCCGCTTACTACTTCGCCGTGCCGTAAGGCGGGCGCGGGATGGCGGCATGGGCGGCCCGCAGCGCCGCCGACCAGCGCTGGCGCAGGTCGGTGAAATACGGCTCCTCCGGCTCGATCCGATAGGCCAACTCCGCCTCGCAGACGTTGCGCCGCGCCACCAGAATATCGATCGGCATGCCGACGCTGAGATTGGAGCGCATGGTGGAGTCGACCGAGATCAGCGCGATTTTGAGCGCATCGTAGAGATCGG
Organism: Rhodoplanes sp.; assembly: GCA_049284695.1. Lineage (GTDB taxonomy): Bacteria > Pseudomonadota > Alphaproteobacteria > Rhizobiales > Xanthobacteraceae > Rhodoplanes. Next base: position 3,276 of record JBAPYK010000397.1, on the reverse strand, counting down.
TGTCGTGCGTCACCGCGCGGTCCAGCACCGGCTTGCCGTATTTGTGCTCGCCAATCTGCAGATAGGGCGTGTCGTGCGTGCACTCGATGAAATTGCCGGCCGAGTACATCATGAACAACCGCAGCCGCCCGCCCTTGATCTGGCCGCCGAGCAGAAATGACAGCTCGAATTTAACGTCGGACTCCTCGAGCGCCGCGCCTTCCATGCGGTGCAGGGCGCGAATCGCACGCCCAAGCCGCTGCGCCGCTTGAAACATCGTGGGCGCATCGATCAGCGTCTCGCGTTCGCCGGTCTCCGGGTTTTCCAACCCCTCATGGAGCATGCTGAGGACGGACTGGGTGAGCGAAAGGTTTCCTGCGGAAGCGACTGCGATGATCCTTTCGCCGGGAACCGCGAACACGTGCAGCTTGCGAAACACCGAGATGTTGTCGAGGCCCGCATTGGTGCGGGTGTCGGCGATCATCACGAGGCCGTCGCGCACGAGAATTCCACAACAATAGGTCATCGAGATGCGCGACTCCGAACGCGATTGGCGGGGCATTTTGCGCAGCAATCCGTCAAACGGCAACCGGTGCGATTAGCTTTTTCGGCGCAGAGGCTCAGCTCTGCGTTTGACGAAGCGATTGATCGACGCGAACGGTGACCGCAAGCCGTTCGCCTTCGCCGCCGAAGCGCGTGCCGCGCACCGGCGCGGCGCCGAGATAATCGAGACCGACCGCGACGCGCACATGGGCGTCGGTCGCGCAGACCCGGTGAGCCGGATCGAAGGCGATCCAACCGAGATCGGCGACGAATGACTCGACCCACGCGTGGCCCGCCTCCTGCGCCACGACCCCGTCGCTGCGGCGCAAATAGCCGCCGACATAGCGCGAGGGGATACCCCGGATGCGCGCGGCGGAAAGGAAGATATGCGCGAGGTCCTGGCAAACGCCGCGGCGGAGCGCGAAGGCTTCCGCGGCGGTGGTCGCGACGTGGGTGGGATCGGCGTCGTAGGCCACGTCCTCATGCACGCGGCGGAGCAGGGAGTGGAGCAGGTCAAGCCGGTCCTTGTCGGCGCTTCCGCCGAGGCTGTGCGCGAATTCCTGGATGGCCGGGTCCGGCTCGGTGAGCGGCGTATTGCGCAGGTATAGACTGGGGGGAAAGCGTTCGACCGCGCCGCGGATGATTCCATGCGTATCCTGGGTCTCGACTTCGCCCGCCACCAAGACGGTCAGCTCGCTCAACGGATTGTCGGTGGTGAAGCTGTGGGTGATATTGCCGAACGCGTCCTCTTTTGCGTCGAGCCGGCAGTCCTCGGACACCTCGATCCGCCAATTGACGACGTGTTGGCCTTCGTGCGAGCGCGGGGTCACGCGCAGCGCCTGGATCACCCGCGTGACCGGCGTGTCGTAGCGATAGATCGTTTCATGAGAGACGAAGATGCGCATCGCGGGCTTGCGTCGAGGCCGAGGAGCTCAGAGCGGCGTCGCTCACATGAGGTATTGCCGAGTGACGGCGGCGCCGAGCTGGTTGTTGTCCGCTATGAACTCTTCGATGAACTCGTGCAAGCCGTTCTGGAATATCTCCTCCATGCGGCTGTTCTGAAGCCTGGCTCTGATCGCGCGGGCCTGGCGCTGCGCCGGGCCCTGCCGGCCATAGGCGGTGGCGATCGAATCGCAGTAGCGCACGAGGTTATCGTAACAGCTCGCGAGCGACCGCGGCATTTGCGGGTTGAGGATGAGGAGGTCGGCGATCAGCCAGGGCTTCAGCCCCTCCCGGTACACCCAGTGATAGGAGGTGAGCGCGGAGACCGAGCGCAGGATGGCGGCCCACTGGTAGTAGTCGAGCGGGCCTCCCACCGGAGCGTCGACCGGAAGCAGCAGGTGATACTTCTTGTCGAGGATGCGGGCGGTGTTGTCCGCGCGCTCGATATTGAGGCCGAGACGGGAGAACCAGAACATGTCGTTGCGCAGCATGGTGCGGAACGCCGACCCGTCGAAGCGCAGCGAAATCTCCTGCACCCAGCGCAGGAAGCGCAGGAACTCCTCGCGCGAGCCAGGAGCATTGCCGAAGCGCTTGAGCTCCAGCCAGGCGCCGTTGATGACGTCCCACATCTCGCTGGTGATGGCGGTGCGCACGGCGCGGGCGTTGGTCCGCGCGAGCTCGATGCAATTGTAGATCGAGGATGGGTTCTGCGGCGAGAACGCCAGGAACTCCATCACGTTCGCCTCGTTCGCCTCGGAATAGCTGGCGGAAAAGGCCCTGCTGCATCCTGCGGTCGCGACCGCCGATTCCCACTCATTCCTGGAGCCGATATAGGCGATTGGCAGGCTTGTCAGCCGCGCCGTCACTTCGAGAATGCGGGCGAGGTACTCGGCGCGCTCGACATAGCGCGAGACCCAATAGAGGTTGTCAGCGGTTCTCGACAGCATCAGCGGTCCAGCACCCAAGTGTCCTTGGTGCCGCCTCCCTGGCTGGAATTGACGACGAGCGAGCCGTTCTGCAGGGCGACCCGCGTGAGCCCGCCCGGAACGATCCGGATCTGGTCGCGCCCGGTCAACACGAAAGGACGCAGATCGATGTGCCGGGGCGCGACGCCTTTATCGACAAGGGTCGGGCAGGTCGAGAGCGCCAGCGTCGGCTGGGCGATGTAGTTGCTCGGATTGGCTTCGATCCGGGAACGGAAGGTCGCGATCTCCGCCTTGCTTGCGGCGGGCCCCACCAACATGCCATAGCCGCCGGAGCCGTGCACGATCTTCACCACCAGTTCGGGCAGATGGTCGAGCACGTAAGACAAGTGCTCCGGCTCGCGGCAGCGCCAGGTCGGGACGTTGTTGAGGATCGGCTCCTCCGCGAGGTAGAACTTCACGATCTCCGGCATGTAGCTGTAGACCGCCTTGTCGTCGGCGACCCCGGTGCCGACCGCATTGGCGAGCGTGACGTGCCCGGCCAGGTAGGCCGACATCAGGCCGGGAACGCCGAGCGCGCTGTCCGGGCGGAAGGCGAGGGGGTCAAGGAAGTCGTCGTCGACGCGGCGATAGATCACGTCGACCCGCTTCGGTCCTTCGGTCGTGCGCATGTACACGACCCCGTTCTTGACCAGGAGGTCGCGGCCCTCGACCAGTTCGATGCCGAGCTTGTCGGCCAGGAACGAGTGCTCGAAATAGGCAGAGTTGTAGATGCCGGGGGTGAGCAGGACGACCGTGGGTTCCGCCGAGGCCGTCGTGGGCGCCACCGATTTCAACGTCGCCAGAAGCTCGTCGGGATAGTTTTCCACAGGGGCGACGCGATAGCGCG
>JBAPYK010000396.1:0-3003 GCA_049284695.1 Rhodoplanes sp. | reverse complement strand
CCACCTCCACCGTATGGGTAACCATGCCTTCGCCATGAATATCCGGATTGCGAGCCCTGACTCGGAGGGCTGTAGGAGGGTCTTCTTGGCTCGGCCAGCCTCGCGATGAGCTGAAGACAGTTTTCATTGAGCGGGCTTGTTCGCTTCAATGCGTCGCGCTGCCGTTCATCGAGCGAATCCACGAGCTCGCGCCTGCGCTTCCACATGTCGCGTTCGCGATCATCGAGACGATCCTTGCGCGCCTCGCATATCTTGGCCAAGGCGCGGTCCAGCCGCTGCAGCTCGGCCAGGGCAGATTGCTGTTCTTGAGCAACGGCGTTGCGAACGGGGATCGCGGGTGCGCACAGCACCATCAAGAGAACAAGGGTCAAGGTCTGCATGAGCGCCTCCCCGAGTCCATAGAATCACAAGCCTAATACCGCGGCCGCGCTAATTGCAACATCGACGGGCTTGCGAGAACCAGACTGGCGCCCGAAGCCGCGACTGATCGGGGCGTCACGCGAACAATCTAGATTGTGTCGCCATGGCGGCAACGCCGGTTCAATAGACCGGGCGTCGATATCGCGTCGATGTCGCCCTCAGGCGGTGACGAGGCCGGTGCGGGCGTCGCGCCGACGCAGCCATGCGACCAGGGGGATCGACAACAGCACCATCCACGCCTTGCCGACAACCTGGCCGGCGAGGAAATCGAGCGATCCGAAGGCGAGCCAGAGAAAGACGATGGAATCGACCACCAGGCCGACGAGGCTCGAAGCGATGACCGCGACCATGAACCGGCGGCGCGCAAGCGGCGTATAGACGCCGAGGTCGGCAAATTCAGAGAGCAGGAAGGCGACTGCCGAAGCAATCACCAGCGCAGGCGGAGCAAGGAAAGCGGACAGCGCCGCGCCGCCGAGAATGGCAAGCGCGGCGGCAAGAACGCCGAGGCGCCGCTGAACCAGATCGCGCAACACGAGGGCGACGCCGATCATCAGCACGCCGGACGGCGCGTCGAGGCCGGGGAACACCGGAATGAGACACGGCCCGCGCGGCACGCAAACCGTGCCGACGTGCTGAATCAGGTAATTCGCCGCAGGAATGGTAAGTGCGAATAGGCCCAGGAACAGCAGTCCCTCGCGGCGGCGGCGTGTTTGCATTTCGGCGATGTCTGTCATCTTGTTGCGGTCATTTTGATGCGATCATCTTGACGCGATCCATCGGGCGTAACCGTCGGCGCGCAGCCGGCAGGCGGGGCATTCGCCACAGCCGTAGCCCCAGGCATGGCGGTGGGAGCGGTCGCCGAGATAGCAGGTGTGGGTGTGTTCGAGAAGCACATCGATCAAAGCCTGCCCGCCCAGCTCATGCGCCAGCGCGAAGGTCGCCGCCTTGTCGATCCACATCAGCGGAGTGTGCACGACGAAGCGCCGTTCCATGCCGAGATTGAGCGCGAGCTGCATCGCCTTGAGGGTATCGTCGCGACAGTCGGGATAGCCGGAATAGTCGGTCTCGCACATGCCGGCGACCAGATGCTTGGCGTCGCGCCGATAGGCGAGCGCGCCGGCGAAGGCGAGAAACACCAGATTGCGGCCGGGAACGAAGGTGGTCGGCAGGCCGTTCGCCGCGATCGTGATCGCCGCGTCGCGGGTGAGCGCGGTCTCCGAGATCGCGGCGAGCGCATCGAGCTTGAGCACGTGGTCGTCGCCGAGCCGTTGCGCCCAGGCCGGATCAATCGCCTTGATCTGTTCGCGGATGCGCGGGCGTTGCTCAAGCTCCACCGCATGCCGCTGACCGTAGAAGAAGCCGACCGTCTCGACGCGAGCGAACCGCGCCAGCGTCCAGGCAAGACACACGGTCGAATCCTGGCCGCCGGAAAACAGAACAAGGGCGCATTCCGAGGAAATCATTGACCTTCCTTACGGCCCATTTCACGCGTTCTGCAAGGCGGGCGCTTGCATCCATTGCCGCAGATAGGATCGGTCACCGATATCCGCCAATATCAATCCGACGCAGGCGAACGCTTGCGCAGAAGCCGGCGCGCGCCAACCGCTCATCGCTCGGGTTCGTCCCACTGCGGCGCGCCGGCCCAGTCGACGATGCGTCCGCGCGGATGCGCGAGCGCGCGAATGGCGTCCATCTCGTCCGCGCTCAGGGCGAAATCGAAGATCGCAAAGTTTTCCGCAAGCCGCTCCGTTCGCGACGTGCGCGGGATGACGATCGCGCCCTCCTGGATGAGAAAACGGAGGCTGACCTGCGCCGCCGTCTTGCCATGCGCCGCCCCGATCCTCTTGAGCACGTCGTCGCCGACGATCCGGCCTTTGGCGATGGGGCTGTAGGCGGTAACCGCCATCCCGTGCCGGCGACATGCGGCGCGCACGCTCGACTGGTCGATGAAGGGATGCCACTCGACCTGGTCAACGACGAGCGGCTCGGTGGCAAGCTTCACCGCCTCGTCGATCAGCGCGACGGTGAAGTTCGACACGCCGATATGCTGCGCCAAGCCAGCGTTTTTCATCTCGCACAACGCGCCCACGCTGTCGGCAAGCGGAATGCGCGCGTTAGGCCAGTGGATGAGGAGGAGATCGACCTCGGAGAGGCGCAGGCGCGTCAAGCTTTCCTTGGTCGCGCGCTCGAACTCGCGCGGCGCAAGATGATCCGTCCATACCTTGGTGGTGATAAATGCGTCGCCGCGCGAAACGCCGGAAGCGCGCAGCCCCTCCCCTACCTCGCGTTCGTTCTCGTAGATCTCCGCCGTATCGATGTGGCGATAGCCGATGCGCAGCGCCTGTTCCACCAGCCGCACGCAGGCACGGCCCCGCAGCTCCCAGGTCCCAAGCCCGATAGCGGGAATGGTCGCGCCATTTGCTTCGACGAACTCCATTGATGGCCTCTTGGCCAACCGAAAGTCGGTTGGAGATGACGGTACGGAAGGAGATTTTCCTCCTCGATTTCCGCTCCAGCAATTGCGGGACATACTAATCGCACCCGCTTCGACCGGGCTCGAGGCGGGGCCAACGACCGCAGCCG
>JBAPYK010000395.1:0-44059 GCA_049284695.1 Rhodoplanes sp. | reverse complement strand
CGCGCGCCTCGTGCAGGCACTGGCGCAGCAATTCCTCCGCGACCGCGCCGGTATCCGGCTCGCTCCAATCTTCGCCGAGGGACCAGCGGCAGCCTCCCGCGCGCTCGACGCGGGTCAGGCGGACCTTGCGATCGTGCGGCGCGATATCGCCTATCCGCAAGCGGGCCAGGCGGTCGCCGAGCTTCGGGATAGCGTCGTCGCGATCATCGTGCCGGCGGCCGGATCGCTGGCGGCCGGCGGCGCGAAACCGGCTCAGCCAAAGCAAAAAACGAAAGCGCAAAAAACGAAACCGATCGAAAGGATCGAGGACCTAGAGGGGCGCCGCCTCGGCGTGGTCGGGTACGGTACGGCCAACGCCGATATGTTCGACGTGATCCTCAAGCAGTATCAGATCGCGCCCGACAAGATCACCGTGATTGCACTCGATCCGCGCGACATCTCCGGATCGCTCCGCGGCAATCCGGTCGATGCGATCGTTGCGATCGGCCCGGTGGCGGGCCGGGTCATCGCTGACGCCATCGCTGTTTCGACCTACGGCAAATCGGAACCGACGCTGCTCAAGATCGGCGCCTCGGAGTCCATCGCCGCCCATCACCTCGTCTATGAGGCGACCGAGATCAAAGCCGGCGTGCTGGGAGGTCAATCGATGCTGCCGCCAGAAAGCGTGGAGACGATCGGCGTCAAACACTACATCGTCGCGCGCAAAATGCTGCGGGAGAACACGATTGCCGAGTTCACCCGCCTGTTGTTTGCGGCGCGCCAGGCGCTCGGAGCCGAGTACCCGGCCTTGGCCAAGATCGAGAAACCGGATACCGATCGCGACGCCGCGGTGCCCGCCCATCCCGGCGCCGCCGCCTTTCTCGACAATGATCAGAAGACCTTCTTCGACAAGTACAGCGATTACCTGTATTTCGGCCTGATGCTGATGTCGGGGCTCGGCTCGGCCGCCGCTTGGCTCGCGAGCTATGCGCGCGCCGACGATCGGGTGAAGCGCCTCAAGATCCTCGAGCGCCTGCTCGAAATCGTGAAGGCGGCGCGCGCCGCCGCCACCCTTGACGAACTCGCCAAGCTCCGGGACGAGGCCGACGCCGTGCTTGGCCGGACAATCCGCGAAGTCGAGGCGAACAAGCTGGACGAATCGGCTTTGATGGCGTTCTCCCTCGCGCTCGATCAGGCGCAGCTTGCCATTTCCGACCGGCGAGCGACGCTGTGCGGGGTGCCGCCGCCCGCGCCCAGCGCGACTCTGCCCGTGGATCCCAACCACACCGCCGTGGAACGCGCGCAAACCCGCATCAAGCAACTGCGGAAGAGCGCCAAGATCGTTCCCGAACCGTCATAATGACGTCATTGCCTCGGGTTTGATCGGGACTATATTCAGTGCAGCTCGCGGGCCGAAATGGCCCGCGTTCCGTTTCCGGAAAATCGCATGAAGCTTCGCAATGTCGCCATCATCGCTCATGTCGACCACGGCAAGACCACGCTGGTCGATCGGCTCCTGCAGCAATCGGGCGCGTTCCGCGAGAACCAGCGCGTCGCCGAGCGCGCGATGGATTCCAACGACCTCGAACGTGAGCGCGGCATCACCATCCTCGCCAAGGTGACGTCGGTCGTCTGGAAGGATGTGCGCATCAACATCGTCGATACGCCCGGCCATGCCGATTTCGGCGGCGAGGTCGAACGCATCCTCAACATGGTGGACGGCGCGATCGTTCTGGTGGATGCGGCCGAAGGTCCGCTGCCGCAGACCAAATTCGTGGTGTCGAAGGCGCTGAAGGTCGGGCTCAGGCCGATCGTCGCGATCAACAAGGTCGATCGTGGCGACGCGCGTCCGCTGGTCGTGGCCGGCGAGGTGTTCGACTTGTTCGCGGCGCTCGACGCGACCGAGGAGCAACTCGATTTCCCGGTGCTGTATGGCTCGGCCAAGGAAGGCTGGATGGCGGCGAGCGCCGAGGGCCCGAAAGCCTCGATGGCCCCGCTGTTCGATCTTGTCCTCGCCCATGTCGCCCCGCCGCAGGTCGAAGACGGGCCGTTCCGCATGCACGGCACCATCCTCGAAGCCAATCCCTATCTCGGCCGGCTGGTGACGGGGCGCATTACTGCGGGTTCGATCAGGCCCAATCAGCCGGCCAAGGTGCTCGACCGCCACGGCGCGCTGATCGAGCAGGGCCGCGTCTCCAAGGTGCTCGCCTTCCGCGGGCTCGAGCGCCAGCCGATCGAGGAAGCGGTCGCGGGCGACATCGTGTCAATCGCCGGGCTGCCGGAGGCGACGGTCTCACACACGATCTGCGCGCTGGAGGTGACGACCCCCCTGCCCGCCCAGCCGATCGATCCGCCGACCCTATCGATGACGTTTCGCATCAATGATTCCCCGCTTGCCGGCACCGAGGGCGACAAGGTGCAGAGCCGCGTCATCCGCGAACGCTTGCTGCGCGAGGCCGAAGGCAATGTCGCGCTACGCATATCCGAATCGGCCGAGAAGGACGCGATGGAAGTCGCCGGCCGTGGCGAATTGCAGCTCGGCATCCTGATCGAGACGATGCGCCGCGAGGGCTACGAACTCTCGGTGTCGCGGCCACGCGTGCTGTTCGAGCGCGACGCCGACACCGGCGCGCTGTGCGAGCCGATCGAGGAGGTCGTGATCGACATCGACGAAGAATTCGCCGGCATCGTCGTGCAGAAGCTCTCCGAGCGCAAAGGCGAGATGGTCGAGATGCGTCCTTCCGGCGGCGGGCGCGTGCGGCTCGTGTTCTACGCGCCGACGCGCGGGCTGATCGGCTATCAGGGCGAACTCCTGACCGACAGCCGCGGCACCGCGGTGATGAACCGGCTGTTCCACGGCTATGCGCCACACAAGGGCGACGTTCAAGGCCGGCGCACCGGCGTCTTGATCTCCACCGACCAGGGCGAAGCGGTCGCCTATGCGTTGTGGAATTTGGAGGATCGCGGGCCGATGATGATCGAGCCCGGCTGGAAAGTGTATCGCGGCATGATCGTCGGCGAGCACACGCGCGAGAACGATCTCGAAGTCAACGTGCTCAAGGGCAAGAAGCTCACCAATATCCGCACCCACTCCAAGGACGAGGCGGTGCGCCTCACCCCGCCCCTACGCATGACGCTGGAGAAGGCGCTTGCCTACATCGCCGACGACGAACTGGTCGAGGTGACGCCGAAATCGATCCGCCTGCGCAAGCGCATCCTCGACTCCAACGACCGCAAGAAGGAAGAGCGACGGCGCGAGGTCGAGGAGGTGTGATCGCCGCTCGCATGATCAAACCTCCGCGGCCGCATGGCCGGCCGGCTATCTGAACAATGACCAGGTCGACCGGCGCTTGTCGGACTCCACGGCGCCCGGCTCGCTCTCCGGCTCCGGACCCGGATCGTCCGGCGCATGCACGAGCGGAATAATCGGCTCGACCGCACCATCCCCCGATCGGGCCGGTGCGCCCTGCGGGGTCGCGGACGCTGCCGCCGTGGATGCAGCCGCAGTAGCCGCGAGCGCCGCCGGTTCGCTTGCGGCTGGTGTGTCCGGTGCAGAGGGTGGCGGAGCAGCAGTAGCCGGCGCGGCCGGTGGCGGTGCGACCGTGGTGCTTTCAGGCGCAGCGGACTTGGCCTCGGAGGCGGCTGCAGTAGCCGGCGCGGCCGTCACGGCAGGCGGCGGTTGCCGCCGCATGCCCGCACGATCGTGCTCGATGATCGGGCCGTGCGGACCGAGATCGGCGATCGGGATTCGCCATTCGAATGCATCGAGCCGGCCCGTCACGGGCGACACCGGCATCCAGGAATTCGACACGAGACCATCGGCGGTCCAGGCCGGATCGCGCTGGGCGGTGAGCGCGCGCGTCATCCATTCGCGCGAACGCCCGATATCGCCGCCGTCCTGTTCCTCCAGCTCGGCCATGAGCGCGGCGACGCGCTGCGTGGGATTGCTGAGCAGCGGGGCAAGGCTCTCCCGCACCAGGCCGAACTCCTGGGCGTCGAGCGCGGCCCGCGCGACCGCAAGCGCAGTCTCCGGATGATTGGGGGCGACCCGGGCGAGGCTGCGAATACGGTTGAGCCGATCGCGGCTCGATTGGCCCGGACGGATATCGGCGTAGACCGCGGCGAGGTCGGGATGCGGATTGATCGCCCAGGCCCGTTCGATCACCCGGCTCGCCTTGCGGGTTTGCCCCGCTTCGGCCAGCAGCCGGCCGGCGAGCGCCGCCGCCGGCACCAGACCGGGAGACAGCTTCAACGCATGCGACGCGAGTCCCTTCGCCGTCTCGCGATCGGTTTCGCCGGAAAGGGCGCGGCCGGTCAGCAGGACGGCGCGCTGCCGCTTGTAGACGTCCTTTGCGACCAGCCCATAGTGCCGATTATTGTCGAGCGCGGCGAGCGCGCCGTTCCAGTCCCCCTCGGCGCACCGATATTGCAGCACCGCCTCGGCCGCCCAGGGGAGCGTCGGCTCGGCCTTTGCGGCTTCCTCGGCGCGGGCGCGCGCGGCGGCGGTGTCGCCCTTGCGCTGCGCTTCGACGAACAGCCCATGCAGCCCGAGCAGCTTGGTGTCGTTCCGCTTGGCCATCGTCTTGAAGGTTCGCTCCGCTTCCGCGCCATCGCCGGCAAGCTGCGCCGTCTGCGCGCCGAGCAGGAGCGCGAGCGGTTCGTTCGGCATCAGCCGGCGCGCGTCGTAAGCGTAACGCCGCGCCGCCAGCGCATCGCCGGCGCCGATCGCGATGATGCCGCGCGAAATGGCGCGGAAACCCTTGCTGATGCGGCGATGCGATCGGAACGCGGAAAAGGCGGCGGGGGCTTTGACAATCCCGTTCACAATGGACCAGACGAGAATGGTGGCGACGATGAGGAGCGCAAGCGCCGCCGCGCCCACCATCACCGAGGTTTCGATGCGATAGCCGAGCCAGGTGATGGCGATGTCGCCGGGACGATCGGCGAGCCAAACCGCACCGAGCGCCAGAGCGGCAACGACGACGAAGAACAAAAGGACGCGTATCATCGTCTCCCCGTCCTATGGATTGGCAAGCGCCGCGAGCGCCGCGTTTTCGATACGCTGGGCGGCGGCGACCGCCGCTTGACGCCCTTCGGCCTTCTTGATCCACGCAGCGGCCGGAGCGCGCGCAGATTCAGGGAGCTTGCCCAATTCCGCCAGCGCGCCGGGGATGTCGGCCTGCTTTGCCTTGGCCTCGGCGCGGGCGACAATGGCGGCGGTATCGTCGCCCGCCGCCTCTTTGACGGGACGGATGCGCACTAGCCGCTCGGCATGCGACAGCAGGCGTTCGATATAATCGCCGCCACCGGAAGGCTTGCCGGTCTGCGCCAATTTCGGCGCAATCGCCGCAAATTCGCGGCCGAGCGCCTGTGCGGTCGGAACGCCGGATGCGGCAAACGGTTCGAGCGGCGCGAGCGCCTGCGGGTCCGGCGCCAGCGCCTTCGCCGCATTGAGTTCGCCTTCATAGGGCGCGCCGCGCTGGACTGCGCCGCGCAGGCCGGTTGCGACGACGGCGAGCCGGACCACCCGATCGGCCGCCGCCGCTTCCGCCCCACGTGCGGCTGTTTGCTGCAGGGACGTCGCGGTGCGCTCGACCGATTGCTGCAGCGATGCCGCGCTCTGTTGGAGCGCGGTGACGCGTTGAGCCAAGGCCTCGAATTCCGCCTTTCCAACGGTCGTTTCGGATGGCGGTCCACCGGGGGCGACGCCCGATTCCGCATCTTTGCGCATCGCCTGAATCGCCGCGGCGGTTTCGTCAGTGCGACGATCGAGGCGCGCCACTACCTCGGCGAGCGATTTCACGACGGTCTCCAGCCCCGTCAACCGTTCGCCAAGCGCCGAATCGATTGGCGCGGGCTGGGCTCCGAGCAATTGCGCTCCGGAACCAGACGCCGCGGCGACCGCCGCCTCCAGCTTTGCAACCCGCTCGGCAAGCTCGTCCCCGCTCGACGGCGCCGCCGCCGGCTGTGGCCCGCGCGAACTCAAATCCTGGACCGCAAGCTCGACCGCGCCAAGCCGCGCCCACAGCACATTCATGACGCCTTCATCGGCCGTATAGGCAAGCCAGCCATAGATTGCGGCCGCCGCAACGACCGCCCCGCCGATCAGGCCGGACAAGAATAGCGCGCCCCACGGCGTGCGCCGCCGCACGGGCGCCATCTGCACGCCTTGCGATTCGCGCAGCGCGGGCGGTTCTTGTTCGGGCGCGCTGGCGGCGGAGAGAGCCGCGGCGTCCTTTTCCGCGTCGTCCCCGCCATTCGCCGATTGGGCTGGGGCGCCGGCTTCCGAATCTGGAACCGCACGCGCCGTCGCATCCCCGGTGGCGACGTCCGCCGAAGCGCCTGCGCCCGGCTCCGCGGCGCTTTCAGTCGGCTGTTCGGCCCCCGCCCGTTCCTCCCCAGGAATTTCGCCCGGCGGGCCCGTGTCCGGGCGCTGCTTATCGTCGGCCATTACCGGCTCCCGCATTCATTGCATGCTTGCAAGGGCATACTGCGCTTGTGTCGGCGCGGCAACCTTACGCTTGGTCGAGCAATTCCAACAGAGACTGTTGATCCGGCCGGCGCGCGACTTCGACGCGCTCTGCGCCGGCGGCGATGAGCGGGGCTGCGACCTCCGCCGACAGGCAGAGATGCCTGAGCGCGAGCCCCTGTTCGCGCAGGCGATCCGCCTCGATTGCCGCAAGGAACGCTTCCGCCGAGCGTTTGGAGAAATGCAGGACGCCGTCGATGCGATCGTTCGCAAGCGCGTGCCGCGCCGCTTCAGGGAGTCGCGTCGCCGGGATCGCCCGGTAGATCGGGATGGTGCGGACGACGATCCCGTATTCGCCGAGCAGCGCTTCCAGGTTGCCCGCGCGGTCCTCGCCGGCGAGATAGAGGACGGGCTTGGTGCGGTCGGCGAGTAGCGTCACAATGAGGCTTGCGAGCGCGGCGACGTCGCCATAGGCCGATTGCACTTCGGCAAAAGCGGCGGCGTGGGCCACCTCCTCGGTGCGCGCGCCAACCGTGAACACCGGCACGCGCAAGAGGCGCGCTTTGGCCGGATGCGCCACAAGCGCGGCTACCGAATTCGCGCTGGTGAAGGCGATCGCCGCCCATGGACCTTCGCCGATCGGGGCATCGAGGATCGGTTCGATGTGGAGCAGCGGCGCGACCAGCGCATGCCGCCCGCGCGCACGCAAAGCCCGTGCGGTTCGGTCCGCATCGGGTTCCGGGCGGGTTACGAGCAGGCGCATGAGTTGAGTCACCGGAAAAAATTTGGACCGGCGCGCTGCTTCAGCTCCGCGCCCGCGTCGGCTCCGAGGGCAGCGGCCTCGCCTACGGCGCCGGAGCGGCTGGTTTCGTGCGCCGCCCTGCCGTCCGGCGTCACGATCAGCCCGCGAAAGGTGAGCACGCCGTCTTCTGCGATCCGCGCATGCCCCGCAATCGGAGTTTTGCATGACCCGTCCAGCGCGGCGAGAAAAGCGCGCTCCGCCGTGAGCGCCGCCATCGTGTCGCCATCGTTGATCGGAGCGATGAGATCGCGCGTGCGCTCGTCGGCTGCGCGCGTTTCGATTGCGATTGCGCCCTGCCCGACGGCCGGCAAGAACTCATCCACGGAAAATATCGAGCTTGCCGCAGCGGCGAGGCCAAGCCGCTTCAGGCCGGCGAGCGCCAGCAGGGTTGCGTCGACCTCGCCCGTGGCGAGCTTCCGCAACCGCGTTTCCACATTGCCGCGCAACGAGACCACCCGGAGGTCAGGCCGCAACCGGCGGACGATCGCCTGTCGCCGCAGCGATGCGGTGCCGACGACTGCGCCCTCCGGCAATTCCGCGAGCGTTCTGGCTTTGCGGCTGATAAAGGCGTCGCGCACGTCCTCGCGCGGAAGAAAGGCCGCCGCGACCAGGCCCGCGGGAAGCGCCGTCTCCATGTCCTTCGCCGAGTGAACCGCGAGATCGATCGTACTGTCGAACAAGGCTTGCTCGATCTCCTTGGTGAAGAGGCCCTTACCGCCCACCTCGGCGAGCGGGCGGTCCTGAATCGCGTCCCCCGACGTTCGGATTACGCAGATCTCGATCGCCGTGGGATCGAGCCCATGCGCAGCGGTAAGCCTTGCGCGCACCTCCTCCGCTTGCGCAAGCGCGAGCAGGCTGCCGCGCGTGCCGATCCGCAACAAGGAGCCGATCGAGGATTGCGCCATGCGACTTCGCAATGCTAGGCCGTCACTGTGATCGTTATATGGGCGCTTCGCGCCTTGGCAACGCAAAACGGGGCGGAACCGCACCGCCGGAGATAATGATCGTTCTCGGCATCGAAACGACCTGTGACGAGACGGCCGCCGCGGTCGTGGAGCGCAGCCCGGACGGGCAAGGACATATTCTTTCCAACGTCGTCCTCTCGCAGATCGAACAGCATGCCGCCTTCGGCGGAGTAGTCCCGGAGATCGCGGCGCGCGCGCATGTGGAGATTCTCGATATCCTGATCGCCCGGGCGATGCGCGAGGCGAACCGGAATTTTTCGAATCTCGATGCGGTCGCCGCGGCCGCCGGGCCCGGGCTGATCGGCGGTCTCATTGTCGGTCTCACCACGGCGAAGGCAATCGCGCTCGTGCACGAAAAGCCGCTGATCGCCGTCAATCACCTCGAAGCGCATGCTTTAACCGCGCGGCTCACCAACGACACGCCGTTTCCGTATTGCCTGTTCCTCGCCTCGGGCGGACATACGCAGATCGTCGCGGTGCTCGGGGTGGGCGACTATGTGCGGCTCGGCTCCACGCTCGACGATGCGATCGGCGAGGCGTTCGACAAGACCGCCAAGGTGCTCGGCCTCGGTTATCCGGGCGGCCCGGAAGTCGAGCGCTGCGCCGCGCGCGGCGATCCGACGCGTTTTACGCTGCCGCGGCCGATGGTCGGGCGCAAAGACGCCGACTTCTCCCTCTCCGGGCTCAAGACCGCACTGCGGCTCGAGGCCGAGAAGAACGCGCCGCTGGCGGAAAGGGATGTGTATGACCTCTGCGCCTCCTTTCAGCAGGCGGTCGCCGCGATGGTGATCGATCGCCTGCAGGCCGGGCTGCGGCTGTTCGAGGAGCGGTTCGGACCGCCGATGGCTCTCGTCGCGGGAGGCGGCGTCGTCGCCAACCAGACGATCCGTGGCCTCCTCCAGACTGTCGCGACGGAAGCCGACACAGTGCTCATGCTGCCCCCAGCCGAACTCTGCACCGACAACGCGGCGATGATCGCGTGGGCCGGCGCCGAACGCCTCGCGCATGGGCTGATCGACACGCTGGAAAGCGGCCCGCATCCACGCTGGCCGCTCGATCAGGTCAGGAAGGCTGACACGTTTTCCGCATCGCGTGCCTGAGGCCAAGCCCCGATATGAAGTTCGATCATATCGCTGTGGTCGGCGCGGGGGCCTGGGGCTCCGCGCTCGCATGCGTCGCCGCCCGCGCGGGGCGTCACGTTACGCTGATCGCGCGTTCCGAACAGACCGCAGCCGACATTCGCGCAACCGGCGAAAGCCGGCATTTGCCGGGCGTGAAGCTCGATCCCCGCATCGTGATCGCAGCCGGAGCCGACGCCGCCGCGTCCGCCGAGGCCGTGCTGCTGGTGGTTCCGGCGCAAGCCTTGCGCTTCGCGGCAAGCTCGCTTGCCCCCGCGATCCGGTCGGGCACGCCGGTCGTCGCTTGCGCCAAGGGCATCGAGCGCGACACCCGCGCGTTCATGACCGAAGTCATCGCCGCCTGCATTCCGCAGGCGAAGCCCGCGATTCTATCCGGCCCGAGCTTCGCGACCGATGTGGCGCGCGGGTTGCCGACCGCGGTGACGCTCGCCGCGCGCGAAGCCGCCCTCGCAGCGGCGCTGGTGAAGGCGCTGGGGACGCACACGTTTCGTCCCTACCATTCCACCGACGTGCGTGGCGTGGAAATCGGCGGCGCGGCAAAAAATGTGCTTGCGATCGCCGCCGGCATCGCGGCGGGCCGCCGGCTCGGCGCCAGCGCCTCCGCCGCGCTCACAACGCGCGGGTTTGCGGAATTGATCCGGTTCGGCAACGCTTTCGGCGCGCGGGCGGAAACGTTGACCGGGCTGTCCGGCTTGGGCGACCTGATCCTTACCTGCTCGACCCGGCAGTCGCGCAATTTCTCCTTCGGGGTGGCGGTCGGCGAAGGCGCGTCGCTCGCCGACGCAGCCGGCGGCGGCCTGGCCGAAGGCGCATTCACCGCCTCCGTGTTGGTCGAAATGGCCGAGGGAGCGGGCATCGACATGCCGATCGCAACCGCCGTCGACGCCGTGCTCGAAGGCCGGCTCAGCGTCGACGAAGCGATGGAGGCGCTGCTCGCGCGCCCGTTCAAGGCGGAGAATTAGCGATGCAGTATTGGCTGGTGAAGACCGAACCCTCAGCCTGGTCGTGGGACGACCAGGTGAAGGCGGGCGCAAAGGGCGATGCCTGGACGGGCGTGCGCAACCACACCGCCAAGCAGAACCTGATGAAAATGAAGATGGGCGACCGCGCCTTCTTCTATCATTCGGGCGATGAGAAAAGCATTGCGGGCATCGTCGAAGTGGTCCGCGAGGCTTATCCCGATAAGACCGCAAAGCCCGGCGAGCCGTGGGTCGCGGTGGACCTGAAGGCCGTCGCGCCCCTGCCCCGCCCCGTTACGCTCGCCGACATCAAGGCCGACCCGCGCCTCAAAGATATGGCGCTGGTGAAGCTTTCGCGCCTCTCGGTGCAGCCGGTCACCGCGGCGGAGTGGCAGCTCGTCTCGAAGATGGGCGGGGCGGCGTAATTAGCGTAGACGCCATTTCCTGTGCTTCGTCATTACCGGGCCGGCACGGAGCGAGCGGCGACGATGCAGGGCCAGGCGCGCCTGCAGTTCAATGTCCGAGCGCGTCTTTCAGCGTTTTTAAGTGATCGAGCTTCGCCATGGCCCTGTTGCGCTGAACGTCATCCTTGGCGTCGGCGATATCTTCCGCGGCGTCCTTGATCGCCTGATCGATCGTCGCGGGATCGAGCTCATCGACCGGCACGACCTCCTGCGCGAGCACGGTGACCCCGCCCGGCCCAACCTCGGCAAAGCCGCCGCGCACGACAATCATCATCGGCGCGGTCTGCTCCGAATGAATCGTCAGCACGCCCGGGCGAATGGTCGCAATCGTCGGCGCATGCCCGGCGAGCACGCCAAAATCGCCCTCTTCCCCCGGCACGTCCACCTGGGAGACCTCGCCGGAAAACATCAGCCGCTCCGGCGACACCAGCTCGAAACGAAAGGTGGTCATCACATCCTCTGCCGGTCTTCACCTCCCCGCTTGCGGGGGAGGTCGGCGCAACGGCGCCGGGAGGGGGAAATTCAGGCTGCCGCCCGGAGAAGGCAAAAGCCCACTCCCTGACCCTCCCCCGCGAGCGGGGGAGGGAAAAACTTAAGCCGCCTCGGCGGCGAGCCGCTTGCCCTTCTCCACCGCCGCCTCGATGGTGCCGACCATGTAGAAGGCGGCCTCCGGAAGGTGATCGTATTTGCCTTCGCACAGGCCCTTGAAGCCCTTGATCGTATCGGCGAGGTCGACGAACACGCCGGGCGTGCCGGTGAACACTTCGGCGACGTGGAAAGGCTGCGACAGGAACCGCTCGATCTTGCGGGCGCGAGAGACCGTCAGTTTGTCCTCTTCCGACAGTTCGTCCATGCCGAGAATGGCGATGATGTCCTGCAGCGCCTTGTAGCGCTGAAGGATCTGCTGCACCTGGCGGGCGACATTGTAATGCTCCTCGCCAACCACGCGCGGATCGAGCATGCGCGAGGTCGAATCGAGCGGATCGACCGCCGGATAGATGCCCTTTTCGGCGATCGAGCGCGACAGCACCGTGGTGGCGTCGAGATGGGCAAAGGAGGTCGCGGGCGCCGGGTCGGTCAAGTCGTCGGCCGGCACATAGATCGCCTGCACGGAGGTGATCGAGCCCTTGTTAGTGGTGGTGATGCGCTCCTGCAGCGCGCCCATGTCGGTGGCGAGGGTTGGTTGATAGCCGACCGCCGAGGGGATGCGGCCCAACAGCGCGGAGACTTCCGAGCCGGCCTGGGTGAAGCGGAAAATGTTGTCGACGAAGAACAGCACATCCTGGCCCTGGTCGCGAAAATATTCGGCGACGGTGAGGCCAGACAGGCCGACGCGGGCGCGCGCGCCGGGCGGTTCGTTCATCTGGCCGAACACCAGCGCGCATTTCGAGCCGCTGGTGTCGCCATTGTTCTTCTTCGGGTCCTTGTTCACCCCCGACTCGATGAACTCGTGATAGAGGTCGTTGCCTTCGCGCGTGCGCTCGCCGACGCCGGCGAACACCGAAAAGCCGCCGTGCGCCTTGGCGATGTTGTTGATCAGCTCCTGGATGATCACGGTCTTGCCGACGCCGGCGCCGCCGAACAGGCCGACCTTGCCGCCCTTGGCGTAGGGCGCGAGCAGGTCGACCACCTTGATGCCGGTGCTGAGGATTTCCGCCTCCGTCGATTGTTCGGTATAGAGCGGCGCATCCGCGTGGATCGGGCGCGTCTCCGTGTGCGGAACCGGCCCCGCTTCGTCGACGGGGTCGCCGACCACATTGATGATCCGTCCGAGCGTGCCGTCGCCGACCGGCACCGCGATCGGCAGCCCGGTATCGAAGACCTCCTGCCCCCGCACGAGCCCTTCGGTCGTGTCCATGGCGACGGTGCGGACGGTCGACTCGCCGAGATGCTGCGCGACCTCGAGCACGAGCCGCTGACCCTGGTTCTGCGTCTCAAGCGCGTTCAGAATCGCGGGAAGGTGTTCGCCGAATTGCACGTCGACGACCGCGCCGATCACCTGCGTGACGTGTCCGACAAGCTTGCCGTTGGCCATTGAGGTCTCCTTGAAATTCCTTCTGGCTATATGACGGACAGGGTGACCGGCACGTTATTCCGCGTCGCCCGCGAATAAGGACAGATCGTGTGGGCGTCTTCGACAAGGGCTTGCACCTTGGCCTTGTCGGCGCCCGGTATCGAAACCTTGAGGTCGGCTTTCAACGCGAAACTCACCGCATCCTTTTCGATGGTGACCGCGCAGGTCACCTTGGCCCCGCTCGCATCGACGCCGTGCTTCTTGCCGAGGGCGAGGAGAGCCTGGCCGAAGCAGGCCGACCAGCCGAGCGCGAACAATTGCTCCGGATTGTGGCCTTCGCCCGAGCCGCCCAATTCCTTCGGCAGCGCCATTGCGAGCGCGAGTCCAGCGTTTTCCAGAATGGCGCGTCCGTCGCGCCCGCCCTTCGTCGTCGCCGTCGTCGTGTAAGCCATGGGGTCTCCTGTTCAGCCCCTCCGTCCGTGCGCAGCCCTCAGTTGAGGAGTCTATAGCGCCTCGGCGCCGGAGATGATCTCGATCAGCTCCTTGGTGATCATCGCCTGACGGGTGCGGTTGTAGGTGAGCGTCTGCTTGCGGATCATCTCGCCGGCGTTGCGGGTCGCGCTGTCCATCGCCGACATCTGCGCACCATAGAACGACGCTGCGTTTTCCAACAGCGCCCGCAGGAACTGGATCGCGATGTTGAGCGGCAAAAGCTCGGCGAGGATGTGCTCCTCTTCCGGCTCGTATTCGTAGACCGGACCGCCCGGCTCGGCGGCGGTTCCAGGAAAGACTGCGGGAATGAGCTGCTGGGCGGTCGGAATCTGGGCGATCACCGATTTGAATCGCGAGAAGAAGATCGTGCACACGTCGAACTCGCCCTTCTCGTAGAGAGCGATGATCTTCTGGGCGATCTCATTGGCGTGTTCGAAGTGAATCTGGCGCACCGCGCGCAGGTCGATCAGCTCGATGATGTGCGACTCGAACTGCCGCTTGAGCTGGTCGTGTCCCTTGCGGCCGACGCAGATCATCTTGACCTTCTTGCCGTCCGCCATCAGGGCGTTGGCCTTGTCGCGGGCGAGCCGTACGATGGCCGAGTTGAACGCCCCGCACAGGCCGCGCTCGCCCGTGCAGACGACGAGAAGCTGAACGTCGGTCGAACCGGTGCCGCGCAACAGCGCCGGCGCTTCCGGATTGCTCTGTGTCGAGGCGGCGATGTTACCGAGCACCCTCTGCATGCGCTCGGCGTATGGACGCGCCGCTTCGGCGACCGCCTGGGCGCGCCGAAGTTTCGACGCCGCGACCATCTGCATGGCCTTGGTGATCTTCTGCGTCGCCTTGGTGGAGGCGATGCGATTGCGCAGATTCTTCAGGCTGGCCATTGGCCCCGATTCCTATCGTCTCGCAAATCAGCTCACGTTGGCTCCGCGCCGCCCTCCCCATCACAGGGAAGTAATCGGAACTGGCGCGTTGCCCGAGCCCTCTTAGGCAAAGGTCTTCGCGTAGTCGTCGAGTGCGTCCTTGAGCTTGGCGGCGGTTGCGTCGTCGAGATCACGTGAGGTGCGAATGGCGTCGAGAATGTCCGTCCGCTTGGTGCGCATCAGCGCGAGCAATCCTTCCTCGAACTGGCGCACGTCCGAGACCGGCAGCGGGTCGAGATAGCCGTTGACCCCGGCATAGATGACGACGACCTGTTCCTCCATCTTCAGCGGCGAGAATTGCGGCTGCTTGAGGAGTTCGGTCAGGCGCGCGCCGCGATTGAGCAAGCGCTGGGTGGTCGCGTCGAGATCGGAGCCGAACTGGGCAAAGGCGGCCATTTCGCGGTACTGCGCGAGCTCGCCCTTGATGCGGCCGGCGACCTTCTTCATCGCTTTGGTCTGCGCCGCCGAGCCGACGCGGGACACCGAAATGCCGACGTTCAAGGCCGGGCGAATGCCCTGATAGAACAGGTCGGTCTCCAGGAAGATCTGCCCGTCGGTAATCGAAATCACGTTGGTCGGGATGTAGGCCGAAACGTCGTTGGCCTGCGTCTCGATCACCGGCAACGCCGTGAGCGAGCCCGCCCCGTAGTCCTCGTTCATCTTCGCCGCCCGCTCGAGCAGGCGGGAGTGGAGATAGAACACATCGCCCGGATAGGCCTCGCGGCCGGGCGGACGACGCAGCAATAGCGACATCTGGCGATAGGCGACGGCCTGCTTGGACAGATCGTCGTAGAAGATCACCGCGTGCATGCCGTTGTCGCGGAAATACTCGCCCATGGTGCAGCCGGCGAACGGCGCGAGGAACTGCATCGGGGCGGGATCGGACGCGGTCGCGGCGACCACGATCGAATATTCGAGCGCGCCGTTTTCTTCCAACGCCTTAACGAATTGGGCGACGGTCGAGCGCTTCTGCCCGACCGCGACATAGACGCAGTACAGCTTGATCTTCTCGTCGCCGGTGGCGTTGAGCGGCTTCTGGTTGAGAATGGTGTCGAGGATGATCGCGGTCTTGCCGGTCTGGCGGTCGCCGATGATCAGCTCGCGCTGGCCGCGGCCGATGGGGATCAGTGCGTCGATCGCCTTGAGGCCGGTCGCCATCGGCTCGTGCACGGAGCGGCGCGGAATGATGCCGGGCGCCTTCACGTCGACGCGGCGACGCTCGGCCGCCTCGATCGGGCCCTTGCCGTCGATCGGATTGCCGAGCGCGTCGACCACGCGGCCGAGCAGGCCCTTGCCCACCGGCGCGTCGACAATGGCGCGGGTGCGCTTGACCGTCTGGCCTTCCTTGATCTCCCGGTCGTTGCCGAAAATCACGATGCCCACATTGTTCATTTCGAGATTGAGCGCCATGCCGCGCACGCCGTTCTCGAATTCGACCATCTCGCCGGCCTGGACATTGTCGAGCCCGTAAACGCGGGCGATGCCGTCGCCGACCGAGAGCACCTGGCCGACCTCAGAGACCTCGGCTTCCTGACCGAAATTCTGGATCTGCTCCTTGAGGATCGAGGAGATTTCTGCGGCGCGGATATCCATCAACCGACCTCTTTCATCGCGTGCTTGAGTGCCTTGAGCCTGGTGCGCAGCGAGCTGTCGACCATGCGGCTGCCGAGTTTGACCACGAGCCCGCCGATAATCGCCGGGTCTATCCGCATATCGACCTGCACGTCTTTTCCGGTGACCGCGTTGAGCGCCGCCTTGATCTCATCGAGACGCTGGGGGCTGATCTCATCGGCGACGGTGACCTCGGCTGTGATCTCGCCCTTGTGGCGGGCGACCAGCGTGCGGAATGCCTTGATCATGTCGCGCACGGCGAACAGCCGCCGGTTCGACGCAACCAATTTGATAAAATTCGCAGCGAGCCCCCCGATCCCCGCTTGATTGAGCACGGCGGCGATGGCGCGCGTCTGCTCCTCGGCGGTGAAGACTGGACTGCGGACGAGGCGCAGCAAATCGGGGCTCTCCCCGATCAGAGCATCGAAGCGGTCGAGATCGCTCTTCGCCGCATCGATGACGTTGCCTCCCTGCGCCAACTCAAACAAGGCGGTCGCATAACGACCCGCCATTCCCGATGCGGTCGGATCTGGTCCTGCCACGGCGCTCTCTTTCGGCTTGCGATGGCCAAGTCTGACGCGCTTGAGGAAAACCGCGTAAGCCCCTGGACACAAGCGGGACTTGGAGTTGGGAGCGTTGCGGAGCGGCGCGCGCTCCGAGAAATTGCGCGTGTGCTAACACAGCGCTGGAGGCGGTGCAATATGGCACGGTGTCAAGACGCGCAATTACCGTGCCTGACTCATCAGCCGCGGACGCAAAATCATCGGCCCGTAGACGCCGCAGAAGCCCCAGAACGCGGCGACCCAGGCGATCGCCGCCGCCCATAGCAGCGGCTGGCTCAGGGAAGGCAGCAAAGCGGCAAGGATGCGCAGCACCGCGGAGAGGATGACCGCGGCATAAAGAAGCTGGGTCGAGGGCGGCGCCTCAAGCGCCCGCCCGGTATGGCCGCGCGTCGCCCGCGTCATGACCGCGAGCGTCATCGTGCCGATTGCGCCGACGGACCATGCATGCACGCCGGCGCTCGGCGGTATGTCCGCGCTTACCGCGGCGGCCCCGGCGAGCACGAAGCCAAGAGGGACGAAGGCATAGGCAACGTGGAGGATGAGCACCAGCGGATCGCGAACCGTTCGGTCGCCCGCCCAACGCACCAGCCTCGCCGCACTGAGGAGACCCGCGGCGATCAGCAACAGGCCGGCGACCAGGCTGTCGGGAGCAGCGGTCCACGCCGCGAGCGCGAGCGCTCCCGCGGCGATCGATATGGCGTCGAACCGGCCGAACGGCATTGGCAGGCGTCCCGGATTTTCGCGCACGATCCAGTTGCGGGTGAAACTCGGAACGATGCGCCCGCCGACCAGCATCACCAACAGAATGACCGCCGACAGGCTGAGCCTTTGTGAATAGGGCGTTTCGCCCTGAACGTGGGCCTCGATATGGAACGTGACGTTGGCGAGCGCGAAGACGGCGACGATCACCAGAACCCGGAGATTACGCCAATTTTCGCCTGCCACGATCTCGCGGCCGGCGGCGGCGAGGACGAGCATCAGGAAAACGACATCGATAAGGGCGGCGGGCGCCCAGCCGATCACGGCGGAATAGGCGACGGCAAGCCGGCCGGCCGCCCAGACTGCGACCAGGACGAGCAGAGGCGCGCCGTTGAGCGGAAGCCGCCCGGTCCAGTTCGGAATCGCCGTCAGCAGGAACCCGGTCACGATCGCGGCGACGTAGCCGTAGAGCATTTCGTGGATGTGCCAATCCATCGCCGAAAAGCCGGTCGGCAGCTCGAACCGGCCTTCGAACATCGGCAGCCATATCAGCAGGGCGAGGCCGGCATAGAAGGCGCCGAACAGGAAAAACGGGCGGAACCCGTAGCTAAGGATCGCCGGCCCGGTGAAGCTGCGCAGTCTCGCGATCGGCACGTTCCCGCTCCCTCCATAATCCGTTGGGCGCAGCACAAGGTTGCGCCGGACCGACCAGCCGATCGCGGCCGGATCGTCCGCTTCCCGCTCGTCTGCACGGAAGTCCTGTTACAGCGCGGACTTCATCAATGCGCGGAGGAAACGCAAGCCGATTTGGCCGCAGATTGAGGCTAATCCAAACTCACAGGACCCGATCCCCAAGCGGCCGAATAAGGATGGACGCTTGCGATGCCCGCCCCCGCAGCAGGCGCGGCGCTTCGCCGTGACGAAATAATATTTAACATTAGTTGACATCGCATCGCAATATGACCTGATTTTTGACGAATAAAGGCGCAACTTGGTCGGCACTTCGCGCTTATCAAAGATAACAGCGAGGTGTGGAATAGTATGCGCAACCTAATATACGCCAATAGGTCAATCGCATTGTCACTTATAGTTGGAATGACTTTATTTTCAATAACATATGCGAGCGCTCAATCCGGAACTGCATCAGTATACCATGGTCAAGCGACCGCTAATGGCGAGTATGCGCATGCGCACAAGATGACTGCCGCGCATCGTTCGTTGCCATTCGGAACCAAGGTGCGCGTGACCAACCATCGCAATGGGCGGTCGGTGGTGGTTCGGATCAACGATCGCGGGCCCTATGTTCGTGGCCGCGTGATCGATGTGACCCCGGCCGCGGCCGATGCGCTCGGCTTTTCCGGGCTCACCTCCGTCACTCTTCTGGTGCTGAACTGACGCCGCCACATGCGGCTTTCAGCCTTGAGAGCGCCCTAGCGGCGCTCTTTTTTTATTTGCCGCTGCTAATTTTTCTAAATGACCGATCATCGCCGGTTGTCGGTGACCCGCGCCTTTGATATCGCTGGGCCGCTGCGGGCCTAAACTCGCGCACATGGGCCGAGCAGGTTCCCCTCCAACGCGAGGGGCGGGGGGATTTCGTCTGAAGAGGATCGCCGGAGCTTACGCCCCGCCGCCTCTCCTGGCTCGCCTCTCGCCAGGGGCGCGCGCCGGGCGCGCTAACGCCATGTTGTGCTTTGCGACCCTTTGCGCCGCCTGCGCAAAGTATGCGACAAGATTGCAAGACGGACGCGTGCCGAGCTAGGGCAGGCGGCAACAAAGGGCCCACACGATGATCCGTCCCGAATTGAGCGCGCGAACAAGCGTCGGCGGCGACCACCCCCATCCCCATCGGCCGTCCGTTCGCAAAAAACTAAGAGGTGGACCTGCCCATATTTGGATCGGCAATCCGAAAAACGCTGACGAATCTTAGCTCTACCGCATCGAGTCAAAGCGTTCCGCATCAGAAGAACGTCAGGACTTCGTTCTCAAATCCTTCGGGGAGTCTCAATGAATCAGGTCGAGCCCTACCTGTCGACGGACCGGATCGCTTATTTCACCATGGAAATCGGCATTCGGCCGGAAATGCACACATATTCTGGGGGTCTTGGGCTTCTAGCCGGCGATGCCGCGCGGTCGGCGGCGGACCTTACGCTTCCGATCGTTTTCGTGACGCTCGCATCCCGCGAAGGGTCAAACCGGCAAGAGATCGACAACGACGGCAACCAGATCGACGCTCCCGATCCATGGAACCCCGAGGAGTACGCTACCCCGATCGGCGCCATGGTGACGGTGGACATCGAAGGCCGAACGGTCTGGATCAGGCCCTGGGTCTACGAGCTGAAGTCGCCGCGCGGACACCAGATTCCGATCATCCTGCTCGACACCAACGTGTCCGAGAACGAAGCGCGCGACCGCACTATCACCAACCGGCTCTATTTCGGCGACGAACGGGACCGCATCAAGCAAGAAGCCGTACTCGGCATCGGCGGGGTGCGGGTGTTGCGCGCGCTCGGATTCAGAATCGAGACTTACCATCTCAACGAAGGCCACGCCGCGTTCCTGTGCCTGGCGCTGCTCGACCAACACCGCATCACGCCCATTCCCGGCGTCCCCGAACCGTTCAAATACGATGTCCACGCCGTACGCGAGAAATGCGTCTTTACCACCCACACGCCGGTGGAAGCGGGGCACGATAGCTTCGACTATGGCGATGTCCGCCGCATTGTCGGCGACTTGATCGAAATCGAACAGCTCAAACTGCTGGCCGGTCGGGACCGCCTCAACATGTCGCGGCTCGCGCTCAGCCTCTCGCGTTACGCCAATGGCGTCGCCCGCCGCCACGCCGAGACGGCGCAGCACATGTTTCCCGAATTCAAGATCAATACGATCACCAATGGCGCGCATGTGCGCACCTGGATGCATCCCGCCATCTTCAATCTCCTCAAGAACCTCGTCCCGCATTGGGGGCATGAGCCTGAGGACCTGCTGAAGGCCGATCAAGTGGCGCCCGATGCGCTGTGGGCCGCGCATCAGCAAGCCAAGCGCGAGTTGATCGCCGTCATCGAGAACACGGTCGGCGCGAAGATGACGCCGGACGCGCCCTTGATTTGCTTTGCGCGGCGCATGACCGGATACAAGCGGCCGGACCTCCTGTTCACCGATCTCGATCGGCTGCGCGCGATCAATAAGCGCTACCCGTTCCAGCTCGTCATGGCTGGCAAGTCGCACCCGCGCGACTTCGAGGGTAAAGGAATAATCCGCAAGATCCATCACGACATGCGGACGCTCAAAGGGATCCCCATGGCGTTCGTACCGAACTACGACATGGCGCTGGCGCTCAAACTCGTTTCCGGCAGCGATGTGTGGCTGAATAATCCGATCCCGCCGCTCGAAGCATCGGGAACCAGCGGCATGAAGGCCGCTTTCAACGGCGTTCTCAACTTCAGCGTCCTCGACGGCTGGTGGCTCGAGGGCTGCGAAGAGGGCGTCACCGGATGGGCGATCGGCAAGGACGGGAGCGACCCGTCCGCCGCCGCGCATGCAGAGGAGCTTTACACGAAACTCGAAAACGTCGTTCTTCCGTTGTATTACGATAACCGCGCCCGCTGGCTGTGGATGATGCAACAGGCAATCACCAAAATCGGCGCGGTGTTTAACAGTGCCCGCATGATGCGGCGCTATGCTACAGAAGCTTACATTCGATCCTAATTCACTTGGACTTCATGGTCATTCACGCACGTCGACGAGCACGGCAAGCGGTGCAGCGACCAGGAGGCAGCAAAAAGAAGACGAGGCATATCCGTGCCGATCAACCATACCAGGTCCGGGCCCCTTGCCCGCTCGACGATGGCCTATGTGCTCGCGGGCGGACGCGGAAGCCGGCTCCACGAACTTTGTGACAATCGCGCCAAACCTGCCGTCTATTTCGGCGGCAAGTCCCGCATTATCGACTTCGCGCTCTCGAACGCCTTCAATTCCGGCATTCACCGCATTGGGGTCGCCACCCAGTACAAAGCGCACAGCCTGATCAGGCACATGCAACGGGGTTGGAACTTCTTCCGCCCCGAACGCAACGAGAGCTTCGATATCTTGCCGGCGAGCCAGCGCATCGCCGGCGCCAGCTGGTATGCCGGCACCGCCGACGCCGTCTACCAGAACATCGACATCATCGAGACCTACAGCCCGGAATACATGGTCATTCTGGCGGGCGACCACGTTTACAAGATGGACGTGGAGCTTATGCTCCAACAGCATGTCAACCAGAACGCCGACATCACCGTCGCAGCGCTGGAAGTCCCGGTCAGGGAAGCGACCGCATTCGGGGTGATGCATGTCGACGAGAAGGACAACATCATTGATTTCGTGGAGAAGCCACCGAACCCGCCGCATATTCCTGGCAATCCCAACCAGGCGCTGGCGAGCATGGGCATCTACGCCTTCAACACGCGCTTCCTGATCGATCAGATGCGCCGCGATGCCGCCGATCCGCATTCAGGCCATGATTTCGGCAAGGACATCATTCCCTACCTCGTCAAATACGGGAAGGCGGTCGCCCATCCGTTCTCGCGCTCCTGCGTGCGCTCGCGCGAGGAATCTGAGCCTTATTGGCGCGACGTCGGCACGATCGAATCCTATTGGGAGGCGAATATCGACCTCACGGCGGTGGTGCCGCAGCTCGACCTGTTCGACCACAACTGGCCGATCTGGACCTTCGCGGAAATCTCGCCGCCGGCCAAATTCGTGCACGACGAGCAGGGAAGACGCGGCATCGCGATTTCATCGCTGGTAGCGAGCGATTGCATCATTTCCGGCGCCTCCATCCGCCGCTCGCTGCTGTTCAGCGGCTCACGCATCCACTCTTATGTGTTCGTCGATAATTCAGTGATCCTTCCGAATGTCGACATCGCCCGCGGCGCGCGCCTGCGCAACGTGGTGGTCGATAAGGGGGTCCGTATTCCTGCCAAACTCGTGGTCGGCGAAGATCCGGAGCTGGACGCCAAGCGGTTTCGCCGCACCGAGCGCGGTATCTGTCTGATCACTCAGAACATGATCGACCGCTTGTGACAGCGTCGCAGATCACCGCTCTCTTCGTCGTTTCCGAGGTCTACCCGTTCATCAAAACCGGAGGCCTCGCCGACGTAGCGGGCGCTCTGCCGCAAGCGCTCTTGCCGGAAGGGGTACGGGTCGTCACGTTGACGCCCGGCTACCCTTCCGTCATCGACGCTCTGCCCGCCGGCGAGACGATCCATGAATTCCACGATCTGTTCGGCGGGCCGGCGCGTCTGATTCAGGGGCAGGCGAAGGGCATCGAGCTCATCGTCATCGATGCGCCGCATCTCTACCGGCGGCCCGGCGGGCCGTATCACGGACCGGACGGCAAGGATTGGGCCGACAACGCGCTGCGCTTTGGCGCGCTCAGCCTGGTGGCGGCGAGAATTGGCGCAGGCGAGATTGCCGCCTTCACGCCCGATATTCTCCACGCGCATGATTGGCAGGGCGGGCTTGCGGTCGCCTATCTCCGCTACGGCTACGAGCGCGGGCCGCGCACCTTGATCACGGTGCATAACCTTGCGTTTCAGGGCCTGTTTCCCTCGTCCTTCATGCATCTGTTGAAGCTGCCGCCGCAGGCTTACAGCATTGAAGGCGTCGAGTTCCACGGCGAGATCGGTTTTCTCAAGGCGGCGCTCGCCTTGTCCGACCGCATCACCACCGTCTCGCCAACCTATGCGGCGGAGATTCGCACGCCGGAATTCGGCATGGGCCTCGACGGGCTGTTGCGCGTCCGCACCGAGCGACTCACCGGCATTCTCAACGGCATCGACTACAACGTCTGGAATCCGGCGACCGACCCATTGATCGCCGCCAATTTCGACGCCCGCCGCATCGCGCCGCGCATCGCCAATAAAGCGGTGCTCAAGGAGAAAATGAAGCTCGAGACCGCCGACAAGCTGCTGTTCGGCGTGATCAGTCGCCTCACCTGGCAAAAGGGACTCGACATGCTCGTCGCCGTTCTGCCGACGCTGCTCGCGACCGGCGCGCAGCTCGTGGTGCTCGGCACCGGCGAACGGGCGCTGGAGCGGGGATTCATGGACGCTGCGCGCATCCATGAGGGGCGGATCGGCTGCGTAATCGGCTATGACGAGGAATTCGCCCATCTGATCCAGGCGGGCGCCGACGCGCTGCTGATGCCCTCGCGCTTCGAGCCGTGCGGCCTGCCGCAGCTGTGCGCGCTGCGCTATGGCACGCTGCCGATCGTCAGCCGGGTCGGCGGGCTGGCCGACACCGTGATCGACTGCAACGAAATGGCGGTAGCCGAAGGCTTCGGCACCGGCGTCCAGTTCACGCCGACGGTCGGCATGCTGGAGGCGGCGATCCTGCGGACGACCGCGCTGTGGCGCAACGCGCGCGTATGGCGGCGGGCGCAACGCAACGCCATGGCCGCCGACGTGTCCTGGCGCCGTCCGGCGCGCCACTACGCCGACCTTTATCGCGAGCTGCTAGCCGAACGACGGCGGTAGGCGGAACACTCCGGGCCAGCCTTACAAGGGCGGCTCGTAAGCGTCGCGATTGCAGAAGATGCTCGCCTCCTCGAGATCGAGCTCGCGCTCGATCAGGCGGCGGGATTCGTCGGTGATTTCGCCCTTGCGCAACAGCTCATGGAGAAATTCGCGCTCGGCCTTGATCAGCTCGAGGTGAAGCTGCGCGTTCGTCGCGGTAGTCGCCGAACTCTTCTCAAGCATTTGCGGCATGTGCAACGACCGCTGGTGGTTGCGCGCGCTCAAATGCGCGGCCGCGTCATCCTTCAGCCCGTTCGCGTCGCCGAGCGCTTGCAGCCGCCGCTCGGCGGCGGCGAGCGCGGCGCGGCGCGCCTGCAATTCGGCTTCCTTCTCCTCAAATTTCTCCCGCGCAGCCAGTTGCGGTAACCGCAGCCACCGCGCCACCGCGGGCATCAGCAAGCCTTGACCGACCAGCGTGAGAATGATGACGCCGAAAACTGTGACAAGAATGGTCTCGCGATGGGGAAACGGCGCGCCATTTTGCAAGGTGAACGGAACTGCGAGCGCGGCGGCAAGCGACACCACTCCGCGGATGCCCACGAAGGCGAGCATGAAGGGCACCCGCCAGGGCGGATAAGGATCGCGGCGTCGTATCGCCGGAATCAGCAGGCGCGGCAGATAGGCCGCCGGAAACACCCAAACGAACCGGGCAATAATGCACACAAGCGTCGTGACCACGACGCCGAGCAGAAGCTCGCCCGCGGAGGCGCCGCCGATGCGTTCGAGCAGCGTGCGCGCCTGCAGCCCGGTCACCAGGAAAACGAAACCCTCGATGAGATAAATGAGAAGGTCCCAGAAAAAAACGCCCTGCAGGCGTGTCGCCGAGGAGATCAGGCGCGGCCCGTTCCAGCTCACATAGAGGCCGGCGGCGACCGTCGCGAGCACGCCGGAGCCGCCGAGATGTTCCGGAATCCAGTAGGCGAGATAGGGCGTCATCAGCGACAATGTGATCTCGACGCGGGGATCGCGCGCCCAGTGGCGCAAGCGCAGGCTGACCCAGCCGACCCCGACGCCATAGGCGATCTCGCCGATGACGATCGCGCCGAAGGTCGCCGCCGCTTCCGGGAACGAGAATGCCCCCGTGCTGATGGCCGCGACCGCAAAGCGATAGAGGACGAGCGCGGTTGCGTCGTTCGCGAGTCCCTCCCCTTCGAGCACGACAACGAGTCGGCGCGGCAGGCCGAGCCGCCGCGCCAGCGCAAGCGGCGCAACCACGTCGGGCGGAGACACGATGGCCCCGAGCAGAAATCCGATGCTCCACGGCAGCGCCAGCACGTAATGGGCCGCCGCCGCCACCGCGCAGGTCGTGAACACGACGCAGCCGAAGGCAAGCAGCGCGATCGGTCGGAGGTTGAAGCGGAACTCGCGCCAACTCATTGCGACGCCGGCCGAATAGATCAGCGGCGGCAAAACGATCAGGAGCACGAATTGGGGCGACAGTTCGATCGCGGGAATGCCGGGAATAAGCGCGAGCGCAACGCCTGCCGCTACGAGCAGAATCGAGGGCGCGGTGTTGAGGCGCCGCGCGAGCAACGCGACTGCCGCCAGCACCGCCAGCAGGGATAGCAGGGTCTCGTAATAGCCCGTTGCCGACATCGAGCCACCAAATTGTAAGGACACTGCTTGGCGTTCAAGGACCGGCGCACCGCCGCCCGGGTAAGATAGCGCACATGGCTGCTTCGATCTCCCTTCGGCCTTTCTGGCTCCGCGCGCTCAAGCTTGCCGCCGTCATCTTGGCCGGCCTCCTGCTTTTGCCCTATTTGCTCGCGCCGTTTTATTTGTTCGGCGAGCCCGTCTCGACCCTGATGCTGTCGCGGTGGGCGGCCGGCGCACGAGTCGAGCGTCCTTGGGTCCCCCTCGAGGCGATGGCCGAGAGTCTGCCAGTCTTGGTCATCGTCGCCGAAGACGCCCGGTTCTGCCGTCACCCCGGCATCGACCTTGTCGAAATCCGCGACGCGATCGGGGACGCCGACTCGCTCAGCGATCTGCGCGGCGCTTCCACGCTCTCGCAGCAGACGGCGAAGAACTTATTTTTGTGGCCGGGACGCAGCTTTTTGCGGAAGTTTCTTGAAACGCCGCTTGCGCTTTGGCTCGACCTCGTTCTCGGCAAGCGGCGGCTGCTCGAAATCTATCTCAACATTGCGGAATGGGGGCCAAATGGCGAATTCGGGGCGGAAGCCGCCGCGCGCCGGGCCTTCGGCAAATCGGCACGCGATCTCAGGCGCAACGAGGCTGCGCTGCTGGCTGCCGCCCTCCCCAACCCCACCAAGCGCAATCCGGGCCGGGCGGGTCCGGGGTTGCGCCGGCTTGCCGGAATCTATGAGCGGCGCGCCGCGACCCCGCGGATCGCCGCCTGCCTCGCGCCGCGGGCGCGCCATTAGGAGATCGGCGCTCGATCGAATAGGATCGCTCAGCGGGACATGCGTGGGGCCGTCGCGTGTCCTGCGGCGAACGTGCTCCGGCGTCGCAAGAAAATGCGCTGGCCTCGGCTGCGCCCTTGCTCTATAAGCGCGGCCTTCACAAATGGCTTTCGGCGCGCGCCAGCGCGACCTGTTCTTGAGGAGACTGACGCTATGGCTGTGCCGAAGAGAAAGACTTCGCCGTCCCGGCGAGGCATGCGCCGTTCGGCCGACGCGTTGAAGGCGCCGACCTATGTCGAGGACAAAGATTCAGGCGAACTTCGCCGCCCGCACCACATCGATCTGAAGACGGGCATGTATCGCGGGCGCCAGGTCCTCAAGAAAAAGACCGAGGAGTAAGTCCTCGGCCGGCGATCTGGCGGAGCATTTTCCGGCGAAGTGGGAACCGGTTCGCCGCAGAAAATGCGACCACTAAAAGGATAACGAGAGCGAATTCCTATTCCATTGGAACGGAATTCGCTCCAAGCGGCGAATCTGCGCGGGAGCGAAGTGGAGGAGACGGCGATGTTCCTGGTCGGGGTGCCGCTGCTCATCATGCCCTTCGCGTTTTACAATATCATAGCCTTTCTGCTGCCTGGGCTCGAGTGGACGGCGCCGCTCGCGCATGTCCCATTGCCGTCGCACGCGACCTGGACCTTGACCCTCGGCGACACGCTCATCGCGATTTCGGTGTTCATTCTGTTTCTGGAGGTGACCAAGTTAATTCAGATGGCGCGGCGCGGCGTCGTCGACCACCTGCTGTCGCTGCTGCTGTTTATCGGCATGCTGGTCGAATTCCTGTTTGTGGAGAAGGCGGCGACGCCGACCTTCTTCCTGTTGCTGGTGACCTGCTTCGTCGACCTGATCGGAGGCTTTGCGTTCTCGCTGAAAGCGGCGCGCCCCAAGGTCGATTTCGAAGGCGTCGAGCAAACGCTCAAGCCTTGACGCGCGGACTTGCTCGCGCCCACGTCTCCCCGACAGCGTAGCCTTTCGGCCTCAGGCTTTCGTCTTGTCGGCCTCCGCCGCGCTCAGCCGGTCGAGCCGCTTCTGTATCTCTTCGAGCTGCCGCTTGAGATCGTCGATCTCGTCGACCGGGTGGTCGGCCTTCGCCGCCTCATTGGCCTCATCGCCCTGACCTTCATGCCGGGCAAACGGAGTGAACATCGCGAAGGCGCGCTGGAATATATCCATATTGCGCCGGACCTGTTCCTCGATCGTCCCGAGGCGGCCGACCCCCCAAGCCTGAGCCATCTGTTCGCGGAACTTTTCCTGCTCGCGCGAGAACAAGTCGAGCGAGCTCTCAAGATAACGCGGCACCAGCATCTGCATGCTGTCGCCGTAGAACCGGATGAGCTGACGGAGAAAGGTAATCGGCAAGAGGTTCTGCCCCTGTTTGCTCTCCTGCTCGAAGATAATCTGGGTCAAGACGGAACGGGTGATGTCCTCGCCAGTCTTAGCGTCGTAGACGACAAAGTCCTCGCCCGTTTTCAACATGGTCGCGAGGTCTTCGAGCGTGACATAGGTGCTCGTTCCAGTGTTGTAGAGTCGTCTGTTGGCGTACTTCTTGATAATGACCGGAGATTCGGACTTGGCCATGAGAATGTTCGCTATTGGCCGGCATGCCGGCGTGAATTCTGATGCGAGCATGGCGCTCATGTCTTTTTGCGCGGCCCACGAAAAAAAAATAAGCCCTTTTCT
Source organism: Rhodoplanes sp. (assembly GCA_049284695.1). Classification (GTDB taxonomy): domain Bacteria; phylum Pseudomonadota; class Alphaproteobacteria; order Rhizobiales; family Xanthobacteraceae; genus Rhodoplanes. The sequence goes on along the minus strand of JBAPYK010000395.1, from coordinate 16,326 downwards.
TGAAACGGGCTACCGTTTTGTGCAACTGCTTCCTCGCACGCCGAGCGCCGCCCGCCTGCCCGGGCGGGGGTGGTCGGCGCAGCGGCTCCGACCGTCCCCCGTCGGGTCAAGAGAACAGCATTGACCAGCTGCCGGGTATGCCCGACAAAGGCGCCGTAATAGCCATGCAGTCACGGGCCCGATCCCGCGGGCCGAATAAGCAGAAAAGGCCGGCTTGCGTAGCGGATCGCAACTCCGCTTCCACCGCCGATCGAACCACAAGAAGGAGCACTCGGAATGACAGACGACATCGTCATCGTAGGCGCAGCGCGTACGGCAGTCGGCAGTTTCAACGGTGTATTCAGCACCGTGCCCGCCCATGACCTGGGCTCGATCGCCATCAAGGCGCTCCTGGAGCGCGCCAAGCTCGATCCTAAGCAGGTCTCCGAAGTCATTATCGGCCAGATTCTCGTGGCCGGTCAGGGCCAAAACCCCGCCCGCCAGGCCTCCATCAACGCCGGCATCCCGGTCGAGGCGCCGGCCTGGGGCATCAACCAGCTCTGCGGCTCCGGGCTGCGGTCGGTCGCGCTTGGCGCCCAGCAGCTTGTCGAGGGCAATGCCGACGTGGTGCTCGCCGGCGGCCAGGAGTCGATGACGCTGGCGCCGCACTTCGCCTATCTGCGCACCGGCGTGAAGATGGGGCATCTCGAGCTCACCGACAGCATGCTCTATGACGGCCTGCAGGACGTCTTCCATAAGTACCACATGGGCATGACCGCCGAGAACGTTGCCGAGAAGTATCAGATCACCAAGCAGATGCAGGACGAGTTCGCCACTGCTTCGCAGAACAAAGCGGAAGCCGCGCAGAAGTCGGGCCGCTTCAAGGACGAGATCGTGCCGGTCACCATCAAGGACCGAAAGGGCGACAAGATCGTCGACACCGACGAGTTCCCGCGACACGGCGTTACGGTCGATCAACTCGCCAAGATTCGCCCGGCCTTTAAGAAGGATGGCACGGTGACGGCCGGCAATGCCTCAGGCATCAATGACGGCGCCGCCCTGGTCGCGCTGATGCGGCGGAGCGACGCCGAGAAGGGCGGCCACCCAATCCTCGCCCGCATCGTCGCCTGGGCGCATGCCGGCGTCGACCCGGCGATCATGGGCACCGGCCCGATCCCGGCCACCCGCGCCGTGCTCAAGAAGGCCGGCTGGAAGATCGAGGACCTCGACCTCATCGAGGCCAATGAAGCCTTCGCCGCGCAGGCCTGCGCCGTGAACAAGGACCTTGGTTGGGACCTCAGCAAGGTCAACGTGAATGGCGGCGCCATCGCCCTCGGTCACCCGATCGGCGCTTCCGGCACCCGCATCCTGACGACGCTTCTGTACGAGATGGCAAAGCGCAACGCCAAGAAGGGCCTCGCCACGCTGTGCATCGGCGGCGGCATGGGCATCGCCATGTGCGTGGAGCGCTAAGGCGCGCGAGGACTGGCGGGCGGGCGGGGCTGCCCGTCATGTCTGCTGCCTGCTAGATTGGGGGGCTCGGCTCAGCCGGGCCCCTTTTTTCGATCCGCCCGAACAGGCGAGCCATTCGATAGACCGTCATGTCGCTCGACGTCGTCGATCTGCGCAATTTCTATACCCAGCAACTCGGCACGCTCGCGCGGCGTTTCATCGGCGTTGGGATCAGGGCGCGGTGGTCGGATACGCGGGGCGACCGCGTGGTCGGCCTCGGCTACCCCACACCCTATCTCGGCCTGTTCCGCGACGAAGCCGAGCGCTGCCTCGCCTTCATGCCCGCGGCGCAAGGGGTGATCAAATGGCCGTCCGCCCGGCCGGCGCTGGCGGCGCTGGTCGAGGAGTACGACCTGCCCCTCCCCGACCTATCGGTCGATCGCATCATCTTGGTCCACGCGCTCGAAGTGTCGGATGACGCACCCTCCTTGCTGCGCGAAGTCTGGCGCGTACTGGCCCCGGGCGGGCGGCTGCTCCTGGTGATCCCCAACCGGCGCGGGCTGTGGGCGCGGATGGATACGACCCCTTTCGGCCACGGCCGACCCTATTCGCGCTCGCAGATCATCCACCTGCTGAAAGAGACGTCGTTTACGCCCACGTCCTGGGGGGAAGCGCTCTACATGCCGCCGATCGCTCGCGGCTGGCTCATTCGCTCGGCGGTCGCCTGGGAGCGCGCCGGCCGCACCATCTCGGCGCCGTTCGCGGGCGTGCATATCGTCGAGGCGATGAAACAGGTCTATCGCGCGGTCCCGGCGCGACGCGAGAAGCGCCGCCTGGTCCCGGTGCTGGAGCCGGTGTTGGAGCCGGCGCTCGAACCCGCGCCGGGCAGCGCGGCCTGAGTCCGCACGAACGACGCCGCGCTCGTGGACGCTTTAATCGTCAAGCTCGGGGTAGCGCCGGAAAATCCCGTCTTCGTTGAACGGAAGCCGGCGGTCGGAGGACAAATACGCGGCGATGCGCTGACGCGCGGCCACGCGGTCGTGCAGCGCAGCGACACGCGGCAGCTTGCGCTCCAGACGTTTCATCATCCGCGGAAAGGCGTAGCGGAGCCCCGCCACCACCTGGAACAGCGACAAGTCGGCATAACTGAGCGAACCGCCGACGAGATGTTTCCCGCTTCCGTTGCGGGAGAGCACGGTCTCGAAATAGCGCAGAAACTTCGGGGCGCGCTGGGCGCGGAACTCGGCGGCGCGGTGTGAGGCCTCCTCCTTCTGTTCCTCGTAATAGAGGCTCGCGCCGACCGGATGGTGGGTGTCGTGAATTTCGCCGACGAAATCGGCGATGGTCAGCTGGAGCTGGTTGGTCCACAGTCGACCTGCCTCGCTGGCGTGGGTGAGCTGGTGCCGAGCTCCGAGAAACATCAGAATGTTTGCGGTCTGCCCGATCAGCAGCCGGCCGGATTTCAGGAATGGCGGGGCGAAGGGCGGGCGGTCCACTTTCGTGCCGTCGAGCAGCGCGAACATGGCCGGCATTCCGCCGCCCTCCTTTTTCGATCCACGCGCGACGTCGACATAGCGTGCGCCCGCCTCCTCGAGCGCCAGCCGCACGAACTCGCCACGACCCTGGATCGTCGGCCAATAATAAAGTTCGTAAGCCATGCCTATTCCTCACCGAGCCGGTCGGTTCATCATTTTCCTGTCGGAGCCCGGGCCGGGTTCAACAACGCCGCCCGAAGACTTCATCGCGGAGATTTCGCTCAGCAATGCGTCCCGTGATGCCGAGAAGAATGCAAGCAGGCGGTCGATGTCCTGATCGGACAATTCATCCATGAGCGCATGCATCCGGGATTGAAGCGAGGCATAGAGCGGCATGATGTCGGTTTCGACGCGTGGAAGCGCGCGAACGAAAACCTTGCGCCGATCCCGATCGTCGCGCTCGCGACACGCGAAGCGCGCCTTCTCGAGCCGATCGATCAAGCCGGTGATCGCTCCGGTGGTAAGGCCAGTGGCGGCCGCGAGCTCTCCGGCCGTCACGCGGCCTTTCAGGACGATCATGTCGAGGCATTCGAGGTCCCGGCTGGAAATCCCCAGATGGTCCGCCACGACGCTGCTGAAAACGACGCCAAGCCCGCTCGCTTCGCGCATGGCGGTTTCGAGTTCCCGAAGGCGCTGTCCGCGTGTGGCCACGGCCGTGTTGACCTTTTCCCTTATACAGTGTATATCTTATATACGAAGATACTTAGGAGACAAGACGCAGCGTTGCACGTCTTAGACCGGCAGTGAGAGAAACGGCCATGCAAACGCCCGATCGAATATACGACCCAACCGCCGCGACGGCCGAAGGAAACGCCATAAGCAGAAGCGCCTGGCACAGTTGGGAGTCACCTGTCGGACTCGGCATAGCGCTTGTCTCGCTCGGAATCGCCCTTGTTTCAACCGGCGCAACGCTGGTGTTGGTCCGTTGGGCCCTTCTAGGTGGATAGCCGAATTGTCTCAGCGGGTAACAATACGCAAACTTCCATTGGGTAATCGTTTCGACGCAATTAACCTATAAGCGCCGCACTTGGCGGATACGTCTCGTTGCCACGGAGCGGGACTTCCGGAGTTACGCTGGAGCGTCAAGAACGTACGGCGTTATCGCCCGAGCGGCGATCGTCGGAGCAGGACATGGACGACCGAACCAAGCTGCTTAACTCCCTGGCGATCGACCGGGAAAAACCGCGGGCGCGGCGCACGCCGCAACTGCAGCGTCTGCGTCCGGGTTGGACATTGGCCACGCTGGGGGCGTTCGTGATCGCGGGCGCTGCCCTCTGGTTCGTTTTACCAAGTGACGAAGCGGGACGGGCGGCGGCGGTTTCCACAGCAAGCGCTGAGCCGACCTTACGCGCTGCGGCCCCCGAACATTCCGCCGTTTCGCGCGCGCGTTCGGGCGGGCTTGCCGCATCCGGCTATGTCGTCGCCCGCCGCAAAGCGACGGTCGCGGCCGAGATCACCGGGAAAGTGACCGAGGTGCTGGTCGAGGAAGGCATGCACGTCAAGGCGGGGCAGGTCCTCGCTCGCATCAAGAGCAGGCTGACCGAGACCGACGTTGCCCTGGCGCAATCGCGCGCCAAGGGGGCGGAAGCCGCGGTCGCCGCCATCGCCGCGGATCTGCGCGAGGCCGAGCGCATCTATACCCGCACTCAGAGCCTCGCGCAAAAGAGCTTCGCCAGCGAAGCCGAAATGACCCGATCCGAATCGCGGGTCAACGTGCTGCGCGCCCACTTGAACCAGGCGCGCGCCCAATTCGAGACCGCAAAGCTCGAAGCCGAGCGGTACAGCGAGGTGCTCGATCAGCACAGCATCCGCGCGCCATTCAGCGGCGTCGTGGTCGACCGCAGCGCACAGCCCGGCGAGATGATTTCCCCCCTCTCGGCGGGCGGCAGCTTTACCCGCACCGGCATCTGCACCATTGTCGACATGGATTCGATCGAGATCGAAGTGGACGTCAACGAGGCGTTCATCGGCCGCGTCCAGAAGGACGGCGCGGTCGCCGCCGTGCTCGACGCCTATCCAGAATGGACGATACCGGCCTATGTCATCGCGATCGTGCCGACGGCCAACCGCGAAAAGGCGACCGTGCGGGTGCGGATCGGGTTCCGGGAAAAGGACCCGCGCATTTTGCCCGACATGGCCGTAAAGGTGACGTTTCTCGAAGGCAACGGCCTCGCTGGCGCCAAGACCTCATCGGCGCAGTAGTCGTCCTACGCCCCGCTCGCACCGGAGAACTTATGTCGATGTCCGACATACTCGTTGCTTTGCTCCATGTCTCCAAGGGCTTCGTGAAAGGCAGGGAGACGATCGACATTTTTGAACGGCTCGACCTGACGATCCCGACAAAGGACTTCGTCGCGGTGATGGGCCCGTCGGGGTCCGGCAAGACGACGCTGCTCAATCTGCTCGGCGGCATCGACCGCCCTGACGGCGGCGAGATCCACATCGCCGGCACGCGCATCGACACGCTCTCGGAGGGGGACCTCGCGCGTTGGCGCGCCGCCAATATCGGCTTCGTCTTTCAGTTCTACAATCTCATGCCGATGTTGACCGCGGCGCAGAATGTCGAACTGCCGCTCTTGCTCACCAATCTTCATTCCGCGGAGCGGCGAGAACATGTCGAGACGGCGCTGAAGATCGTCAATCTCGCCGACCGCGCCAAGCATTATCCGCGCGAGATGTCGGGCGGCCAGCAGCAGCGGGTTGCGATCGCCCGCGCGATCGTGTCCGACCCGAAGCTCTTGCTCTGCGACGAACCGACCGGCGACCTCGACCGCCATTCCGCCGACGAAATCCTCGGGATGCTGAGCATCCTCAACCGCGAACTGGGCAAGACCATCGTGATGGTGACGCACGACCCGGCCGCCGCGCGATACGCCCGCCGCATCCTCCACCTCGACAAGGGGCACTTCGTCGAGAAGGAACTCGCGGCGTGAACGACTTCGTCCTCATCCGCAAGAACCTGTTCCGCAAGAAGTTGCGGGCGGTGCTGATGATCGTCTCAATCCTGATCGCTTTTGCGATTTTTGGCGTCCTTGCCGCTTTCGAGCGCGCCTTCAACTCCGGTGAGACCGTGGCGGAAGACGACCGGCTGGTGGTGGTGAACAAGATCAATTTCACCCAGCCGATGCCGGTCGCTTATTTCAACCGCGTGCGCGCGATAGAAGGCGTGCGGCTCGCAACATACGCCAACTGGTTCGGCGGCTACTTCCAGGACCCGAAGAACTTCTTGATCGCCTTTGCGGTCGAGCCTGAAACCTATCTGCAGGTCGTCGACAGCGACTATGTCATCACCCCGGAGATGCGCGAAGCTTTTCTCCGGGAGCGCACGGGAGTGCTGGTCGGTGACGCCGTGGCGAAGAAATGGGGGTGGAAGGTCGGCGACCGCGTGCCGATCGGCAGCAGCATCTTTTCGCAGAAGAACGGCTCGCGCAGCTGGGACATGACCATTGTCGGCATCTTCGGCAAGCGCAAACCGCAGGCCGACACCAACCGAATGTTCTTTCATTACGACTATCTCAATGAGACCCGCTCTTTCGGCAACGATAAAATCGGCTGGCTGGTGCTGCAGACCACCGCCCCTGACGTCAACGACAGGGTCGCCAAGGCGATCGACCGAAGCTTCGCCAATTCTTCCTATGAGACGGCGACCGATACCGAGAAAGCCTTCAACAAGGCGTTTGTGGCCCAGCTTGGCAACATTGCGCTCATCGTCCAACTGGTGGTCGGCGCTGCCTTCGTGACCATCCTGTTGATCGTCGGCAACACCATGGTGATGGCCGTGCGCGAGCGCACGCGCGAAATCGGCGTTCTCAAGACGCTCGGTTTTTCCGGGGGGCGGGTATTGCGGCTCATTCTCGGCGAGACCGTGCTTCTCGCTTTCATCGGCGGCGTTCCCGGCATCGCGCTCGCTGCGCTGGCGATCATCAACTTGCGCCAAAGCCTGACCAATTTCGTTCCGGGCCTCACGCTTGAGCCGTCAATCCTTGCGATCGCGCTCATTCTGATGATCGGCCTCGGGGTTGCGACCGGCCTTGCACCGGCGATCCACGCATTCCGCCTCAAGATCGCCGACGCTATGGGGCGGGGCTGAGCCATGCGCTCGCTGTTCCTGCAAATCGCCGCGGTCACGATCATCAATATCCGGAGCATTCCGCAGCGTTTTTGGCTCTCCCTGTCGACCGTCGTCGCCGTCGGCCTGGTCGTCATGGTGCTGCTCTCGTTCCTCGCCATGGCGAACGGCTTTCAACGCACGCTGAAGAGCACGGGCGCCGAGGACATCGCGATCGTGCTCCGCGGAGGCTCGCAGTCTGAGATCAACAGCGTCATTACGCGTGAACAGGCCCGGCTGATCGAGGACGGCCCGGGCATCGCCCGCGGCGCCGATGGCAAGCCGCTCGTATCGGCCGAACTCTATATCGTCGTGGACGGGATCAAGCGGTCGACCCAGACCAAGGCCAATATCCCGTTACGGGGAATCGGCGCCGAAGGCGCCGCCATTCGCAAGGACATCGCGCTCGTCGCGGGGCGCATGTTCAATCCCGGCGCCAACGAGATCGTGGTCGGCAAGAGCTTGGTGAGCCAGTTCCAGGGCTTCGACCTCGGGTCCAAGGTAAAGTTCCTGACCACACAGTGGACGGTGGTCGGGGTGTTCGCCGCCGACGGAAGCGTGTTCGAATCGGAAATCTGGGGCGACCTGCCGGTCGTGCAGAGCCTGTTCAACCGCAACAATGTGTTTCAGACGGTCCGCGCCCGCATCGACAGTCCGGCCGCGCTTGCCGAACTGAAGCGCTTTGCCGATACCGAGCCGCGCCTCAAGCTGGATGTCAAGTCGGAGCGGGATTACTTCGCCGAGCAATCGTCGCAAACCTTCGACCTGATCCAGAAGCTCGGTTGGCCGCTTGCGATTGCGATGGCGCTCGGCGCGCTCGCCGGGGCGCTCAATACGATGTACAGCTCGGTCGCCGCCCGTTCGGTCGAGATTGCGACGCTGCGCGCGATCGGCTTCGGCGGATTCCCGGCTTTCATCGGCACGCTCTCGGAGTCTTTGCTCCTGGCCGGCATCGGAGGCGCGTTGGGAGCCGTTGCGACCTATCTCGTGTTCGACGGATTCACCACTTCAACGCTCGGCGCCGGTTTCACGCAGGTGGTGTTCAGCTTCAAGCTGACGCCGGCTCTGATCGCGCAAGGCCTAGCGCTCGCCCTGACCGTCGGACTGATCGGCGGACTGCTTCCAGCCGTTCGCGCCGCGCGCACGCCCATCGTCAAAGGTTTGCAGGGCTAAGCTCAGCATAGGCGCCGCTACTCGCGGACGCTCTCCTGCGATCGATGGGCCTTCTCGATGTCCGCTTCAGGCTTTTTTTCGAACGCCGGCGCATTTCGTATCGAGCGCCTGCGCGCGCCCTGCAACATGATCGAGCAATCGCGGCGCCAATGACGAAACGAAGCGGCACCGGCGCTGCGAAGTGCGCCGCGCGCCGAATTTTTGCTCCGAAACCCCCTCGCGAAGCAGCCGCCACGGGCCGAAACGGTCGCACTGGCAAGCGTTTTGTGCGGCTACAGTCAAGCTCATGATATGATTGCACAATTTCGCCTGATTCTGGACGCCGGGGCGGGCTATAGTAGCGAATCGTAATTCATCCCTTCGGGCGCAATATGTGGCGGGCGGCTCGGGTTCGCTTAACCAGATGTCGCCCCAAAGCCCCCTTATCCGGGCGGGGGCTTCAAGGGGTTGCGGATGTGGCACTATCGGCTTGCAAATCAGGCCGGAACAGGAAGTCCATGCCGTCGCGCGCCATGCTTTATCGCCGTCCCAGTGAGCCTCAGGCCATCGAAGTGGTCTTCGACCACGAAATCTATCTGGTGCGCCTGCGCCGGCATCGCCAAGCGCGCCGCTACACGCTGCGGATACAGGCTGCGACGCGCGACGTCGTCCTCACCCTGCCGCCACGCGGCACCCTGCGGGAAGCATGCGACTTCGCGCGGAAACACGGCGGCTGGATCGCCACCCGCATGTGCCGCTTGCCGACGGCGGCGCCGTTTGCGCCCGGCACCGTGCTGCCGCTGCGCGGCGTGTCTCATCGCGTGGTGCATCGGCGCCTCGCGCGCGGAACGGTTTGGACTGAAATCGGCAGTGACGGCGAGCGGCTGATGTGCGTTGCCGGCGATCCTTCGCACATCGAACGCCGGATCAAGGATTTCTTGCATCGCGAGGCCAAACGCGATCTCGAAACAGCCGCGCACGCTTATGCCGATCGGCTCGGCGTGAGGCTCAAGCGCATCAGCATCCGCGATCAGACCAGCCGCTGGGGGTCGTGTTCGACCACGGGCGCGCTCTCGTTCTCGTGGCGGCTCATTCTCGCCCCGCGCTACGTGCTCGATTACCTCGCTGCGCACGAAGTGGCCCATCTCATCGAAATGAACCATTCGCCCCGTTTCTGGCGGCTGCTGCATCGCATCTGCCCGGATATGCGGCGCGCAAAGGTATGGCTCGACCTCAACGGCGCTGACTTGCACCGCTATGGCCTGCGCCCTGACGAGGCGGGCTCCCCTCGCGCCGGCCGGCGGCGGTCGATGGCGGATTACTGACCTCTCAACCGCTTCGCCGCCGCGCTCAGCCCTCGCCCGCTTGGCGAGAGCGCTTTCATTCCGCGCGAAAGTGTGGAACGGGTGCGCGGACCCAAACATTTTTTACCGATGCTTTCCCCCGATACCTTTGCTCTCACCGCGCTGCTCGCGCTGCTTACCGCGCTTGGGCCGCTGGCGATGGACCTGTACCTTCCGTCGCTGCCGGCGATCGAAGTCGCGCTCGCTGCGCCGACGGCTCAGGTACAGCTCACGATTTCCGTGTACCTCATCGGCTTCGCGATCGGGCAAATCGTCTATGGCCCGGTGTCGGACCGGCTCGGCCGCAAGCCGGTGCTCAGCGCCGCCCTCACCATCTTTTGCGTCGGAACGCTGGTGTGCTCCATCGCGCCGACGATCGGCGCGCTGATCGCGGCGCGGGCCCTCCAGGGCGCGGGCGCAGCCGGCGTGATCGTGCTGGCGCGCGCGATCGTGCGCGACCTCTACGAAGGGCCGCGCGCCGGGCGCGAACTATCGCTGATGGGCGCAATCATGGGGGTGGCCCCCATCGTAGCGCCGATGATCGGCGGCTTCACCCAGACAAATTTCGGCTGGCGCTTCGGATTCATCCTCATTTTCGTCGCGGGGCTTGCCGCGATCGCCGTCGTCGCGCGCCTCTTGCCGGAAACGGCGCGACGCAGCACCGCCGTCGGCCATCCCGTGGTCGCGTTGGCGCGCTCCTTCGCAGTCATGGGGAGAAGCAGCAACTTCCTCGCCCATCTCGGGATTGCGACGGCGAGCTATGCCGGCCTGTTCGCCTATATCTCCGGCTCATCCTTCGTCCTCCAGGGCCTGTACGGACTGTCGCCTTTGGCGTTCGGCCTGTTTTATGGCGTGACCAGTCTGGGCTTCATCGCCGGAACGCTGATCGGGGCCAAACTCGTCGTCCGCCACGGGTTTAACTGGACGATCGGACTCGGCGCCGGCGCACTCGCGGGTGGTGGACTGCTGCTGGTCGGTAGCGTTGGCCTCGCCCCATCGCACATCGCCGCGCTCGGCGCGCCGATGATCGTCTTTTCCGCCGGTATTGGCCTTGTGTTGCCGCTGTCGATGGCGAGCGCGCTGCAGCCTTTCCCCGAACGGGCCGGGGCGGCGTCCTCATTCATTGGCAGCGTGCAGCAAGTGGTCGGCGCGACCGTCGGCGCCATCGTCGGCCACGCCCTTGGAGCGAGCGCCTGGCCGATGATCATCGGCATCGCCGCCGCCGGATGCCTCACCCTGCTGCTCTGGTTTACGACCCGCAAAATCAGGACGCGCCCGTTCAAGCCCCGCGTATGAGTCTTCAGCGGCGAGACCACAGCCGGTCGAGGAGCCAGCCATCGACGCCCGCCTCCTGGCGCGGCGGGCGCGCGGCCGCGGAAGGAGCTGCGGACGGAATGGCCGCGGGCGGAATTGGCGCGGGGGGAATCGGCGCGGGCGGAACTGGCGCGGGGCGCGCATAGCCCGATGGGGACGATGCAGGCGGCGGATGCGCCGATGACGACATTACGGGCGGCGTAAAGGACAGTGGCGCCGATGCGCTCGGCAGATCGACCACCGGCACACCATGATGGGCCGCTTTCATGAACCGGCTCCACGCCTCGACCGGGAGGCTTCCGCCGGTCAACTTCTTGGTCGGCGAGGAATCATCGTTGCCGAACCAGACGCCGGCGACGAGCCGGCCGGTGAAGCCGACGAACCAAGCATCGCGGAAATCCTGGCTGGTGCCGGTCTTGCCCGCGACGGGCCAGCCGGGAAGCTCGGCTCGCCGCGCCGTTCCGATCCGGATCGTTTCGCGCATCATCTGGTTCATCATCGCGACATAGCCGGGCTCAATGATGCGGTTACGCACGAGCGGCGCGCGAGAATAGAGAACCTTGCCATCGGCGCTGCGCACCCGTTCCACCACATGGGGAGCGACGTCAAAGCCGCCATTGGCGAACGGCGCATAGGCGCCGACCAGTTCGAGCAGCGAGACCTCCGACGTGCCAAGCGCGAGCGAGGCGTTGGGCTCGAGCTTCGAGACGATCCCGAGCCGGTGCGCGGTCCGCGCGACCGCGGGCGGTCCGAATTCGAGCGTCAGCCGCACCGAGACCGTGTTGAGCGACAAGGCGAGCGCCTGCGCGAGCGTCACCGGCCCGTAATATTCGCGCTTGTAGTTCTCCGGCTTCCAGTTCTTGAGCGCGATCGGCCTGTCCTCGCGGACGCTGTCCGGCGTCAGCCCTCGCTCGATTGCGGTGAGAAAGACGAACGGCTTGAACGCCGAGCCGGGCTGCCGCTTCGCGGTCACCGCCCGGTTGAATGGGCTTTCCTGGTAGTCGCGCCCGCCCACCAGTGCGCGGACGTCCCCGTCGGGCGTCATCGCGACGAGCGCGGCCTGTTCGACATCGAACTTCTCGCCGCGTTGGGCGAGCATCTCGACGATCGCCTTCTCGGCCGCCGCCTGCATCACCGGATCGAGCGTGGTGTCGACGATGAGATCGTCCTCGACCTGGCCGACCACATCGTTGACCACGTCCATCACCCAGTCCGCGGCGTAGTTGGCCGAGCCGCTTCCCGCTTTGACCACTTTGGGCGGATGCAGCGTCGCGGCCTTGGCGGCATTCTCCGTGATCATTCCGGCCTCGGACATGGCGGCGAGAACGAGTTGGGCGCGCCGTTCCGCGCCGTCATAGTTACGGGTCGGCATCAGGCGCGACGGCGACTTGACGAGTCCCGCGAGGAGCGCCGCCTCCGCCAGCGTCACGTGCCGCGCCGATTTGCGGAAATAGCGCTGCGCCGCCGCTTCCACCCCGTAGGCCCCGGCGCCGAAATAGATGCGGTTGAGATAGAGTTCGAGAATCTGCTTCTTGGAGAATTTGCGCTCGAGCCAGAGAGCGAGAATGGCCTCCTCAAGCTTGCGCATGAGGGTGCGCTCGGGCTTGAGGAAGAGGTTCTTGGCGAGCTGTTGGGTGATGGTCGATCCGCCCTGGGAAATGCCGCGCCGGGCCAGATTGGCAAAGAGCGCGCGGGACATGCCCACGACGTCGACCCCGGCATGCGAATAGAAGCGCCGGTCTTCGATGGCGATGAAGGCTTGCGGCAGGTAGGTCGGCATTACGGCGAGCGCCAGCGCGCTTCCTCCCATTTCCCCGCGCGTCGCGAGCAAGTGGCCGTCGAGTCCGAGGACTTGGACGGTGGGCGGCCGCTTGGGGATTTCGAGCGAATGGATCGGCGGCAGATGCATTCCCACCCAGGCGATGACGCCGACGCCGGCGACCACGCACCAAACCGTGGCGACCGCGAGCCAATAGGCGAAGCGTCTGATTCGCGAACCACCGCGCGCGCCGCCGCCGCGGGATCTGACGATGCCCCACTTGCGCTTGGTTGACTTTGCCCTGCCGCCGGCCTTGTCACGCGAAGGCGCGGGCTTCACGGCGCGGAGAACGCCCGGCCCATCGGCCGGATCGCCCATCACGGGCTCACGGCGCTCTCGTTGGCCTTTTTTTGCTCGAGCCATGTCCCGTCCGCCCGGCCAGCCTGCGACGACGCCGGCAGGCCGTGCGGAAACTCTAACGACCGCGCTTTAAGGGTGCGTTAAGGAACGGGACGCGAACGCGCGCGCCTGATTACCGCGCATCGGTCATAGCGGCTAGGTTTTTCCGGTTCGCCCCGGAACCTGCCCCTGCGACGCTATCCAACGACAGCAGCTCTCCCCTACCCCGCCGCGGCGGCGGTAGGGGCGGCCCGTTGTTGTTCAGGACGCGGCGCGAAGATTTGCAGCAGCGCGCGCTTGATGGTGGCGATCCGCGGCGCCGAGGTGATGCGCGCGCCGAGCAGATCGGTGACGTAGAACACATCGACCGCGCGCTCGCCGAACGTCGCCACATGGGCCGAGGCGATGTTGAGGTTGAGCTTCGACAGGGTCGTGGTCAGTTCGTACAAGAGGCCGGGACGATCGAGGCCGCTCACCTCCACGACGGTGTAGCGGTTCGACCACTGATTATTGATCGAGACCTCGGGCTCGACGGCGAACGCCTTGATGCGGCCTTTCAGCGGCTCGCGTCTCGTCAGCAGTTCGGGCAGCTTAAGCTCGCCGCGCAGCACCGCCTCGATCGCCTCGGTGACGCGGCCGGCGCGGCGCGTCTCATCGTCGTCGCGCTCGAACTCGCGCGAAATCGAGATGGTGTCGAGCGCAAGCCCGTCGGTCGTCGTATAGATCTGTGCATCGACGATGTTCGCGCCGGCCTTGGCGCAGGCGCCGGCGATCAGGCACAGCAGCCAGGGATGATCGGGGGTGAGCACGGTCAGCACCGTGACGCCGCGATGGGTGTCGAAGTCGAACTTGGTCGCAAGCGTCTTGTTTTCCGCCTCCGCCGCGTGGACGAAGCGGGCGTGGTCGATCTGCGACTTGAGGTCGACCTTCAGCCAGTAGGCGGGGTAGTGGCGGGCGATGTAGCGCTCGACATCCTCGTGCGGCCAGTCGCTAAGCTCGGCGCGGAACTGCGCTTGCGCCACGGCGACGCGCTGCGCCCGATTGACCTCGGAGAAGCCGCCGGTGAGCGCCGGCTCCGCTTCGTAATAGAGCGCCCGCAGCAGCTGCGCCTTCCAACTGTTCCACACGCCCGGCCCGACCGCGCGAATGTCGGCCGTGGTGAGGATGGTGAGGAGCTTCATGCGCTCGAGCGATTGCACGATGTTGCAGAAGTTCTCGATGGTCTTGCGGTCGGAGAGGTCGCGCGACTGGGCGATCGAAGACATCACCAGATGGATGTCGATGAGCCAGGCGACGGTTTCGGTGTCGACCGGTGACATGCCCATGAGCGGACACAGATGGCGTGCGATCCGCGCGCCCGCGATCGAGTGATCCTCGGTGCGGCCCTTGGCCATGTCATGCAGGAAAAGCGCGACATAGAGCAGATCGCGGTGTTCGGGAAGAATAGTGCGCATCAGCCCGTTGGCGAGCCCGTACTCCGCGTTCTTTCCCCCCTCGATCTCCGCCAGCACGCCGACGCAGCGCAACAAATGTTCGTCCACCGTATAGTGGTGGTACATGTTGAACTGCATCATCGACACGACGCGCCCGAAATCGGGAATGAACCGGCCGAGGACGCCGACCTCGTTCATCCGGCGCAGCACGATTTCGACGTCGTTCTTCGCCGTCAGGATTTCGTAGAACAAGCGATAGGCTTGCAGGTCGGCGCGCAAATGCTTGTCGATCAGCCGCAGCGAGCGGGTTGCGGCGTGCATCGCGTCGGGGTGGAAAGCGAAATTGTGCTGCTGCGCCAGGCGGAATATGCGGATGAGATTCTTCGGATCGCGTTGGAACGCGTCCGGATCGGCGATATTGATGCGGTTGTTGTCGACGACGAAGTCGTCGCTTTCCTTCAGCACCCGCGGCGAACGTTTCCGCAGGCGCGCCACGAAGCGATTGAGCATCGGCACCTCTTTCTGGTGCCGGCTTTCGAGCCCGGCGCACAGAATGGCGGTGAGGTCGCCGACATCCTTCGCAATGAGGAAGTAGTGCTTCATGAAGCGCTCGACGTCGCGCATCCCGGGATGGGTCGTGTAGCCGAGCCGCTTCGCCATGTCGCGCTGGATGTCGAAGGAAAGTCGTTCCTCCGCCCGAGCGGTGGCGAAATGCATATGGCAGCGCACCGACCAGAGGAAATTCTCGCACCGCTGAAACAGGCTGTATTCCTGCCGGTCGAACACCCCCCGATCGATCAGCTCTTCCGGCTTGCGCACGCGGTAGACATATTTGGCGATCCAGAACAGCGTATGCAGGTCGCGTAGGCCGCCCTTGCCGTCCTTGACGTTCGGCTCGACCAGATAGCGCGACTGCCCGACACGGCGCAGCCGCTCTTCGCGTTCGGCGAGCTTGGAGGCGACGAATTCCGGGCCCGTGCTCTGGGCGATCTCTTTGTCGAACCGCGCCACGAGTTCATCGAACAGCTTCTGCTCCCCGAACAGGAAGCGCGCTTCGAGAATGGCGGTGCGGATGGTCATGTCGGCCCGCGCCTGGCGGATGCATTCGTCCACCGAACGGGTCGCGTGTCCGACCTTCAGCCCCATGTCCCACAGGCAATAAAGAATCGCCTCCGCGATCGATTCGCCCCAGGCGGTCTGTTTGTAAGGAAGCAGGAACAGAAGATCGATGTCCGAACCCGGCGCCAGCATGCCGCGGCCATAGCCGCCGGTCGCGACAATCGCCATGTGCTCGCCTTCGGAGGGATTCTGGGCGGCATAGAGATGGGTGGTGGCGAATTCGTAGAGGACGCGGATAATCGCGTCCTGCATTTGCGACAGGCGCACGGCGCAGGCCCTGCCCTGCCGATCCTCGAATAACAATTGCTCGGCCCGGGCCCGCCCCTCGCCGAGCGCCGTTTTGAGCCGCTGGGCCACCGCGAGCCGCAGTTCGTGCTCATGACCGCCATAGTCCTTGGCAATGTGACCGAGGTCGGCCTTGGCCGCCTCGCCATCGAACAATTCCGAGGCGGCGCTGGGTAGCTGATCCGTGACCGTATCCATACCGCATAGATAGCGGTCGGCACGCGAGGTGTCACGGGCGGCGAAAGTCGTTCCCCGGGTGGCTAAGCAATGGGCGGCTGCGGAGGCCCTGGATTAAGGAAAGTCCTTCCCTCAGGCTTGGGCAATTCGCGGCTATATTCCATTGACCCACAATTGTTCATCCTCCAAGACGACCGGCCGGCGCCGATGCGTCTGATTGCCAATGACTTTCGAGATTTCGGCTGCGCTTCGCCGGCAGGCTCGCTCTAGC
>JBAPYK010000394.1:0-3579 GCA_049284695.1 Rhodoplanes sp. | reverse complement strand
GACCAGCCGAACGTCCACCAGATTTCGTACAGCGATTTCGTCTCGGAGAGATAATCGGGATGGTTGGCGCCGCGCGCCGGATGAATCCAGATAGGCTTGCCGAGCCTTTCCATGGCGGCGAAGAACGGCGCAAATTCCGGACAGTCGAGCGGCCTGCCGTTGATGTTGGTGTAGATCTGCACGCCGCAGGCGCCGAGCTCGCCGATCGCGCGCTCGGCCTCGCGGACCGAGGCTTCGGGATTGCCGAGCGAAACCTGCGCGACAAAGCCGGGAAACTCGGAGGGGTATTTCGCGATGATCTCGGCGAAGCCGTCGTTGATCATCCGGGTCAGACCTTCGCTCCGGTCCGGGCCGACCATGTCCTCGATCGGCGGCTGGGAATAGGAGAGGATCTGCGCATAGTCCTTGAAATGGCCGACGACCTTCCGCCGCTCGTCGAGATCGACGAGGCAGGGAATATTGCGCACGCGCTTGCCGATGTCTTTGTGGTCGCCTGCGATCCGCAGCATGGTCTCGAAGAATTGCTTCGGGATGAAATGGGTGTAGGCATCGATATGCATAAGCGGCGCTCCCTGTGTTCCCGCGGTCTTGATGCGCGTCGTATGGTTCTTACGGCGAAGCCGTTCTCGGCGCGGTGCGCGTCCGCATCATCTCCCAGCCGATCGCAGCCGCCCCGGCGAGCGCGCCCGCGATGTTCAGCCAGACGGCGCCGTCGAACATCGTTGGCTGCGCTAGCAGCATCAATGCGATGACGGCGAACAGAATCCGGCTGGCGAGCGTCACGCGCGTCTTGAGGAAACCGACAACGGCCACCGTGCCGGCAAGAATTCCGGCCAGCGTGACCGCGAGGCGCAGGCAGATATCGAGGGGCGCGCCGTTCATCACGAGCTGGGGCGAATAGGCGAACATGAATGGGATCAGATAGGCGCACCAGCTCAAGCGGGTGGCGACCCATCCGGTCTTCCATTGGTCGGATTGCGCGATGGTCGCGCCGGCGAAAGCGGCGAGCGCGACCGGCGGCGTCACCATGCCGAGGATGCCGCTGAACAGCACGAACATGTGCGCCTGGATCGGGGCAATGCCGGCCTGAGTAAGTGCAGGCGCAGCGAGCGTCGCGAGGATCACGTAGACCCCGAGCGTCGGCAATGGCAGGCCGAGCACAAACGAAGCGAAGGCGGTAATGAGCAACAGCAGAGCGAGGCTGCCGCCGCTGAGGCTGATGATCTGCTGGGTCAGCGAGAAAGCGACGCCGGTGATGTTCATCGCCCCGATGAGAATTCCGGAGATGGCGGTGATGGCGATAATGTCGACGACCGCGCCGCCCGCGGACACGATTGCCGTCAATGCCTCGAGCGGGCGGACGCGGCGCCCCTTATACGGAACCACCAAGGCCAGGCCGATCAGGATGGCGATGGCGAGCAGCGCGGCGTATTCCGCCTCGAGATTCCACCACAGCAGGCCGCCAATCAGCACGAGAAACGGGATCGGGAAGTGCCATCCTGCGCGCAGCGTCTGCCCTAACGTCGGAAGGCTCTCGCGCGGGGCGCCGTGAATGCCGAGCTTGGCCGATTCAAGATCGACCTGGAAAAACAGCGCGGCATAAAAGAGGATCGCGGGGATCACCGCGGCAACCATTACGGTCGCGTAGGGCACCTGCAGGTATTCGGCCATGAGAAAGGCCGCCGCGCCCATGACCGGCGGCGCGATCTGCCCGCCGGTCGAGCCGACCGCCTCGATCGCAGCAGCCGTCGCGGCCGGAAAGCCGGCGCGTTTCATCAAGGGGATGGTGATCGTTCCGACGCTTGCGACGTTCGCGACCGCGCTGCCGGAAATCATCCCGAACAGCGCCGATCCGGCGACCGCGATCTTGGCCGCGCCGCCGCGGAAGCGGCCCATCAGCGCCGCCGCCAAATCGGCGAAAAAGTCCGAGCCGCCGCAGCGCGTCAGCACTTGGCCCATGATGATGAACGGGACGACGACCACGACGGCGATCTGCAACATGCCGCCGAGCAGCGCATTGGTGTCGATGCCGAGATAGACGATCAGCCGGCTGAGCGACACCGGCCGGCTTGCAAAGGCCCCCGGCAGCATCCAGCCGAGCAGGGCGTGGGCGCACAGCGCGAGCACGATCAGCACCAACGAGATCCCGGTGACGCGCCGGCTCGCCTCGAACACCAGGAGCACAATGATGGCCGCAACCATCACGCCGTGCCAAGGCCGGCCGACCAGTTCGTGAATGAGCGCGGGGTAGCGCGCGGCGACATAAAAGCAGCTCGCGAGCGCGAGCACGGCGAGACCGTAGTCGATCAAGGTCGGCGGCTTGCGCTCGCGCGCGATCAGCGATTTGGCGACCGCCTCCTCGCCACTGTCCTTCCACGATAGCGGGACGGTTAGGAAGGTAAGCGCGAGCGACAGGCCGAGCACGGCGACCAGCAGCTGCTCGGTGAAGAGCGGGATCTGCAGCCGTCCCGGAATGTTGGCGATCCAGGCGACGACGATCAAGACGATGGCGGCCCGCAACGCCGTCATCAGCAGATGAAGAACGCCCGCCGGCAAAGCGATCGTTCGGTTAGTCATGGCAGATGACATTGACCAGCGCCTGAATTTTATTGTTGAGGACGGCGTCACGCGCCCGCGCCAATGCTGGGGGAAGATCCGCCGGCCGCTCGACCCGCTCCGCGTGCGCGCCCTGGATTCCAGCGAGCGCAGCGTAGGCCGGGCTCGGATCGAGTTCGGCGAGTCCGCGGCCCTCGTCTTCGCCCGCGGCGCCGTCCTTGAACATCGACAGCGTCGCGCGCCGCACCGCGCCATAACGGCTGTTGTTGAAAATGACGGCGAGCACCGGCAGCGCATGCGCCTGCGCCACCCAATGAGCGACGGTGGGATTGGCGAAGAGATACGCGCCATCGCCTAAGGTTGCGACGATCAGCTTGTCGGGCGCGGCGAGCTTGGCGCCGAGCGCCGCGCCAAAGCCCCAGCCCAAGCCGCCCGCCGGACTCGCGGCGAAATAGGTTCCCGCCTGCTCGCGCGCACAGTGGTCGAGCATCAGCGGGTACTCGTTGAAAATGATGGCGTCGGCGCCCACCGTCTCGCCGATGACGCGGCTGCAATAGGCGGGCGAGATACGCTCGCCCGGAGCCGAGTCCTTGGTCAGTTGTGCGCGGCGCGCGCGCATGCGGGCGCTCAGCTTTTCGCGGCGCGCAGCGATTCGTGGCTCAGCTTTTGGTAGTTCCGCTTCGAGCGCCAACATTACGCTGTCCAGCACGCCGACGGAGTCCGCAGCGATGACGAGGTCGGCAGGAAAACTGCGCATGGGATAGCGTGCGAACACCGGATCCTCGCCGATATGCACGATGCGGCAGGGGTCGGGCGGACGCTGCAGGCTTGGAATCCAGGGAACGTCGGCTTCCAGCACGATCGCGAGGTCAGCCTCCGCCAGGAGCGTGCCGAGCTCGGAGCCGAAATGCAT
Source organism: Rhodoplanes sp. (assembly GCA_049284695.1). Taxonomy (GTDB): domain Bacteria; phylum Pseudomonadota; class Alphaproteobacteria; order Rhizobiales; family Xanthobacteraceae; genus Rhodoplanes. The sequence continues at coordinate 110 of JBAPYK010000394.1, read as the reverse complement.
GGGATGGCTCGATCGGAGGCAGACCGTGCGCGCGCTGAGCGAGGCCACGGGAATAGCGTAGCGTTCCGCCAGTTGCGCCAGCGGCTCGACGGCGGCGGCCGTCAGCGCGC
>JBAPYK010000393.1:0-1968 GCA_049284695.1 Rhodoplanes sp. | reverse complement strand
CGGCTTCGCCGCGCATTGGGTGACCTGCTAGTGGATAGAATCAGACAGATAGAGCCCTGCTTTCCACGTTCCACGCGGGGGCTGCCGGCATTCCAGTCGGATTCCGGCCGGACTCTTCTGAATGATTTTCACCACTAGCAGGCTGCTGAAATGGGTGGCGGCTTTTGCGCATTCGTGATCCCTGATCCCGGGGTGGTGGTGGCCGGAGGCCGGGATGCGAGGGAATGACACGGTTCGTGGCGCGCTGTTCAGCTACGTGGACCTGGAGAAGCGGATCTGAGCGGATCATCCGCTGCGCGTGATCCGCGGCATTGTCAATGCAACGCTAGCCGGGCTTTCGGGTGAGTTCGACAGGCTGTATTCGCCGCATGGCCGCGAGTCGATCCCGCCGGAGCGGCTGCTGCGGGCGCTGCTGTTGCAGGCGTTCTATTCGATCCGGTCCGAGCGCCAACTGGTGGAGCGGATCGAGTTCGACCTTCTGTTCCGCTGGTTCGTCGGCCTGGGCGTCGACGATCCGGTGTGGGATGCGACGACGTTCACCAAGAACCGCGACCGGCTGCTGGAAGGCGATGTGGCGGTGAAATTCCTGGCCGGGGTGCTGGCGCAGCCGAAGGTGAAGACGCTGCTGTCGGGCGAACACTTCTCGGTGGACGGCACGCTGCTGGAGGCCTGGGCGAGCACCAAGAGCTTCCGCCCCAAGGACGGCTCCGGGCCGCCGCCGGATGCGGGACGCAATGGCGAGCAGGACTTCCATGGTCAGAAGCGCGGCAACGAGACGCACGCGTCTGACACCGATCCGGATGCGCGGCTCTACCGCAAGGGCCGCGGCAAGGAGGCGAAGCTCTGCTTCATGGGGCATGCGCTGATGGAGAACCGCAACGGGCTGATCGTCGGCGCACGCGCCACCCGCGCCTCGGGCCACGCCGAGCGGCTGGCGGCCCTGCACCTGATCACGCCGCACGCCGATCGGCCGCAAGCGATTACCCTGGGCGGCGACAAGGGGTTCGACACGCAGGACTTCGTCGCCGAGCTGCGCGAGATCAACGTCACCCCGCACGTGGCGCGGAACGTCAGCGGCCGGCGCTCGGCGATCGACGGCCGGACCACGCGCCATGCCGGCTATGCCATCAGCCTGCGCATCCGCAAGCGCATCGAGGAGGCCTTCGGCTGGGCCAAGACCGTCGCTGGGCTGCGCAAGGCACGCCACCGCGGGCTGCCCAAGATCGATTGGCAGTTCAATATGGCCGCCTACAATCTCGTTCGTCTGACAAAGCTGCTCGCAGCCACGGCATGAAAGCGGGACTCCGTCCAGAGCGGCCACACAGGGCGCGAAAAAATCCCGGCCAAACGACAGCATCAGGCCCAGGCGCAACCACATGCCCCCGCACCAACAGCGAACGCCCGATCAATCAGGCGCTATTTCAGCAGCCTGCTAAGCGTCAATGCGCCAACAGCACCGGAATCTTGGCGTAGTCGAGGATGTGCTGCGTGGTGCCGCCGAAGACAATCTGCCGCAGCCGGCTGCGGGTGAAGGCGCCCTTAAGGATCAGGTCGGCGCCGAGATCGCCAGCCTCGTCGAGGATGACCTCGCCGGCGGGACGCTCGTCGGGCTCCAGGGTTCGGCTGGTGGCCGCGATACCATGTCGGGCGAGGTGGGCGGCAACCTCGACGCCGCTTGGGCCGGGGACGGTGTGTCCTTTCACGGTGAGGACCTCGACGCGCTCCGCGGCACGCAGGAACGGCATGCCGAAGGCGATTGTGCGCGCGGACTCCGTGCTGCCGTTCCAAGCGATCACGACGCTCCTGCCGAGGGTTGGCGGAGCCTCGACCGGGGCGAGGAGCACGGGACGCCCCGTCTCCAACAGCGCCGCCTCGCGGATCTCACTCCAGCGCCGTGACGCCGACATCTCCGGCCGACCGACGACAATCAGGTCGAACAGACGACCGTGCTGGCCAACGATCTCAGCT
>JBAPYK010000392.1:0-4442 GCA_049284695.1 Rhodoplanes sp. | reverse complement strand
CCAAGGAGAACGGCCAAGGAGACGAGGAGATGAGACCGACCAGCAGCGCCGCAAGCCCGAGCCACAGCATGAATCCCGAGTAGCGCGGCTACGAGTACTTCATGGTCAGCGAGCAGATCGTGATCGTCGATCCGGACACGATGGAGATCGTCGCGGTCATCACGGCCTAACGCGTTCGGGTGCGCGTATGCGTTAGGAGGGCCGCATCACTAGAGCGCGCGCCTTTCCGCCGGACCGGGTAAATGGAAGATCGTGCTACGTCGCGTGTCAGAGTGGCGACCGCCAGCCTGATCGGCACCGTAATCGAGTGGTACGACCTGCAACAAGCTGTATTTCCCCACGTTCGATCCGATGGTCGGGACGCTGTTGTCGTTCGGAACCTACGTGCTCGGTTTTGTCGCGCGGCCTTTGGGCGGTGTCGTCTTCGGTCATTACGGCGACAGGATTGGCCGCAAGCAGCCGGCGACATGCTCATGACCCACATCGGCGAAAACCGGACCGGCGGTAATACACAATTAATACACAATATCGTAAGTGCAGCAGCCACTAGTCTAACCGCCGGTTCACACGCCAACGACGCCTGCGAGGGCGCGAATTGTCGCGGCCGGGAACCAGACGAGGCCTTCCTCATTGTTAGGCGATTGTAGCTGTCCGGGGCGGCACACGCGCGGTCGCCCGTTCCTGAAGGGAGTGTCGATTTGCGGCGTCGCGATGTCGTCGTTGGCGCGCTGGCGGCGCCGTTCGTCCTGAAGCTCGGATCGCCTTTCATCACGTCGGCCCGCGCCGCCGAGGGGACCTCGTTCGACCCCGCGACCGTGCGGCAGAAGGCGCGTGATCTCGCGAGCAAGCCTTACAAGGCGCCCGACAACAAGCTGCCGGATAACCTCAAAGACCTGAGCTACGACAAGTACCGCACCATCCGCTTCGTGCCGGACAAGGCGCTGTGGCGCGGCCTCAACCTGCCATTCGAGCTGCAGTTTTTCCACCGCGGCTTCTTCTACTCCGACCGCGTCGATCTGTTTGAGGTGAGCCAGGGGACGGCCCGGCCGATACGATATTCGCCGAGCCTGTTCTCGTTCGGCGAGGTCACTCCGCCGCCGGTCGATGCGGACCTCGGCTTCGCCGGCTTTCGCCTGCACGCGCCGATTAACCGGCCGGACTATTACGACGAGGTCGCGGTGTTCCTCGGCGCGAGCTATTTCCGCGCCATTGCCAAGAACGAGGTCTACGGCCTCTCCGCGCGCGGCCTTTCGATCAACACCGCCGACGTGAAGGGGGAGGAGTTTCCCGCTTTCCGAACGTTCTGGATCGAGCGGCCGTCGGCCGGCACCAATTCCTGCGTGGTGCATGCGCTGCTCGACAGCCAGAGCGCGGCCGCGGCGTTCCGTTTCACCATCCGGCCGGGCGAGAGCACGGTGTTCGACGTGGAATCGACGATCTATCCGCGCGTCGACGTCGCCCAGCCGGGCATCGGCACGCTGACCAGCATGTTCCTGTTCGATGCCAACGACCGCATCGACGTCGATGACTTTCGTCCGGCGGTACACGATTCCGACGGGCTCGGCATCCGCAACGGCCGCGGCGAGCAGTTGTGGCGGCCGCTCGTCAACCCGCGCGACCTGCAGATCAGCACCTTTAACGACACCAACCCGCGCGGCTTCGGCCTGATGCAGCGCCAGCGCAACTTCCACACTTACGAAGATCTCGAGGCGCGCTACGAAAGGCGGCCGAGCGCCTGGGTCGAGCCGATCGGCGACTGGGGCGATGGCGCCGTGATGCTGATCGAGATTCCGACAAAAGAGGAGATCCACGACAACATCGTCGCGTTCTGGCGGCCGCGCGACCCGCTCAAGGCCAAGGGCGAGTATTTCGCCACGTACCGTATCCATTGGGGCAGCGGCAAGTCGCCGCCCGGCCTGCCGGCCGAGGTAGTGAAGACGCGCGTCGGCGCCGGGCCTGACAGCACGCGACTTTTCGTGATCGACATCGTCGGCGACATGCTCAAGGGCGTGCCGGACAACGAGATGCGCGGCAACGTCTGGGCCGACAATGGCAAGATCACCAATGTGGTAACCCAGCCCAACCCGGAGATCGGCGGCTGGCGGCTGAGCTTCCAGCTCGCGCCGGAAAATGCGCCGGCCGTGGAGTTGCGCGCCCAGCTCGTGCGCGGCGACACGCCGCTGTCGGAAGTGTGGACCTATCGATGGACGACGTAGCGGCGCAGCCCGCGCCGGCGGTTCTTGTCTCCGAGGTGATGCGCGTTCCCGCCCTGCCGCCCGAGGTGCGCCTTACGATGCCGCGGCAGTCGCTGCGCCAGTGGGACGGCGGCGCGCGCGGCGCGGTCGGCCGGCAGGGCCCCGGCTACGGGGCGCGACGTGTGGTGATCATCGGCGCTGCGGCGGCGATGACCATCGCGGCGGCCTACGAAATGTATCTCGTCCTGGTGGTCGGCGGACTGACCTTGGCGGAGCATGTCGTGCTCGCCTTGTTCGTCGTGCTATTCGCGTGGTTGGCGTTCTCGACTGCGTCGGCCTTCGCCGGCTTCGTCGCTCTGCTCGGCAGCGGCGTGCGCACGCTCGATATCGATCCCTTGGCGCCCTTGCCGAACGTCTCGTCCCGCACCGCGCTCCTCCTGCCCACCTACAACGAGGACGCGCGGCGGTTGACGTCGCGGCTGCAGGCGATCTACGAATCGGTTGAGGCGACGGGGCAGGGTGACGCGTTCGATTTCTTCGTGCTGAGCGACACCACCGACCCGGACATCTGGATCGCGGAAGAGATCGAATTCTTCGCCTTGCGGACGCGGGTGGGCGAAGCGCAGCTATTCTACCGCCGGCGCGCCGAGAACACCGAGCGCAAGGCCGGCAATATCGGGGATTGGGTCACCCGGTTCGGCGGCTGCTATGCGCAGATGATTGTGCTCGACGCCGACAGCCTGATGACGGGCGACACCGTCGTGCGCCTCGCCGCGGCGATGGAGGCGCATCCCCATGTCGGCCTGATCCAGACCTTTCCCGTCATCGTCAACGGCAAGACGCTGTTTCAGCACCTGCAGCAGTTCGCCGGCCGCGTTTACGGCCCGCTGATCGCGCACGGTATCGCGTGGTGGCACGGCGGCGACAGCAATTACTGGGGCCACAACGCGGTGATCCGCACCGAGGCTTTCGCCGCCTGCGCCGGTCTGCCGCAACTGTCCGGCCGCAAGCCGATCGGCGGGCACATTCTGAGTCACGATTTCGTCGAGGCGGCGCTGATGCGGCGCGGCGGCTACGCCGTTCACCTCGCGCCGATGCTATCCGGAAGCTACGAGGAGACGCCGCCGTCGCTCACCGATCACGCTGCGCGTGACCGACGCTGGTGTCAGGGAAACCTGCAGCACCTCGGTGTGCTGCCAGCGCGCGGCCTGCACTGGATGAGCCGTTTGCATCTCCTCACCGGCATCGGCGCGTACATCACCGCGCCGCTGTGGCTCGTGTTCCTGATTGTCGGCATCCTCACCTCGTTGCAGGCGCAGTTCATTCGACCCGAATATTTCCCGCGCGGCTTCAGCCTGTTTCCGCAATGGCCGGCGCAGGACCCGGTGCGCGCGGCCTGGGTGTTCGCCGGCACAATGGGCCTCCTCGTGGTGCCGAAGCTGCTCGGCTATCTCGCGCTGCTCTTGCGGCCGGACGAGCGGCGCGGCTGCGGCGGCGCGCTGCGCGCCTTCGCGAGCCTGCTGATTGAGACGCTGGTGTCGGGCCTGATCGCGCCGGTGATGATGGCGATGCAGTCGGTGGCCGTGGCCGAGATCCTGGTCGGCAAGGACTCTGGCTGGCAGGTGCAGCGGCGCGATGACGGCACGCTGCCGTTCCGCGCGCTCGCACGCCGCTATCTCGGCCACACGATCGTGGGCGTTCTCCTGGCGGCGGCGGCCTTTTCGGTGTCGTGGCCGCTATTCCTGTGGATGACGCCAGTGATCGTCGGGCTCGTGCTGGCGATCCCGCTTGCGGCCGTGACCGCCGATGCCGGGTTCGGGCGGCGCTTGCAACGTCTCGGTCTGTTGACGACGCCGGAGGAACGCAATCCGCCTGAAGTGCTGCGCCGCGCCAACGCGCTCGCCCGCGCGGCGGAAAGCGACGATATCACCGCGCCGATTTCGCGGCTGGTGCGCGACCAGGAGCTGCTCGCCGCTCATCGCGCCATGCTGCGGTCGCGCGCGCGGCGGCGCGGCGAGGTCGATGTGGCGCTCGTGGTCGGGCTCGCCAAGCTCGACGACATCGACTCGCTCGACGACGCGCTGCACAGCCTTACGCGGCGCGAATTGGCCGCGGTGCTCGGCGACGGGCGCGGCCTCGATCGTCTGGTGGCGCTCGCCGCGCGGTGAGGCATCAGCGCCGCACCCGCATGCGCCGATCGCTCATTCCGGTGGCGACGACGTCTTATGGGTCTCCAACAGGCCCGCG
>JBAPYK010000391.1:0-2049 GCA_049284695.1 Rhodoplanes sp. | reverse complement strand
TGACGCGATATTCGTCTCATTGGAACTCAGCCGTTCAACTTGGCTGATCACATCGCTGTCTCCGGGCGGTGGCGAGAAAGTGTCGAAGAAGTCGGTGCGCGGCGGTGATGTCGCCGGACTGCTGGAGCGCTTCACTCAACTTCGGAAGAAAGCTCATGCGCGGACGGGTCGTAACTTTCCAATCATCGTCATTCAGGAAGCAGGGTTGGACGGATTCTGGATTCATCGCGTGCTCCAGAATGAAGGGATCGAGAGCCACGTTGTCGATCCGGCCTCCATTGCGATCTCACGCCGGCGTCGGCGGGCGAAGACTGACGGCATCGACGGCGAGGCGCTGCTTCGCACGCTGTTGGCGTACACGCGCGGAGAACCTCGGGTGTGCGCCATGGTCAAGGTGCCGACTACCGAGGAAGAGGACCGCCGCCGACTTTGCCGTGAGCGCAAGGTATTGACCAACGAACGGGTCCTGCATGTGAACGGATCAAAGGATTGCTATATGGCGCTCTGCTCGACGTTGACCAGGACGGTCCGCGCGGGGTTTAACGTTCTCGCGCCCACTTTGGCGGAAGGTGCTCCGGCTGTAGCCGCTCAAAAAGGCGCCGCGCCGTGGTAGATGGCGAGGTTTTGCATCTCGTTGAGCTGAAGATGACGTATGTTCATCCGATCAACGCCTCGATATCGATGGGTTTCGTCGTCTGTAAAGGCGCCACACCAATCGCCATTGCGAGGCTAACCAGCCCATCAATTCTGCCGACCGACTTTCGCTTTGATGGTTTGCGGTTGCCCGCGTCGTCAAGCGTGATGACCGTATTGGCAACACACATGGACATAACCGGGTGATCACCGTGGGCAATCTGCCCGTCGAGCAGGACTTGCTCTAAATCCCGCAACGCGGGCGACATCGACTGCATGCCCTGGCCGAATTCGACAAAATGCTCGTCGATCTGCACTTCGCTGAAACCAGCGCGCAAGAGCCAAGGTTTCAGATGTCTCATATTCCACCGGTCAAAGCCGAGCTTACGAATGTTGTAGGACCGGAACAGACCACGCAGGTGCTGAGCAACATACTCATACGAAACTGTCCGTCCCGGCGTCGTCTGCAGGTAGCCCTGGCGCGCCCACAGATCCCACGGCGTTCGATCAGCAATCGCCTTCTCGCTCAGGCCCTCCGACGGCAACCAGAAAGTAGGCCGCACGTGCCATTTGCCATTGCGCCATCCGATCAACACCAGTGCTGTCAAATCTGCAACCTCGGAAAGATCGAGGCCGCCGTACAATGGCACGCCTTCCAGCGAGCTCGCCGGTTCTCCGCACGACTTCCACACCGCAGGCGAAATGAACGGCGTCGACGTTTCGATGCGCTGATTTAGCACCAAATTGCGATACTCGGCCTCACGCGAGGGCATTCGGCGGGCGTTCTCAGCCATGGCGAGAACTTCCTTGACATTGAGGAACGTCCCCAAGGCCGGATTGGCGAGTCTGATGGTGGCCTCGTCAAATGGATCAAGCTCAGGTGGTGCGGTGTAGAGCGACAAAACCGTGTGCGGGTCGTGTCCAGCTTTGGCGTCGTCGATAAGGATTGAGAACAGGTCAGCGTCTGTTGGCGCTTGCGTGCTGATGATGATGCTCAGCGGGTCAGGCACGGCGCCGGTCGCCGTTTCAAGCGCCTCGTAAAGCGGCAAACGTGGACGGCGGACCTGTCCGATTTCGTCGTGAATGATCAGCGCCGGCGAGAGGCCGTAGGCCGTCGTCGCATCAGCTGATAGCGCACGATACCGGGTACCGAGTTCGGGACAAACCAACTCTTTCGCTGTCTCGCGGATCGTTACAGCGCGGGCGAGATTTGGGTTAAGACGCACCATTTTGGCGGCGAGCGAGAAGATGATCGCTGCCTGATCGCGTGACTGCGCTGAGGAGAAAAGCTGACTATTGGGCTTGTTGCGCGCCGGCGGTCCGCACAGATGGGCGAGCAAGAGACATGCCGCCAGGGTTGTCTTTGCGTTCTTTCGACCCATGCTCAAGATCGCGCGGCGAGTGCCGTGCAGATTG
>JBAPYK010000390.1:0-2589 GCA_049284695.1 Rhodoplanes sp. | reverse complement strand
CAACCCAAAGGATTTTCGGGTCATGACGTGAACGGGGTATAGTAATAAATCTGGATTTCCTCTATTACATCGCGCCCACCGACAAGATCGGACAGGAAGCCTTTGCCGTCATACGCGAGGCGATGCGCGGCAAGAAGGTGCTCGGCATTGGCCGCGTAGTCATCGCAAGACGCGAGCGGCCGATCATGCTCGAACCCTTCGGCAAGGGCATTCTCGGCACGACGCTACGCTATCCCTATGAGGTGCGCGATGCGGAGGGCTATTTCGAGGACGTGCCGGACATCAAACTGTCCGAAGAAATAAGAGAGCTCGCCGCCCACATTCTTGAGACCAAGCGCGCTGACTTCGACCCTGCGAAATTCGAGGACAGCTACGAGACGGCGCTGGTCGCGATGCTGAAGTCCAAGCAGGCCGGCATGCCGATGAAAGCCGAAGCCCCACCGCGGCCGACGAATGTCGTCAATCTCTTGGACGCGCTCCGCCGCAGCATCGCGGCGGAAAAGCCGGCTCCGGCGCCTTCCGTCTCGGAACGGCGCAAGCCGCCTGCGTCGGCCAAGGCAGGCCGCAAGCCGCGGGGCCGCACCAGAAAGCGCGCGTGAGGAGGGACCGCGGCCTCGTGCATCGCCCGCGGTCCTGAACGCCGTTGTCGCCAGCCGTCATTTCGACGCTGCAGGAGCCGCCGGTGGAGGGCTCGGCGGTGCGACGTTCGCGATCAGAAAACGGATCTTCCAACCATCGCTCTCGTGCTCGAAAACCATGCTCCAGCGGCCTGCCCGCGACAGCGCCCCGCTTGGCCCCTGGCCGGACAGGGTGTATTCTCCAAACGCCCACGCGGCATTTCCTCCGGCCAGATGCATCTCGTCCAGCGTGACAACTTCGTTGTTCCAGCCCTGCTTGAATGCACCTTCGTAATACGTCTTGATTTGCTGACGATCCCGTAGCACCCCGACAGGCGTCACGAATATCCCTTCCTCGGTAAACAACGCGGCGACGGCCGCCGGATCCTGCTTGGCAATCCCGGCTCCCCACTGGCGGCAGATAGTCTCGATGGATTGGCGAACAGCCTGTTCGGATGCGGAATCGGCTTTTTGTGCAGACGTCGGCAGGGCAAGACCCAACAGCAGCACAACAACAACTGTCAGCAAGCGCAGCATCGCGGTCTTTCCTCGTTTCTTCAGGTTAATCTCGGGCATTTCTCTCTCCTAAAAACCATAAGGTTCCTATCACGAAAAACTCAATTCGAGCGAACAAGGGATTCATCGGCCCGATCAAATCTGAGCAATATCCACAGTCTTCAATCAGCCTTTTAGATTAGACGGAGCTGCCGCGCTGGCTCATGAAGAAGATCATCAAGGACGCAGGTCTCAGCGAAGATGAGTTCCGGTCGCACGTGTAGCGTCCGACTGTTGTTCTTTAGCCGGCATTCGCCGGATGGCCCCCTCTTGCAGCCCAAATCTGCGACGGTTCGGCATTTTTGGCAAGGCTGAACCGGCGCAGTGCAATCTGGAGGGATGTCGGGGCGGGCCGACTCCTCGCCGAACGCCAAAGAATGTTGTGTTTCCCGTCATCGTGACGCACTTCTCCCGTAAGTTTGGCTGGAACGCACGACACACGAACGCCTTATGCAGTTGAAGTGACCGGCGGCGGTCGCAGTTCGGCGATCAGCCGCAGGATGTCGGCGAATAGGTTTCTCGGAATAGCGACCTCGGCCATCTGGAAGGCGAAGTAGCGGCCGTGGCTCACCACTTTCGCGCCGATCTTGATCAGCTTCTCCTTCAGGCTCGTCAGCGACCAGTTTAAATGGTGTGACAATCAGTTATATGTCCGCTTGGGTGCTGATTCCTGTCCAAGCCGCCCATCATAACGAGATGATGTCGCCCGCCGTAACGGAATGATGTCGCCCACCATTACGAGATGATGCCGCCCACCGTAACGGGATAATCGCGCCCGGGTATGGAACGGGGACGAGCGCCTCCGCTGGCCTGTTTAGGGTCCCTCCTTTGGAAATCCATGGGAGCGATCGATGCCAGCGGAAAGAGTTGCGATGCGCCAGGCGCGCGAGATCTCCTTCGTTTGAAGTTTTCCGCCGGCCTTCCGACGCGAGAGATCGCGCGTCGTCTGGGCGTGGCCGCCTCGACGGTGCGCGGGACGTTGAGGCGTTTCGAGGGCAGCGGGCTGGGTTGGCCCTTGCCGAACGGCATGAGCGACGGCGAGCTGGAGGCGGCGCTTTACGCCAATCACGGGACCAAACGGGGCCATCGCCGGCACGCCGAGCCGGATTGGCCGACGGTTCATCGGGAGCTGAAGCGCAAGCACGTCACCCTGGTGATCGTCTGGGATGAATATATCGCGGCCAATCCCGGCGGTTACAGCTATTCGCGGTTTTGCGAGCTCTATCGCGGCTTTGAATCGAAGTTGTCGCCGACGATGCGGCAGACGCATGCGGCCGGCGAGCGGCTGTTCGTCGATTATGCCGGCGATGGCGTTCCGGTCGTCATCGACCGGCTGACCGGCGAAATCCGCAAGGCGCAAATCTTCGTCGCCGTGCTTGGCGCGTCGAGCTTCACTTTCGCTTGCGCGAGCTGGACG
>JBAPYK010000389.1:0-14250 GCA_049284695.1 Rhodoplanes sp. | reverse complement strand
CGGCACCAGGAAATCGCGCGCACCCTCGGGGCTCGATGCGGTGAGGATCGGCGTCTGGAACTCGAAGAAGCCCTGCTCCTTCATGCGCCGCCGGATCGAGTCGATGATCGCCCCGCGCAGCATGATGTTGCGATGCAGGCGCTCGCGCCGCAGGTCGAGGAAGCGATAGCGCAGCCTTATGTCCTCGGGATATTCCTGCTCGCCGAACACCGGCATCGGCAGTTCGGCGGCGGGGCCGAGCACTTCGATCTCGGCGGCATAGACCTCGACCGCGCCGGTCGGCAGATCGGGATTTTCCGTGCCGGCCGGACGCAGCCGCAGCTTGCCGTCGATCCTGACCACCCATTCCGAACGCAACGTCTCAGCTGCCGGGAAGGCCGGCGAATCCGGGTCGATGACGCATTGCGTGATGCCGTAATGGTCGCGCAGATCGACGAACAGCACGCCGCCGTGATCGCGAATGCGGTGGCACCAGCCGGACAGGCGCACGTCCTCGCCGACATGGCTCGCGCGCAGTTCGCCGCAAGTATGGGAGCGGTAGCGGTGCATCGATGCTTTCCAACCGGGGGTGCGCAACCAAATTTCGCAGGCGGAGGCCGGAAGGTGCATGCGTCCCCCGCTTTGTCAAGGATAGCGGCCCGACGATCTGATCCGTCAATCCCTACAGTCTTCGACGCTATTGATTGGCTCGTGCCGCGCCTCGCATAGCGACAGACGCCGCGTTGTCGGCTATCAAGCGCACATCCGTAAGGCCATTCCGAGTTGACCATGGATATGATGACGACTGCGGAGGCGACGGTCGCCTCGCTGCTCGCGCACGACATCCGCACGCTCTACGCCCTGCCGGGCGTGCACAACGATCATCTGTTCGATGCGTTGTTCAAGGCGTCCGACCGCATCCGCGTGATCCACACGCGCCACGAACAGGGCGCAGGCTTCATGGCGCTCGGCGCCGCGCTCGCGACCGGCCGGCCGCAGGCCTATGCGGTGGTGCCCGGACCGGGCCTCCTCAACACCGGAACGGCGCTGCTCACGGCCTACGCGATGAACGCGCCGGTGCTCGCCCTGATCGGACAAATCCCCGAGGCCGATATCGGGCGCGGGCTCGGCCATCTGCATGAAATCCGCGATCAGGCCGGCATCATATCGCGCCTTGTCGATTTCTCCGCCCGCATCCGGTCGCCGACCGAAGCGTCGGCCCTGGTGGCGCAGGCTCTGCACGCCATGGCGAGCGGGCGGCCCGGCCCGGCGGCGCTCGAATGCGCGATGGATGTGTGGGGACAGAGCGGGTCGATCGACCTTTGCCCTCCCCGCGCGTCGTCGCCGCCGGAGATCGACGAGGACGCGGTGCGCGCGGTCGCGAAGAAACTCGGCGCCGCGAAAAACCCGATGATCGTGTGCGGCGGCGGCGGGCAGGACGCATCCGCCGAAGTCACGCTCCTGTCCGACATGCTGCAGGCGCCTGTGCTTGCCTATCGGCGCGGGCGCGGCGTGCTCGACAGCCGTAACCCGCTCAGCGTGACGCTCCCGCTCGGTCGCGATTTGTGGGGCGAGGCCGATGTCGTGCTCGCGGTCGGCACGCGCCTCATGACGCAGTTCCGCCAGTGGGGCGTCGATGACGACATCGCCGTCATCCGCGTCGACGCCGACCCGGAGGAGCCGGCGCGGTTCCACCCGCCGGCGGCGGCGCTGATCGGCGACGCTGCGCCGATCCTGCGGCGTCTCATCGACGTTTTGCCGGCGCACAACGCCACGCGGCCCTCCCGGCACGACGAAATGAAATCGCGGCAGGCGCATTGGGCGGACAGGCTGCAAAAGCTCGCGCCGCAGCTTTCTTTTCTTGAAGCGATCCGGGCCGAGCTGCCGGAGGAGGGAATCTTCGTGGACGAGGTGACCCAGCTCGGCTTCGTCTCGCGCATCGCGATGCCGGTCCACCGGCCGCGCACGTTTCTCTCGCCGGGTTATCAGGACCCGCTCGGCTGGGGTTATGCGACCGCGCTCGGGGTCAAGCACGCCTGCCCCGCCACGCCCGTCGTCTCGATCAATGGCGACGGCGGCTTTCTGTTCACGGCGAACGAATTGGCGACGGCGGTGCTCCATCGCATTCCGCTCGTCGCGATTGTGTTTGCCGACGGGTCGTTCGGGAATGTGCGCCGCATCCAGGAGGAGCACTTCGGCAACCGGCTGATCGCCTGCGATCTTGCCAATCCCGACTTCGTGCGCTTTGCGGAGAGTTTCGGGGCGGCGGCGGAGCGCGCGCGCACGCCGAAAGACTTACGTGAAGCCCTGCGCCGCGGCTTTGCTCGCGCCGATGTCCCTACCGTGATCGAAGTGCCGGTCGGCCCCTTCCCGAGCCCTTGGGAGTTCATCCATATGCCGCGCGTGCGCGGAGCCTGAATTGCAAGTCGCTCGCATAAGCTTTTGCGCACACACGGGAATCTCCTGAGTTTCGCTCTTTGGCCGGCGGTGCTAGCGCTCGCTCGACCGGCGCGCCGGCACCGGGATGAGGGAGAGCGAATGAGCGAACGCTCGGCGCGATACGCGCTCGTGCTGATTTCGCTGGTTGGACTTGCCGCCGGCCTCGCCGCTTGGCTCGCCGGAAAGGACGCGCTTGCCTATTGGGCGTGGGCGCTGGGCACGGCGCCGGTCATCGTTGCGCTCGCCGTCGCCATCGTCCGCGACCTTTTGGCCGGGCGCATGGGCGTGGACGCGGTGGCCTTCGTGTCGATGAGCGCCGCGCTCGCGCTCGGCGAGGCGCTGGCGGGCGTCGTCGTCGCCGTCATGTATGCCGGCGGCAATGTGCTCGAACAGATTGCGGTCGCCCGCGCGGAGCGCGATCTGCGATCGCTGGTCGACCGCGCTCCGCGGATCGCCCATCGGCGGCTCGACAATCACATCGAGGACATTGCGATCGAGACGGTCACGATCGGCGACATTCTGCTCGTTCGCGCCGGCGAGGTGGTCCCGGTGGATGGCGCGGTCGTGAGCGGGGAGGCGCTGATCGACGAGTCGGCGCTGACCGGCGAACCGCTGCCGGTCCTGCGCCGCGCGCACGAGCCGGTGCGCAGCGGCACGGTCAATGCCGGCGAGACCTTCGCGATGCGCGCAACCGCGACGGCCGGCGAAAGCACCTATGCCGGGATCGTGCGCCTCGTCACCGCCGCGCAGACGGCGAAGGCCCCCTTCATCCGCATTGCCGACCGCTATGCCTTGCTGCTTCTGCCGGCGACGCTGTTCGTGGCGGGCGCCGCCTATGTGTGGTCGGGCGATCCGATCCGGGCGCTCGCCGTGCTGGTCGCCTCGACCCCCTGCCCGCTCATTCTCGCCGCTCCCGTCGCCTTCATCGCCGGCGTTTCGCAGGCGGCCCGTCACGGCGTCCTGGTCAAGGGCGGCGGCGCGCTCGAGGCGCTCGCGCGGACGCATACGGTGATGTTCGACAAGACAGGAACGCTGACCGTGGGCGGCGCACGGCTGGTCGCGATCGAAACCGCACCGGGCGAAAACGCCGAGACGGTGCTCAAGGTCGCTGCGTCCTTGGAACTCGCCTCGCACCATATTGCCGCCGAAGCGGTCGTCGCCGCAGCCACTGCGCGGGGCCTCGTCCTTGCCGTCCCCGAGGGCGTGCAAGAAACGCTCGGCTCCGGCCTCGAGGGAATGGTCGAGGGGCGGAAAGTGTGCGTCGGCGCGCAGGCACTCGTGTTCGGAACGGCCCGGCCGCCGGAATGGGCGATGCGGGCGCTGCGGCGCGCCTCCTGGCGGGCGGCGCTGAGCGTCTTCGTAGCGGTCGATGGCCGCGCCATTGGCGCGCTCCTGCTTGCCGATGAATTACGCACCGAGACCCCGCGCGCCATTCACGCATTGCGACAGGCCGGGGTCGGCCGCATCATGATGGTCACCGGCGACCGCGCCGACGCCGCCGAGACCATCGGGGCGGCGCTCGATCTCGACGAAGTGCTCGCCGACCGCAGCCCCTCCGATAAAGTCGACGCCGTCGCCGCCGAGCAGCGGCTCAATCCGACGCTCATGGTCGGCGACGGCATCAACGACGCGCCGGCCCTTGCCGCCGCCGGCGTCGGAATCGCGATGGGCGCCCGCGGCGCGAGCGCCTCCTCGCAAGCCGCCGATGTGGTGATCCTGGTCGATCGGCTTGACCGGGTCTCGCAGGCGGTCGCGATCGCGCGGCGGGCGCGGCGGATCGCGGTGGAGAGCATTGTCGCCGGAATGGCGCTGTCCGGTCTCGCCATGGGCGCCGCGGCGCTCGGATTTCTTACCCCGGTCGCCGGCGCCCTCGTCCAGGAAGGGATCGATGTCGTCGTGATCCTCAACGCCTTGCGCGCCCTCGGACCCGGGCGCGGCGTGGTGACCCGCTTGCATTCGCTGCCTGCCGCCGCCGCCCGCGACCTCCATGAGGGGCACCAACTCCTCGAGAAGGCCCTCGACCGTTTGCGCAATATCGCCGATGCGCTCGACGACGCCGGCGCCGAGGACGCGCGCACCCTGATCGCTGAGGCGAACGCCATCGTCTCCGAGCAGATCGTGCGACACGAGCGCGACGACGAGGCCTCGGTTTACCCCCGCCTGTCCAAGTTCCTGCATGACCGCCATGGCCTCTCGGCCATGAGCCGAGCCCATCGTGAAATCATGCATCTCGCCCGGTTGCTCGCCCGTCTCGCCGAAACCGTGCGGCCGCAGGACGTCGACCGCTATCTCATTCGCGACGCGCAGCGGGTGATCGAGTCGATCGAGGCGCTGGTGCGCCTTCACAATGCCCAAGAAGAGGATATTTATGAGCATGCGACCTCGGCCTAACCCGAACGGCCTCGGCGCATCCCGTCCAAATCCTCCTCGACCTTGCTCCACGCACTCTGTATGATGTCTTTGACAAAGACAAAAAACCGCGTGAAAACGATGCCTTGAGGGGTGATTCTAAATTAGTTCATCCGTCGTGGTGGTTTACCAAGAGCGATGTTGATCGAGGACCCGCATTTCCGATCCGCCAGAGGAAGCAATTACGATTCCTTGCCGGCGAAGCTGATTACGACGACCGAGGGTCTCGCGGCGGCGTGCGAGCGCATGGCGAGCCACGCGTTCGTGACGGTCGATACCGAGTTCCTGCGCGAGTCGACCTATTATCCCCTGCTCTGCGTCGCTCAAATGGCTAGCCCGACGGAAGCGATCGTCATCGATGCGCTTGCTGCGGACATCGATCTCAGCCCGTTCTATGCGCTGATGGCGAACGAGCGGGTGACCAAGGTTTTCCACGCCGCCCGTCAGGATGTCGAGATCATCTGGAACCTGGCCTCGTTGATCCCCCGCCCGCTGTTCGACACTCAGGTGGCCGCGATGGTGCTGGGCTATGGCGACGCCATCTCCTATGACCAGCTCGTCCACCGCATCACCGGCGACGCCCTCGACAAATCAAGCCGCTTCACCGACTGGGCGCGCCGCCCGCTGACCTCGGCGCAGATTTCCTACGCGATTTCCGACGTAACGCATCTGCGCGATGTCTACCTCGCGCTTGCCGCCGGCCTTGCCGAGCGCGGACGCGCCAATTGGGTCGACGAGGAAATGGAAATCCTCACCTCGCCCGACACGTATCGCGCCGACCCGGAGACGGCGTGGGAACGGCTCAAGAGCCGCGTGCGCAAGCCGAAGGAGCTCGCCATATTGATCGAGCTTGCCGCCTGGCGAGAGCGGGAGGCGCAGCTGCGCGACGTGCCGCGCGGGCGCGTGCTCAAGGACGAGGTTCTCGGCGATATCGCAACCCAAGCGCCGAGTTCGCCGGAGGGGCTGGCAGCGCTGCGCTCGCTGCCAAAGGGCTTTGAGCGCTCGAAATGGGGACAGGACATTCTCGACGCGGTTCGGCGCGGGCTCGCGCGCGATGTCAAAGCGCTGCCGCGACTTGAGCGGACACGTTCGCAGGCCAATGCAGGCGCGACGGTGGAGCTGTTGAAGGTCCTGTTGCGGATGACCGCTGAAAAGCACGGCGTCGCCGCCAAAGTGATCGCAACCGTGGAAGATCTCGAGCGGATCGTCGCCAACGACAGCGCCGACGTTCGCGCCCTCAAGGGCTGGCGCCGCGAGTTGTTCGGCGAGAAGGCGCTCGCTCTCAAGCACGGCGACCTGGCGCTTGCCATCGAGCGCAACCGCGTCGTCGCCGTCGACCGCCGACCCGGCTCAGCTTGAGATCGAGATTACCTCACGCCCGATCAGACGCCCAAGCTGCCGCAGCCGATTGTAAAGACGCTCTCCGCCCAGCGCGATGTGCCGACCCTTCAGCGGCAGAATGAGCTGGCCGCGAACAACCGCGAGCGGCATCTCGGGCAATACGCCGGGCATAGCGGCGGATATCAGGTAGGCGACCCGCAACGCGCCGCCGAGCACGCGCGCCCGGTCGATCATCCGAGCGCTCGCCAGTTCCCGCACATGGGGGGACAATTCCCCCTCCCACAGCCCGACATGGCGAAAGAAGACCGCAAGCGCCAGAAAGGCGCGTCCGGGGTGATCGACGCCGAGAAAGCTCGCATGCGCGATGATGTTGAGCGACTGCTCGCCGCGGTAGTCGGGGTGCGCCCGCCAGCCGATATCGGCGAGCAGACAGGCGGCATGGCGCAACCGCACCTCTTCGGCCGTCTCGTCGATCCCCGAGGAGGCCATGAATCGGTCGGTCCACTCGATCAATTCCTCGCCGTGCTGCGGCGAGCGCGAACGCAGGACGTTGAGGTCGCGCGCTGCGGCGAGCAGCGGGTCGCGCATTTGCTCCGTCTTATTGAGAAGCGAATAGAGGAGACCTTCGCGCACCCCCACGGCGGAAACGACGATCTCGCGCGGCTTGGCGCGCCGGATAATGTGCTCCAGCACCAGCGCGGCGTAGCCGAGCAACGGCCGGCGCGCGTCGCTCACCGCCTCGATTTGCGACAGCATCTCGGGATTGACGCGCCGCACGAGGCGGACGAATTCGAGCGCTTCCTTGGCGGGGATCGAGTAGCCGTGCATGACATGCAGCGGATAGCCGGTCTGGCGCATGTGCAAGCGAGTAAGGGCGCGCCACGTGCCGCCCACCGCGTAAAAGGCGCGCCCCGTGCCCGCCGAGAGAAAACGCACACCTGCAAGCGTCCGCGCGACGATCTTCTCGGCCTTCTTCAGCGATTTCTCGGAAATGTCCTGGAGCGCGAGCCCGCCCAAGGGCAGCGTGACGGCCGCCCGGCAACGCGAATTGCGCAAATCGATGAGCTCGAGCGACCCGCCGCCGAGATCGCCGACGATTCCGTGGGCATGATGGACGCCGGACACGATGCCGAGGGCGGAGAGTTCGGCCTCGCGCTTGCCGGAGACCACATTGATTTTGACGCGGCAAATCTTCTCGGCCTCGCGGATAAAGTCCGGACCATTCATGGCGTCGCGGCACGCCGCCGTGGCGATAATCCACAGGCGGCGCACGCCCATCGTGTCGCACAGCGCGCGGAAGCGCCACAGCGCCGCCAGCGCCCGATCGACCGCGTCACGCGCGAGCATACCGGTCGATTGGACCTCGCGCCCAAGCCCCGCGAGCACCTTCTCGTTGAAGATCGGCGTGGGACTCCGGGTCAGACCTTCATAGGCGACGAGGCGGACCGAGTTCGATCCGATGTCGATGACGGCGACCGGCGGGCCGTGATTGAGACGGCCTTGGGCATCGCCGTCCTTGGTTCGATTGCGGCTAGCCACGTTCTCCCCGCCGCGTGAGGCTGCGGGGGGACGATTCCTTGAGCGATTTTCCACGGCCGGACAGGCTTGGATTGGTCATGAAATACTTGTGCGCATTGAACGGCTCCTCGCCCGCGGCGACCTTGATACGCGTCCACTCTCCCGTCGACAAGAGCGTCCAACTCTGCTGATTGTCCTTGAGATTGGCGATCATGATCTGATCGAGCACCTGCTGGTGCACGGTCGGATTGAGGATCGGACAGAGCGCCTCGACGCGGCGGTCGAGATTGCGCGGCATCATATCGGCCGACGAAACGTAGACATACGCCTTGGGGTGCGGCAGCCCATGGCCGCCGCCGAAGCAATAGATGCGGCTGTGTTCGAGAAACCGCCCGACGATCGACTTGACCCGGATATTCTCAGACAAACCGGCGACGCCCGGGCGCAGGCAGCAGATGCCGCGCACCACGAGATCGATTGGAACCCCCGCCTGGGACGCCTCATAGAGCGCATCGACGATCCCGGGATCGACCAGCGAATTCATCTTCATCCAGATCGCCGCCGGTCGGCCGGCGCCGGCATGGGCGATCTCCTGGGCGATGTGTTCGAGGATGCGCGCGCGCAAATCGACCGGCGACACGGCCATGCGTTCGAGCCCGGCGGGCTCGGCATAGCCGGTGATGAAATTGAAAATGCGGGCGACGTCGCGAGCAATCGCCGGGTCTGCGGTGAAGAACGACAGATCCGTGTAAACGCGGGCGGTCACCGGGTGATAATTGCCGGTGCCGGTATGAACATAGGACAGGGGCGACCCGCCCTCGCGGCGCACCACGAGGGACAGCTTGGCGTGAGTCTTCAGCTCGAAGAACCCGTAGACGACCTGGGCGCCGGCGCGCTCCAGATCGCGCGCCCACCGGATGTTCGCCTCTTCGTCGAAGCGCGCCTTCAGCTCGACCACCGCCGTGACCGACTTGCCCAGCTCGGCGGCTTCGGCAAGCGTCTGCACGATCGGACTATCGTTCGAGGTGCGATAGAGCGTTTGTTTGATCGCAACTACGTCCGGATCGCGCGCCGCCTGCTGCAGGAACTGCACGACAACGTCGAACGACTCGTAAGGATGGTGGACGATGAGGTCTTTCTGGCGGATCGCGGCAAAACAATCGCCGGCGTGGTCGCGAATGCGCTCGGGAAATCGCGGCTTATACGGCTTCCATTCGAGGTCGCGACGATTGAGCGAGGAAAGCTGCGAGAGCTCGGCAAGCGCAAGCGCGCCTTCGACCATGAAGACTTCGTTGTCTTCGACGGCGAGTTCGCGTTGAACGAAGCGCCGCAGTTCGGGCGGCATCGCAGCCTCGACTTCGAGCCGAATCACCGAGCCGCGCCGGCGCTGCTTCAGCGCCGTTTCGTACAGCCGCACAAGGTCCTCGGCTTCTTCTTCGATTTCGACTTCCGAATCGCGCAGCACGCGGAAGCCGCCCTGCCCCTTGACCGAATAACCGGGAAAAAGCCGCGGAACGAACAAGGCGATCACCTGTTCGAGCGTGATCAGCCGTATGACGCCGCCTTCCCCGGGCAACCGAATGAAGCGCTCCACCTTGGGAGGCACGCGGATGAGCGCGTTCAGCGGGCGCCCGTCATGCATGCGGGCGAGCTGAAGGGCGAGCGAGAAGCTGAAATTCGGAATGAAAGGAAACGGATGCGCGGGATCGATCGCGAGCGGCGTCAACACCGGAAAAATCCGATGCAGGAAATACTCTTCGAGCCACTGCCTGTCGGCCTTCTTGACGGATTCGGCTTCGATGAAAACGATATTGGCCTCGGCCAAATCCGTCTTCAGCTCTCGCCAGCGCTGCTGCTGGTCGAATGCAAGCGCGGCGACCGCCTCGTTGATGCGCGCAAGCTGTTCGCCCGGGGTTAGTCCGTCCGGGCTTTTCGTGGCCACTCCAGCCTCGACCTGGCCGATATAGCCGGCGACCCGCACCATGAAAAATTCATCGAGATTGTTGGCGGAAATGGAGAGGAACTTCACGCGCTCCAAGAGCGGGTGGTTCGCATTTTCCGCTTCCTCCAGAACGCGTCGGTTGAACTGAAGCCAGGACAACTCGCGGTTGAAAAAACGTTCCGGGCTGGTTCTGATTGGCGACTCAGGCTGTTCGGTCAGCGGGGCAACCGGCTCAACAGGCTCCGCTGGTTCAATTGAAAGAACAGACAGTTTGCGATCGGCCATCATGTTTACCTTTAAGGCCTGGATGGATTCGGCCCCAGCAATCGGAGAGCTTATCGCGAATCACTGCCGCGAACCATGACCGCCGCATGACGCCCGAAGCCGCCGTCCGTTCCAGCGGGGGTCGGAACGCGCTGCGCGAACCGGCCTGGGCAGCGGCTAGCCGCGGACAACGCCGTCCTGCGCGTCCAGGATTTCCGCCGCGAGCGCCCGCGTCACCGGGCGCTGCTGCCGCAGCCCTTCGCGATCGAGCGCGGTGACGATCGCCTGCGCGACGACGAGGGAGCGTTCGACCCGGCGTTCGAGGTAGACGAGCAATGCCTCGTCGACCGTCAGTTGGCGATCGGCGAACAGCTTGACCAGAACCGTGCGGAACAGCGTTTCGTCCGGCGGCCCGACGGTGACGACAGGAACGGCGCGCAGGCGCGACGCGAGATCGGCGAGCTGCAGTGTCCAGCCGGCCGGCGCGCTCTGCGCCGTCAGTAGGACAAAGCCTTGCTCCTCGTGCGCGATATTGAGGAGGTGAAACAAGGCCCGCTCATTCACTGCGCCTGCGGCGACGTCCTCCACCACGACGGCCCCGCTCGCAAGCGCAGCCGGCGCCGCGGCTTCGTCGAGCGTGCTCGCCGCGATCGTCCGCGCCCCGGCGCGCGTCGCCCAAATCGCCGCGAGATGGCTCTTGCCCGAGCCGCGCGGTCCCACCAGCGCGAGCATCCGCGCCGGCCAATCGGGCCAGCGTTCGACCATGCCGAGCGCTGCGGCGTTGGACGGTCCCGCTACGAAATCCTCACGCGCCAAGCTCTCGGGATGGCTGAGCGCAAGGGTCAGCTGCACCGGCTCTCGCGCCCCCGCGCCCATCAGCCGAACTCGTGCTCCTGCGCGTTCATGTGACGAATCCATTCCCGCGTATAGAACCCGACCGACACGAGAGTAAGCGTCGCAACCAAGACCATCAGGACGGTCTTCAGCAAACCTGGGTCGAAAGCAAAGGCGAGCGAGCCGAGGACGACGCTGGCGAACACGATCTGCGCCACCGTATTGAGCTTGGACACGTACAGCGGCCGTATTTTGACCGGTTTGCCGACCAGCAGCGCCAGGGTCACCGCCCCGATGATCAGGATATCACGGGAGACCACGATGACGACCAGCCATAGCGGGATCGCTCCAGCAATCCCGAGCCCAACGAAAACCGAGATGATGAGCGCCTTGTCCGCCAAGGGATCGAGGAAAGCGCCAAACTTGGTGGACATGCCGAACCGTTTGGCGAGGAAGCCGTCCACGGCGTCGCTGACGCCGGCGACGAGAAAAAGTGCGAACGCGACCTCCGGCTCGCCCGCAGCGATCGCCCACACGAGAGCGGGGACAAGCATTATGCGCCCGATCGTGATAAGGTTGGGGAGGTTAAATGTTGGCCCTGGCTCACCCATACTGCAATCAGTCGACCTCACATCGCGCTAGACAAGACACCTTCTGATATTGCGATCAGGATTGTCGCGCTAGCTCCCATTTCCGCCCTCCAACCGGGCCGTCATCCATGCGCGAAGGCATCCAATCGAGCTTGAGCTATGCGGACGCTGGCGTCGACATCGATGCCGGCAACAGAATGGTCGACCTGATAAAACCCTTGGTGCGGGCGACGGCGCGGCCGGGCGCGAATGTGGAAATCGGCGGCTTCGGGGGACTGTTTGACCTCAAGGCCGCAGGCTTCAAGGACCCGGTTCTCGTCGCCGCGACCGACGGGGTCGGCACCAAGCTAAAGATCGCGATCGAGAGCGGTCAGCATGACACGATCGGCATCGACCTCGTCGCCATGTCGGTCAACGACCTTGTCGTGCAGGGGGCTGAGCCGTTGTTTTTTCTTGATTATTTCGCCTGTGGCAAGCTTGACCCGGAGGTCGGGGCAAGCGTCGTCGCAGGGGTGGCGGCGGGATGCCGGCAGGCCCATTGCGCGCTCATCGGCGGGGAGACCGCAGAGATGCCGGGCGTCTACGCGCCGGGCGACTACGATCTTGCCGGCTTCGCCGTCGGCGCGGTCGAGCGCGACAAGCTATTGCCCCGGTCCGATGTCGCCCCCGGCGATGCCGTGCTCGGTATCGTGTCCTCGGGCGTCCATTCGAATGGCTTTTCGCTGGTGCGCCGGATCGTGGCCCAGCAGGGTCTGCGTTGGGACGATCCCGCGCCATTCGACGCCTCGGTCTCGCTTAGCCACGCGTTCCTCACGCCGACCTTGATCTATGTCGATGCCTGCCTTGCCGCGATCCGCGCGACCGGCGCGGTGAAAGCGCTCGCGCATATCACCGGCGGCGGCCTCACCGAAAATATCCCGCGCGTTCTGCCGGAAGGGCTCGGCGTGCGGATCGACCTCGAGCGCGTGCCGGTCCTGCCGGTGTTTCAATGGCTCGCACAGACCGGCGGCGTCGCCGAGACGGAAATGCTACGCACTTTCAACTGCGGCGTCGGCATGGTGGCGATCGCCGCTCCTGACCGCGCGGGCGCAGTTGAAGCGGCATTCGCGCAAGCCGGCCACAGCGTCGTATCGCTCGGCGCGGTGGTCGAGGCGACCAGCGACCGAGTCGCCTATTTCGGGCGTGTCGCCCTCGGGACCTGAAGCCTGAGGAGAGGACCATGCAGCGCAAGCGCGTCGCTATCCTGATCTCGGGCCGCGGATCCAACATGGCGGCGCTGATCTCCGCGGCGGCGGATCCCGACTATCCCGCCGAGATCGCGCTCGTCGTCTCCAATCATCCGGACGCCGCAGGGCTTGCGCGGGCGAAAGCTGCAAGAATCGCGACGCTCGTCGTCGATCACAAGGCGTTCGGCAAGGATCGCGAGGCGTTCGAGCGCGCGCTCGATGCCGAGCTCTCCTCACGCCATATCGATGTGATCTGCCTTGCCGGGTTCATGCGCCTGTTCACGCCGTGGTTCGTCTCGCGCTGGCAGGGCCGGATGATCAACATCCACCCTGCCCTGCTACCCGCGTTTAAAGGGCTCGATACGCATGCGCGCGCCCTCGCGGCAGGAGTGAAGGTGCATGGCGCATCGGTTCACTTCGTCATTCCCGAGATGGACTCCGGACCCATCATCGTCCAGTCGGCGGTCCCGGTGCGTGACGACGACACGCCCGATACGCTCGCCGCGCGCGTGCTCGTCGCCGAACACCGCATCTATCCGCTCGCCTTGCGCTGGCTCGCCGAAGACCGCCTCACGGTGGCTGACGGACGCTGCAAGGTCGCCGGTGCAGGCGACCGCGCCGAAATGCTGATATCGCCGTCCGCATGAAGCGCGTGCGGGGCGGCCTGATCGCAACCATGTTCGCTTGACACTGCGCAATAAAAAAAACCCCCGGTCGGAACCGGGGGCTACGGGCAAGCACCCGCAAAGCCGGCGCAAACCGGCTCGTCGCATTACGCGACCTTGAGGTTCTCCGCGGAGGTTTTGCCGCGGTTGGTGACGAGTTCGTACTCGACCACCTGACCTTCATTCAGGGTGCTGAGACCGGCGCGCTCGACAGCCGAGATGTGGACAAACACGTCCTTCTCGCCGGTCGAGGGCCGGATGAACCCATAGCCCTTGGTCGGGTTGAACCATTTGACGGTGCCTTTTTGCATCGTCGGCCTCCTAGCTCAGTCTGACGAAACGAACGACAATTGCAGTCGCCTGCAATTGGCGCAACAACCCGGGTTTTGGGGAGATCCGAAGCGATCGCGTCATCAACGCTCAGCGGGCCGGAACGGCCAAAATCCGATTGCCGGGTGAAAATTAACGCGAGAGCCGTTCCGACGCAAGACTTGCAGGCACGTTTTGCGGCGATTGCTGGAAAATCCGAGCAGGTTCTTGTATCGCGCAAGATTGCGTGCTGCATGGCTAAGCCGGCGCATTGCCACACTCGCGCAGCATTTGGCCGCATGTTCGTACGATCGCTGCGGCAAGCGGGCGTGGATTCTGTCCGCCTTGCTGACCTATCATCGCCGCGCGCCCTCGCGGGATGATAAACGGGTGAATGCCATGCTGTCGCCTTACCGTAATCGCGCCGACGCCGTTCTTTCGGATCTCAAGTCCGACGCCGCACGCGGACTTAGCAGCTCCGAAGTGGAGCGTCGTCTTTCGCAATTTGGCCCAAATCAATTGAAGAGCACGCCGCCAACCCCTTGGTGGAGGCACCTCCTCGAGCAATTCACAAATTTCTTGGTGATCATCCTGCTCGTGGCCACGGTCATTTCGGTTGTTGAGTGGCTGCTGCAAGAGCCCCGCGAGACCGCGCTGCCTTACGAGGCGATCGTCATCCTTGCGATCGTCGTGCTCAACGCGTTGCTCGGCTTTGTTCAGGAAACCCGCGCCGA
>JBAPYK010000388.1:0-1757 GCA_049284695.1 Rhodoplanes sp. | reverse complement strand
TGACATGGGCGTGCGTGGCCGACCAGTAACCTGGGATCATTTCTATTCGACGGCGCGCTGGGCGCGGCTCCGGCGCCATCAGCTGCTGACGCACCCGCTGTGCGCATTCTGCGCCGAGCGCGGGTTGGTCATTCCGGCGACGATCTGTGATCACGTTGAGCCGCACCGCGGTGACATCAACAAGTTCTGGCTGGGGCGGCTGCAGTCGCTGTGCAAGCCGTGTCACGACGGGGCCAAGAAGCTGCTCGAGCAGCGCGGTTACCGTCCTGACATCGGGCTTGATGGTTGGCCGCTTGATCCGAGGCATCCGGTCTACCGGGCACGCTGAAAAATTCTTCAGGAGAGGACGATCAACGGTTTGTGGAACGTCTGCAAGGTGTCTGGTTTCGGGCCGGAGCTGTCCTGTGTGGCGGAACTGGCGACGAAAATGACCCTAACCGGTCATGCGTCGATGGGCATGGCCCTCTCGTTAGGGGCTGGCTGCCCGCGGTGCTGGTGGCGGTCCCTGCGTCGCGTGTATCTTGCGAGAAGGCCGGAAAAACGCGAATATCAGTGTCAGGTCGGGAGCCATTTGGGGAGGGGGACATGGACGTTAAGAAGCTCGCGGCCGAAGCGATCGGCACATTCTGGTTGACCTTCGGCGGCTGTGGCAGCGCGGTGATCGCTGCCGCCTTCCCGCAGGTCGGTATCGGCCTGCTCGGCGTATCGTTCGCATTCGGCCTCACCGTTCTCACCATGGCGTACGCCATTGGCCACATCTCCGGGTGCCATCTCAATCCGGCCGTTACGGTGGGGCTTGCCGCCGGCGGCCGCTTTCCGGCCAGTCAAATCGTCCCCTATGTCGTCGCGCAGGTCATTGGCGCGGTCATTGCGGCTGCGATCCTGTACGCAATCGCGAGCGGCGCGGCCGACTTCAGCCTCGCTAAAGGCTTCGCGGCGAACGGATACGGCGACCACTCACCGGGCAAGTACAGCCTGGTCGCCTGCCTGATCGCCGAAGTCGTCCTGACCATGATGTTTCTCTTCATCATCATGGGATCGACGCACGGGAAGGCACCCGCCGGATTTGCGCCGATCGCGATCGGGCTTGCGCTCACGCTCATTCATCTCATCAGTATTCCGGTCACCAACACCTCGGTCAATCCCGCGCGCAGCACGGGCCCCGCGCTCTTTGTCGGCGGCTGGGCCCTCGCGCAGTTGTGGCTGTTCTGGGTCGCGCCCCTGCTCGGCGGGGCCGCCGGCGGACTGCTTTATCGCTGGCTAAGCGCGGAGCCGTCCGCTCAGGTGACCGGAGATACGGCGACCGCGAAGCGGTAATTGACAAAAAACTCTGTATCATCGGTGGGGATGTAAGTGGGAATCCAAGGAGACACCAATGAAGACACTTATTGTAGCGATAGCTTTAACCATCACCGCAACGGGCGCTAACGCGCAAGTCGTGACCTGCAAAGCACAGGCGTCCGAGAAAAAGCTTGCTGGTGCCGCTCTGACGAGCTTCATGAAAAAATGCGAGAGCGATGCCAAGAAGTCATGTGCAGCCGACACCAAAGAAAAGAAGCTGTCGGGTGCGGCAAAAAACAGCCATATGAAAAAATGCGTCGGCGACGCCGTCGGGACGTAAAGCTACTGGCCAATGGTTGCGCGCGAGGCACTGACCTTCCGCAATGGAGGGTAGACCGTCCGTCGGCGACGCGCCAATCGATTGGCGAAGATGACCCAATGTATGGTGCGGCCGTGCGTTGCAAGAGGTTTTCGTC
>JBAPYK010000387.1:0-1907 GCA_049284695.1 Rhodoplanes sp. | reverse complement strand
GGCCCGTTGACGAGCACGCGGTCGCCATCTCCGAACTTGAGGTTCTCGGCGACGACGAGCGGGGTTCCGCTCGGCAGGTGCACATCGAGCGCGGCCACTTCGACCCCGGACTGCCCGGTGCGCGGCTCCACCTTGATCGTCTGCGGTTGCGCCGCGAGCGCGCGTCCGGCGGCGATCGATCGTTCGAAGCCGGTGAGGCGATCGATCACCGCCCGCCATTCGGCGATCTGACGATAGGAGGTCACGAAGAATGACAATGACTGCTGCACGCTGCCGAAAGCGGTTGCCGTCTGCACCAATCCGCCGAGATTCATGGCCCCGGCGAAGTAGGCGGGACTCACCACCACTATCGGAAAGACCGTGGAAACCTGGCTGTAGCCGGCCGTGAAGAAGCTCAATTTCTTCTGCCGGGTCATGATGGCGTACCAGTTCCCCATCACGGCGCCGAAGCGGTCGAGCAGCCGGTTGCGTTCGGCCGTATCGCCCCCCAGCAGCGCGATCTGCTCGCCGTTTTCGCGCACGCGCACGAGGTCGAAGCGGAAATCCGCCTCGAAGCGCTGCTGCTTGAAATTGAGGTTGATCAGCGGGCGACCAATGAGGTGGGCGGCGAAGGTGCCGAGCAAGGCGTAGATGAGAGCGGCCCATACGAGATAGCCGGGGATCGCCCAGGCGCTGCCGAACAGATGCAGCGGCGCATGCGCCGACAGGTTCCACAAGATCACCACGAAGGAACCGAGCGTCACCATCGAGCTCAGCAGCCCGATGCCGATATCAAGTGTCTTCTCGATGAACAGCCGAATATCCTCGGCGATGCGCTGATCCGGATTATCCGCGGCATCGCCCATCAGCTGCATGCGATAATGATTGCCTGCCTCGAGCCAGTGATCGAGATAGCGGGCGGTCATGAAGCGCCGCCAGCGGATTTGCAGCCATTGATTGAGGTAGAGCTGATACACCGAGAGAACAATGTAGGCCGCGGCGAGCCCGCAGAAATATAAGAGTTCGGAAACAAACGAGTCCCAGCTGCGATCCTGAATCGCCGTGTAAAACCGGTTATTCCACTGGTTGACGAGCACGGTGATCGCCACGGTGCCTAACTCGATGCCGATGACGGCGGCCAGCAGCAGGCGGCCCGGCCAGCGCTCCCCAGAGCGGAAATAGGGGGAGGCGAGCCGCCAGATGGCGCTCAGGGTGGCGATGAAACGGGTCACTTAAGGCTCCATCGGCAAGGCGGTGCGGACATCGACCGGCGAAATGGCGCGTGAGGCGGGGCAGCCACGTCGCTAATTTCTGCTTGCCATTTGCATGTTATTCGCCGTTTGCCGCGCTCTTCCGACTGAACTAGGGCCTTTTGAGGTCGGCGCCCATCGCCACCTCAAAATCGGCGCGCGACTTTCACC
The DNA here is from genome assembly GCA_049284695.1 of Rhodoplanes sp. Lineage (GTDB taxonomy): Bacteria > Pseudomonadota > Alphaproteobacteria > Rhizobiales > Xanthobacteraceae > Rhodoplanes. Next base: position 507 of record JBAPYK010000387.1, on the reverse strand, counting down.
CTGCTCCGAGGTGGAAGATCAGTTTGCAGTGCAACAGATTTGGCCCTTAATTAATTTGATTTAACCAACCTGCGACGGTGAAACCCTTGTGCGCTGCGCGGGGGCCGTCCACACTAGGACACCCGGGAGGGGAAACCCACGAAGTTGGGGCGACATCGCTACGTCCAAGGAGGAATTGCTCAATGACGACCCGCACGATCGCTAAATCGAAATCTGCGTCGCGGCGCAAGTTTCTGCTTGCTGCCGGCGCGACTGGGGCGGCCGCGGTGGCCATGCCGCAGGTCTCGCGCGCGCAGACGTTAGTTTGGAAATATCAATCGACCTGGCCGACCAAGGACATTTTCCATGAGGACGCCGTCGACTACGCCAACAAGGTCAACCAGATGACTGGCGGCCGGCTGAAGCTCGAAGTGCTTGCCGCCGGCGCCGTCGTGCCCGCCTTCCAGATGCAGGACGCGGTTCACTCCGGCATTCTCGAAGCCGGGCATGGCGTCTGCGCCTACTGGT
>JBAPYK010000386.1:0-9066 GCA_049284695.1 Rhodoplanes sp. | reverse complement strand
CGCCGGCGCAACGCCTTCGAACGGTTCATCGCATAGAAGCAGCCGCCGGCCGCAGGTCAAAGCGCGAGCAAGCGCGACCAGTTTCTGTTGACCGCCGGAAAGCTGCGAGGCGCGGCGCGCGGCGAATACGCGGACCTCGGGAAGAATTGTATAGACGAAGTCGAGGCGGTCCTTGATCGCAGGCTCTTTGTTTGCCCAGGCTGGGAGCAGGACATTTTCTTCGACGGTCAGTTCCGGGACGAGCCGGCGATCCTCCGGCATGTAGCCGATGCCGAGTCCCGCCCGCCGCTGCGGGGCAACCGACCGCAAGTCTTGATCGACAAACGTCATTGTCCCCGCGCGCACCGCCAAGAGACCCATGATCGCGCGCATCAGCGTCGTCTTGCCGGCGCCGTTGCGGCCGATGAGCCCGACAAAGGCGCTTTGCGCAATCGAGAGCGCGACGTCGTTAAGCACCGGAGAGCCGGCGATATCGACATTGAGCCCGCGGATGTCGAGGGTCGCGCTCATGCGCGCCCCCGCTCCCGCCGGTGCAGCTCGGCCCCGACGACGAACCGCCGCACATCGGCGTCGACGAATACGTGCGCGGGTTCGCCGTCGGCGATGACGCGGCCGTCGTAGAACGCGATCACCCGCTCGGCGTATCGCTCGACGACCTCCATGTCGTGTTCGATGAACAGGACGGTGGCCTCGGCGGCGCGCGCGGCGTTCAACACGAGGTCCATCAACGGAAATTTCTCCTCGGCGCTGATGCCGCTGGTCGGCTCGTCGAGCAGCAGCGCCGCCGATTGTCCGATCATCGCGATCGCGATGTCCAGAAGCTTGCGCTGGCCCTGCGGCAACTCGGTCGTGTTGCGGTGGACCAGCGCGTCCAGGCCCACGCGGGCAAGAATACGCTCGGCCTCCTCGATCTGCGCCTGCGTTCGCAATTGCGCAAACGCCGAGGGAAACGCTCCCGCCGCGGCGGCGAGCGCCACCAGCACGTTGTCGCGCACGGACAGATTGGGAAAGAGTTGCGCCACCTGGAACGAACGGCGGATGCCGAGACGGGTCACCTCGCGCGGCGGCAGCCGCGTGATGTCCTGTCCGCGAAAGAAGATCGCGCCGTCGTCCGGCTTCAGATATCCGGTGACGATATTGACGAAGGTCGTCTTGCCGGCGCCGTTCGCCCCGATGATTCCCACCGTTTCGTGCGGGCGGATTTCGACCGACACATTGTCGGCCGCCATCACGGCGCCGAAGCGCTTCACCAGCCCGCGGGCGGAGATCAGCGATCCGTTCACGCCGCTTCTCCTTTGCGCTTCCGGGAGAACAGCGACCACAGGCCCGACGGCAGAAACAGAATCACCGCGAGCATGGAAAGCCCGACCACCATCTGCCAGGTATAGGGCGAATACTCGAGCGCGAAGCTGCGGATCGCCTCGAAGATCGTCATTCCGAGCAACGGCGCCGCGACATGTCCGGTGCCGGACAGGATGGCGACGAACACGAACTCGCCCGATGTGGTCCAATAGGCGAGCTCGGGATCGATGTGTCCGGCCGCCAACGCCACGAGCGCGCCGCCCAGCCCGCCCATGGCGGCGCCGATCACATAGACGAGGTGGAGAACCCGCGTCACCGACGCGCCAAGATACTCGACGCGAATTTCGTTGGTGAGAATCGCCTGGCTGATGACGCCGGCATAGGATCCGACGAAGCGGTGCAGCGCCATGGCGCTGCCGCAGGCGAGCGTCACCGTCACCATATATAGCAGCAAGCGGCTCTGCTGCGCGCCGACCTTGAAGCCGAAGAAACTCGGGGGCGACAGGTTGAAGCCATCGGTCGAGCCGAGCGCGGACGAGCGCACGAGAATTCCATAGAGGATCATGGAGAGGGCAAGGCTCAGCATCGCGAAAAAAATTTCGCGATAGCGCGCCATCACGAAGCCGAGGACGAAGCCCGTGGCGGCGGCGACAATGCTGCCGAGAAGCGCAAGCACGAGCGCATCCGTCAATCCGAAAAAGTTCGTCGCGAGTCCCGCTGCATAAGCGCCGAGCCCGTAGAACAAACCCTGGCCGAACGACACGAGGCCGGCGCGCATCATGATCACGAGACCAAGCACGACGAGCGCCTTGGCGAAAGCGACGGTCAGCATGAACACCGCCCACGCCGGTAGGAACGGACCAACGGCCAGTAACGCTACCAGCGCCACTCCCAGTGCGGGCACGGTCCCCCATCGCATGATCAGATCTTTCGCGCGGCGGCGCGGCCGAACAGCCCTTGCGGCCGCACCGCAAGAACCGCCGCCATCACTGCATAAATGACGAACAGCTCCACCTCGGGCCAAAGGTGGACGGCGGCCGCGCGCGCCAGCCCGACGATCAGCGCGCCGAGCGCCGCGCCTTCGACGCTGCCAAGCCCGCCGATCACGCTGACCGCGAAAGCAAGCACGATCACGTCAACGCCGATCCCGGGAGCGACGGAAATCGCCGGGGCCGTGACCGCGCCGCCGATCGCCCCGAGAATTGCGCCGATGACGAAGGTCGCCGTGAACATGCGGCCGACATTGATGCCCATCGCCGTCGATATTTCGCGATCGTGGATCACCGCGAGAAGAAGCTTGCCGCGCCGCGTGAAGTTGAGCGCCCAGAAAGCGAGGCCGCCGATCAGAAGCGCAAGCGTGAGCAGGGCGAAGTCGTAAGTCGCAAAGGCGATGCCGCCGATCGAGACGCGGCCGAGGAGTTCATATGGCTGCGGGGCGAAGTAGGGGTCGACGCCCCAGACCAGCTTGATCACGTCCTCGAGGACAAGAAAAACCGAATAGGTGACGAGGACGAGAATGACCTCGTCGCGTCCATACATCGGACGCAGGAGGCCGCGCTCAATGAAAAAGCCGGCGACGGCGCCGATGCTTATCCCCGCGACGAAAAGCACGAAATAGGCGCCCGCCACGGGATGCGCGCCGGCGAGGTAGGCGCCGATGGCGGAGGACGCTGCGTAGGCGCCGAGCGCATAAAAACTGCCATGCGCGATGTTGAGGATTTTCATCACCCCGTAAGTCAGCGTAAGGCCCAACGAGACGATGAAAAGCCACGAGAAATACGTCGTGCCGTCGACGAGGATGGCGGAAAGCTTCTGCATGTCAGGCCAACGGACGGGGAGGCGTCAACGCCGAAGTGTTCTCGTCATCATCCGCATGAGCGGATGATCCGGTCATTGCAGCGTCGACGATTGAAATCGCACGGCTGAGGCCCGCGTCATGCTCCGCTTGCGCGGAGCACGACGGAGCAAGGGGAGTGACACGGCGAAAGGTCAAGCCCGGGCAAACGGCATGTATCAGTCGTATTCCGGGCTCTGGTGCAGGCCGCGGGGTCGGCATCAGGGGCACTTTGCGCCCTTGAAGCCTCCTTTGATCCAATCTTCGCTCTTGACCCCGTCCGGCGGATTGACGCACTCGGCCGCATACACAGTGACGTCGGTCATGGTCGGCTGGCCGCTCGCCGCATCGTATTTGAAACGGCCGTAGGCGGTCGATTGGATCGCCTGGTGGCCTTTGCCGATCTTCATGTCCACGGTGCCGCTCGGAGTCTCGAAGCTTAGGCCTTCGAAGGCGGCGATGACGGCGTCGTCGCTCGGCCGTCCCGGGTTCCCGGCCGCCGCCTTTTCGGTCGCCGCTTTGAGGCCGAGAATCGCCTGCGCCATCTTGTAGGAGGGATAGGTCGGCGGCGTGCCGTAACGCTCGGTATAGGCCGCGCGGAACCAGCGATTAAGCGCATTGTCGGGGGCGTACACGCCATGCGGACCGCGTCCGCCGAGGATCGCGCCACTCGGAATCTGCGACGCCAGCCGGTACATGGCGGTTTCGCCGCATGTCAGGACGACGTTGCGATCATCGAATATGCCGCGCGCCTTTCCCTGCAGCACCAGCGCTTCCATGTCGCCGCCCCAGAAGCTGGAATGCACGGCGTCCGGCTTGTCGACCAGCAGGGCGGAAATTTCCGCGCCGTACTGACCGGCCAAAAGCTTCGGGAACTGCTCGGTCGTGATCTTGGTGCCGGGCTTGAGCGCCTCCACCGACGCCTTGAAGTCGTTCCAGGAATCCTGACCCCAGGCGTAATTCTGGTTGATGCCGGCGATGCTCTTGGCGTTGGGATTGCGCGCGAGCAAATAACGCGCCGCGGCGACGTTATCCATGGTCGCGGTCGCCCCGGTGCGGAACAGGTATTTGTAGTTTGCGTCCTCAAAAATGCGCGGCGTGCCGCAATCGAAGAAGATCGTGATTTTCTTGAGTTCGTCGGCGAGCGGCGCGATCGCGAGACAATCGCCGGACGAGATGTATCCGATCACGGCGTCAACGTTCTGCCGCTGGACCAGGTTGCGATACTCGGTCACCTGCTTGGTGGTGCCGCCCGCCTCGTCGACAATCACCGGCTCGATCGGCACGCCATTGATGCCTTTCTTGTCGTAAGGCGCCGGGACCTTCCCGGCGTTGAGCGCTTCAATCAGCAACTCGGCGGCATTGCGCGCGGGAACGCCGAATGGGCCGGCGGCGGCGCCCGAAAGAAACGTCACGATGCCAAGCTTGTAGGGGGCTTGTTGCGCTTGCTGATCTTGTTGAGCCGCCAGCGGACTGGCGGCGACCATGGCGGCGACGACCAACGCAAAGCCGAGGCGGCGCGGGCATTTCATCAGAGTAACCTCCCTCGTATTCCACTCGCTCTGACTGACAAGCCGCGTGACGCGACCCGACGCGAGCAAGTTGTAGATTAGTTGACCGTCAATCGAACGACGCTGCGGCGCGCCGATCGATTTACGGATCGAAAGATCGAGCTTCGATTGTGCATCGATGCCGTTTGCGGTCAACGGGTCAACAGCGCGCAGCGCTCCGCGTGCGCGGCGCCGCAACCGGGCTCTTACCAATTCACCGAGACGTATTGCGTCTCGAGAAACTCCATCAGGCCTTCGTGCGCGCCCTCGCGGCCGAGCCCGCTCTGCTTCATGCCGCCGAACGGCGCGGCGGGATCGGAGACGAGCCCGCGATTGAGGCCGATCATGCCGAAATCGAGCTTCTCCGACACGCGCATGCCTTTGCTCAGGTCCTGCGTATAGACATAGGCGACCAGGCCGTACTCGGTATCGTTTGCCCGCTGCACCGCCTCGTCCTCGGACTTGAATGTCTGGATTGCCGCGACCGGACCGAAAATCTCCTCCCGCAGCATGGCGGCGTTGTCGGGCACCGCGGTCAGCACCGTCGCGGGATAGAAATAGCCCTTGCCGGACGGCGCCTTTGCCCCGATGAGCACCTTCGCGCCCTTGGCGGTCGCATCCTCGACCAGCGTTTTCACTTTGTCGCGGGTATCGGCGTTCACCAGCGGGCCGAGCGCAACGCCATCCTCGAGTCCGTTCCCCATGCGCATCGCGCCCATGCGCGCAGCCAGCTTTTCCGCAAAGGCGTCGTGCACCTTCTCGTGCACATAAAAACGGTTCGCCGCGGTGCAGGCTTCGCCCATATTGCGCATTTTGGCGATCATCGCGCCTTCGATCGCCGCATCGATGTCGGCGTCATCGAACACGATGAAAGGCGCGTTGCCGCCGAGCTCCATCGCCGGCCTAAGCACGCCGTCGGCCGCTTCGTGCAGCAGCTTGCGTCCGACCTCGGTCGAACCGGTGAAGGACACGACCCGCACCCGCGGATCATGCAGCATCGCGCTCACCACCGGGCCGGAGCGGCGCGACGGAATGACGTTGACGACGCCCCCCGGCACCCCCGCCTCCTCCAGAATCGGCATCAGCGCGAGCATGGTGAGCGGCGTCTCGGACGCGGGCTTCAGCACGCAGGGGCAGCCGGCGGCGAGCGCCGGACCGATCTTGCGCGTCGCCATCGCGGCGGGAAAATTCCATGGCGTCACCAGCACGGCGACGCCCGCCGGCTTGTGCTGTACGACGACGCGCGCGCCCGAACTCGGCGCATTGTAGACTTGGCCGATATTACGCACCGCCTCCTCGGCGAACCAGCGGAAAAACTCGGCGGCGTAGGCGACCTCGCCGCGGGAATCGGAGAGGGCCTTGCCATTCTCCAGCGTGATCAGACGGGCCAGGCGCTCCGCCTGCGCCATGATCAGCTCGTAGGCTTTGCGCAGGATTTCGCCGCGCTCGCGCGGCTTCTTCGCGGCCCAGCCGGGAAACGCGGCGGAGGCGGCGTCGATCGCGGCCTTGGCGTCATCGACGCTCGCGCTCGCCACCGAAGTGATCACGTTTTCCGTCGCGGGATCGATGACGTCGAACCGGGATTGATCCGAAGCCTTGCGCCACGCTCCGCCGATCCACAGATCGGTCGGCACTCCGGCGAGCAGATTGTCGTACATGATCGTCCTGCAATTGTTTCGGTTCGAAAGCCCAAGGCATGTTGCTTGGGACTGTCGATTAAATACCCGACCCTATTGTTTGTCGATGTTTTCGCAGCCGCGGTTGGGCATGGCTGAAGGCCAATGCGGCAACGGTCCAAACAGCAAGTTGAACGGCGCGCGGATTGTACGTCGGTGGTAGACGTCGGGGCGTCACCCGGCGCCGCCGTCAATGTCAAGCACGCCGCGGCAGGGCCGCTGACTCGATCTGTTCGGATTCTCACCATTCGACGGGTGCCGCCGGAGAGCCTGGGATTTTGCGGCGGGTGATGGGAATCGAACCCACCAGACCGCTCGGGAAAGGGTGGACGCGGACGAGCGCATGGGCACGGGCGGTCAATTTTTTTCAGCTCGAAGCGATCCAGTCGCGATGTCTGCGGCAAGCGTCGCGCCGCACGCGCATGCCATCCCTCTCACCCGCGTCGGATCGCCGCCGCAATCACATCCGGCAAGGCCTCGAACGCCCCCACATTTCCCGCAAAAGCGAGGTCCGGCCGACCGAGCTCGGCCACGCGTTGCGGTACGTCGTCGCCGCCGTGCAAGCCTTCGCCGGCAAACAGCCCGACCACCAGGACCGGCCCGCGCGAACCGACGATCGCGTCATCGAGGAAAGGCGCTTCTTCAAGGAAAGCCGGTCGCACGCGGGCGAACGCGTTGCGCCTGGCGATGCTTTTCGCAATCCGTTCGGCCGCGCGGCGCGACGCCGGATTGTTACTCGATCCGTGCGCCAGCAGCACAAGCTCGGTACGCGCCTCTGGCCAATCCCGGGCGCGGGCGACGCCGCGCGCCCGGTCGAGAACGAGATCGACTAACGCCGGATCGAGCCCGAGCGGCGGCAGCAGGCGCACTGTTCGGCCTCGCGCGAAGGCGCCCGCTTCGCTCAATTGACGCGGCAGCAGCGTCCGCGTGAAATATCCGTCCGACAGAAACAGCGGATAGACGAGCAAGTCGCGGCCGGCGAGACGCCGGACGGCCTCGCTGATCGACGGCGCACCCTTGACGAAGCCGAAGCCGACGGCGGGGGCTAAGCCCAACGCCTGCAGACGCGCGGCAAGCTGCGCGACGCCCTGGTTATCCGACCCGGTGCGACGCTCGCCGTGGGCGGCGAGCAGCAAGGCAAACGTTTCTGGGAATTCATGCGGCGGCAACCTGCCCCCACCCGTCGCGCCGCGCGCGACGTCCTTCCCCGCAAGCAGGGAAGGGTCGGGGAGGGGACGGTGCAACCGTGGCGATGCCAATGGGCGTCCTTATGAAGGAGTGGGGACTCTCAATTGCCGTTCCGAAGGGTAATCTTGTTCCAAACAGTGCAGCCGACGTTCCGCAGATGACCTGTGATTTTGGTGGAATCTGCGCTGTTTGTTCTTCTCCGGCAAGCCTGCCTCGCTCGCCGTAAACGAGCGGCCCAACATATCGCTGACCGTTTGCTGCGCGCGCGTCGTGCGCTCCGCAACGCTGAGAATATCGCGTGAGAAGCGAAACTATACATAATACCGGCGAGGTCTGGCGCGCGGCGAGGCTGCAAGGGGCTGTTCGAGAGCTGCAAGACGCGGGATCGGGGCCACCAGCAGAGGGAGAATGCGGGCGTGACAGTTAGACTACGCTTGCGCCGTGGATTGCATGCGTTCCGCGCCACCTGCACGATCCGCGGGTTTTCGGTCCGGTATTGGATAACGACCATCCCCTGGGCCAGCCAGTGCGCCACAGGCGGGTCTATAATGATCTTCGCCGGGGGCTCCTCGCTGGCGAGCGGCACGGCGCCGGCAGGAATCGCAAATCTTCACGCGCTATTTTTGACGCCGCTCAATGGAAACTTCGGCGGATGTGCTTACCTATCCTTCCGGTAGCACGGTCGTCCCCTCTTGCTGCGAGGCAGATGTTCACTTTGAGGAAGCGCCATGAAGAAAGTCCTTTTTGATTGCAGTGGCCGCCGCCCTGATTGTCGGCGCCGCCTTTACAGGCTCAGCCAGTGCGCGAGACCGGGGCGACCGGTCGGATCGGGCTGCCCTCACCGCCAACCAGATTGCCGCTGAAATGGATGCGCGCTCGGCCCGTATCAAGGCCGATTTGCGCCTCACGCCAGAGCAGGAGAAGAACTGGCCGGGCCTCGAGAGCGCCTTGCGCGACATTGGCAAGAACCGCGCTGATCGTCTGGTCGCCTTCCGAGCTGAACGCGCCCAACAGAAGGACTCCGCACAGTCGGAGGGCGAAGAGGCTTACTATTCGGTCAGGCGTTGCAACGGAGATAGATCATGTCGCTTGGACTCATCCTCATCATCATTCTCGTCATTTTCCTGCTCGGCGGGTTTAGCGGCCGTTTCGGCGGCTACGGCTACGGCTTCGGTCACGGTGGCATCGGCGTCATCGGCGTCATCCTGATCATCCTCGTCGTCCTCCTTCTCATGGGGCGGCTTTGATCTGAGACACTACCGCGACGCTGTAGCGTGAAAAGCGTTAACTTGCGGCTTGGCCGTCGATACCGCGGTCTCGCGACGGTGACGACCGAACCGGTGCGTTCGGCTCACATTAATAATGTAGGCGAAGGCTGGAAGCAGGAGTGATTCATGAACTGGGATGAGATCGAAGGAAATTGGACGGAGTTCAAAGGCAAGGTCAGGTCGCAGTGGGGCAAGCTGACGGATGACGATCTCCATGTCGTCAAAGGCAAGCGCGACGAGTTGCTCGG
>JBAPYK010000385.1:0-6197 GCA_049284695.1 Rhodoplanes sp. | reverse complement strand
GCTCTTCAGGTTCCGTGCCTAACAGACGCGTGAAATGCGCGATGTTCGATCTTATGACAAAAAGCTCAAGATCATTCACAGCACGTCACCATGTGGAACGCCGAGGTAGGTAACATACTACCTCGATGAGAACCCATGATTTTCCTCTTTTTCGGTTGAGACGCATTGCCTTAGATCAAGCAGCAGTAGGCTTTCGCGAGGGGTGCTCCTCTCTGTTTTTGGCGTCGGTTTCCAAGGCACAAATCATCCTACGCGGGCCGGCTTTCTTTCGCTAGGGCAGGTGAATTGACCGGGGATCGCCCAATCTCCTGCCGTCATCGGCCGCGAAAGCGGGCGATCCAGTAGACACAAGCACTCTCCGTGATTACTGGATGCCCCGCATCCGCGGGGCATGACGACTGAGGATAAGGGTGAACCAATCAAGCCGAAGACATCACGCTCTGACGGGAACGGGAGGGGATCGCTTGGCCGCGATGCCGGCTATTCGCTAATAATCTCTTGCGAAAGTCTCACACACAGGATTCTGCGGCAGGTAGCTCGCACTGGGTTGCAGGTTGCGCCAATGGGTCGGTCGAATGTCAAGCAAACGCTTGGTGCGTGCGTCGATCCAACCAGCGTCGGTGAGGCGACAAGCGCTGACGAGAACGTGCGGCTCCCCCTCGATAACGCAGACTTCAATGTCGTTATCGCGTGGCACTGTCGAGATGGGCTGCCACTTCATGCGAACAGCTCATGCGCCGCTTAAGACGCTCGGCATTGATACACATCAAGACCGAGACCAACTCGCTGAATTAAATGAAAACGTTCAGCTCAGGTTCATTGATCCAAGACAACGCTGGGCGCGAGCGACGCATCAGAATTTAGAAAATAATCGATAAAGGGAGGCAACCATGACGACGGGCATGACTCAGCTTGAGGTCCCCTACGAATTACGGGTCGCGGCTGCGCGAAGCCTTGAACAAGCCAAGCTCACGCTCGACGCTTACATGCGCGTCACGGAAGAGGCCGCTTCCATGTTTGAAAAACGGATCGAAGGGGGCCAAGTCGGCACTAAGGAGGCCGGCAAAAAGGCGATAAACTTCGCCTTACAAAATGCAACAGCAGCCTTTGAGTTCGCTCAGAAAATTGCCCAGGCGAAAGATGTGCCCGAATTTGTACGGTTGCTGAATGAGTTTCTGCAGTCGCAGATGAAAGTCCTGAGCGAGCAGGTAAAGGACCTGGGCGAGACCCTCGGCAGGGTCGCAGCGGGCAGCATGAATGTCGCGAAAAAGAACGAACTGGTGTCCTGATCGATCCATTTACGAATTGAGGCAGCGGCGGGCGACCCTAACCCAATAATGCGGTTTGGGTTGCTGGTTCTTGCGTTGGCTCGCGGGCGTACTTATTGGTTTTCCTTGAGCTTGTTCCGGATCGCCTTGACTGTCCTTCCGATCTCCTGGACTTGGGACGAAAGCATGGCGAACAAGGCGCTCATGCGCTGGAGTTCAGCCCGCACCCATTCGGCTTTCTCGTCAGCATTCATGTCGCTCCAGCGTTTCGCCCTAAACGATGTTTCCCAATATTTCGTGCTCGACATCATCGACCTCCGCATGACCGCTGGTCGACTCGCCATCGAGAGGCCGCGAGTTCATGAGAATTGACCCTGCTATGCGACGTGCGGCGCGGCTCGGCCGCACGGAACGGTAATACTCATTGAGCCGTCATCCTTGCCGCCGGCGTTAGGACGATAGGCTACCTTTTGTCGAGGTTCTTGAGCTCTCCATCAGGGTAGTCATGGCAGCATTGCTCAGGTCCCGGGCCTGCTCTGTCATCGCCTGCATTTGCGCCTTGATGAATTCCATCTGCAGATTAGCGAGTTCGTTGACATCTTTCGCCTGCACCAGCCTTTGTGCGAACTCGAAAGCGCTCGCGACGTTGCGCTCGGCGTAGCCGAGGATTTTGTTGGTCAGTTCCGGGCCGCCCGCGACATTGCCGGGAACGGCGCGCTGAATGAACTGGAGGTAGCCGTGAATTGCGTTTTTCACCTGCTCCAGGCTCTGTTCGGTCATTTTGCGCATGTCGGTGGGGATTTCCAACTGTGGTGTCTTGCTCATTAGCTCACTCCGCTCCACTGAGTCGGGATTCCCGAAGAGTCCCGAGTGATGTGAATGTTCTTGCTCTTGCAGCTCTCTCATAAAAATAACGATACGCGGACAGCGACGGGCACGGTCGAGCAAAGCCGCAGTCGCTGGTCCGACGACTCCGGGCCGCTTAAGTCGACCTGCTTGTAGAATGCTGCGCGTTGCGCTTCGCGGGCGATACTCCAAATCGCCCCATTCCCCGGCGGCTCTACACTGCGGTCGGATTGTACCGCGCCAAGAGCGGTTCCCATCGGGGGCTAAGGTGCAATATTTATAGCGGAGCCGGCGATCCACATTGACCGGAATCAAAAAACGTAAGCGGTGCGCCGATGACGTGAGCGGCAAAAATCCGTTGCTTCGGGAGCGCGTCGGCCTTGGACGGCCGTCCGGCGGCGGAGGCGACTGAAGAACGGCTTGTGCTCCCTCCTGGCGCTCTCATATCGCAACAGGACGTTCAAATCGCCTCACCCTGCCGTCGCTCTCGCGTAACGCATTGCAGCCTCCACTCCCAAATCCCATGCCTGAGCAGCTATGCTATCGGGCTCGTGCGGGTTGGAGAAGTTGCCAGTCTGATAGGCCGAGAATGCGCGGTTGAATTCCTCGTGCATGTCGTAAGGGCGGTAGTGTTGCTTGATCAGATCGAAAATCAGCTTGTTGGTGATGTCGCTCACTGCATTGCTCCCCGCCTTAACCCACCGCACCGCACGCCGCACGGCGTCCCTGGCTAGCGTGGCGTCCTGACAAAGAAGTTGAGCGCGATCAAGGTCGAGAAAAATCTTCTCGACCAGATCGAAATTGAGAGGGGCCTAGCCTCTTTCCGGCCGGCCTTATCGGACGTCAAGCACAGAGTGGCGCGCGGGGCTCGCCGTCACGAGCGGATTGCAAACAGACTCGACTGCACTTTTGCGGTGACCTGTCTCTACGGCGCCCTCGACGCGCGCGCTGAATGCGTTTGCTCGTCGAGCCAGCACCACGATGAACCGCAGCGCGCGGCAAGAGGAGTGTTTTCAATCGCGGCCGCAAAGCTTGGCGACGCTGCCTGCAAGTTTCACAGCGGTTACAACGCCGACCGCTGCGTCCCTCACGTTGCCGCTGACGGCCTTGGCGGCGCCCTTGATCGCGTTGATGAAAGCGGCGTGGATCGGCGGCGTGCCGGTGAGCCCCGCGCCGAACGGGATGTCTACCGGCGGCACGCGCGCAAGCGTCAGCGCCACCGCAATCGCGCCGAGTTTGTATTCGCTCATGACGTGTCCCTCTCCGAGTTCATTTCGAGTTTCGGGTTCGGTTAGCCGCGGCGGCCAAAACGCGCGTTGCGTGGAAGCCCGCTGTCGCAGCGCTGCGCGAGACAGCGCTGGCGCTGGCTTCTCAGTTGCTGGGTCATCGCCTGCGACGCGCGCGGGACTGCAAATATCACGTGGTCTTCATTCCCAAGCGTCGCAGGAAGACGCTGTACGCGGAGCTGCGGAGGCAGCGCGAACCCGAGGCTGTTGTCTAGATAGCTTCCGGGCTTACGAGCTTTGCCCGCCGCTCGAAATGACGACCTCTGAGCGCTCCGCTCTTTTCGCCTCGTCCCACAGCGCATCCATCTCGGCGAGGGTCGCCTGTTCCGGCGTCTTTCCCTGAGCCGCCAGCGCGCGCTCGATCGCGCCGAAGCGCCGCTCGAATTTCAGATTGGTCTCGCGCAGCGCCCGCTCCGGGTCGGCGCCGAGATGGCGCGCGAGATTGACGACGACGAAAAGGAGATCGCCGACCTCTTCCGTGGCGTGCGCCGTGTCCCCCTCGGCGATCGCCTGCGCGACCTCCTTCGTCTCCTCGCGAATCTTGTCGAGCACCGCCCCAGGGTCATTCCAATCGAAGCCGACGCGGCCGGCCTTCTGCTGCAGCTTGAGGGCGCGGGTGAGCGCGGGGAGGGCGCTCGGCACGCCCGCAAGCGCGCCCGTCCGCTCGGCGCGCGCGTCGCCGTGCACCGCTGCGCGCTCCGCCTTTTCCTCTTCCTTGATGCGATGCCAGAGGTCTTCGACCGCCGCGGACGAAAGCCCGCGCGCCTCGCCGAACACATGCGGGTGCCGGCGCAGGAGCTTGCGCGTGATGTTTTCGACCACGTCGCCGAAATCGAATTTTTGCTGCTCCTCGGCCATGCGGGCATGGAACACGACCTGGAGCAGAAGGTCGCCCAATTCGTCCTTGAGGTCGTGGAGATCGCCGCGTCCGATCGCATCGGCGACTTCGTAGGCCTCCTCGATGGTGTAAGGAGCGATGCTCGCAAAATCCTGCGCGAGGTCCCACGGGCAGCCCGTGCCGGGCGTCCGCAGCGCCGCCATGATCTCGATCAGCCGATGAATGTCGCGGGCAGGGGTCATGCCGCTCCCCGGCAGCGCAGGAGGTTCATCGCTCGCAGACTCATCACCACCTCCCCGCGCTGATTGAGCACCTCGATCCCGGTATGCACCATGCCGCGGTCCGGCTTGGAGCGTGAGCGTTCGGCGGCGAGAACGCGCACGCGAATGCGCAATTCGTCGCCGGGCCGCACCGGCTTATGCCAGCGCAGCTCGTCCAGGCCGGGGCTCGCGAGGCTTGCGACATGCGAGAGGTAATGCGTGGCGTAGAGCCGCATCAGCAGCGCCGCCGTATGCCAGCCGCTCGCGATCAATCCGCCGAACGGGCCGCGCGCGGCTTTCTCCGGGTCGGTGTGCATATCCTGCGGGTCGAACCTCCGAGCAAACTCGAGGACTTCGGCTTCCGTGACCGCCACGGGCCCATAGACCTGCTCAAAGCCGGGGAGGTAGTCCTCGAAATAGCGATCCTCGATCGGCGCCGAAAAATCCGGCTGGCCCGTACCCACAGAAACTGCGCGCATCGATCTCCTCGCATCGCCGGTCATGATCCGCGGGGCAGATAAAGCATGCCTGCCGCGTCCAGGCGACCGCCGGTTTTTCACAAAGCGCAGAGGACGCTGCTGAGGGAGGAGTGGCCCCGGAGGTTGCCCGCCGCTCGGCCGAGGTTTGCCCGCCGCTCGGCGCGCGATTTCCATCCGGGGCTGCTGTGATTCGCATAAGAGATATTATGGAATATTTTCCCGTGGGGTCTGTGGGTGGGAATTTGCTGAGGTGATCCAATGGCTTGCCGGTGATCCTTGATGCCGGGCGCGTCGCCGGCGGCCCGCCGGATCGATCAGGCGCTGCTCCTGGCGCGCCCGCGCCTCAGCTCACGCAGGTCCGGTTGGCCGGCCCCTCGGTGCCGCCGGCATTGCGGCAATGGCAGCGCGGCGGGCGGTCCAGGACGGAGACCGTGACCGTGGTGATCCGATCCTTCCGGACCACGAGATCGCAGAGGAGCAATGGGCCGGCCGGTCCGTCGATCTGCAGCTTGTGCGCGCCGACCTTGGCGCTCAACAGGGCTTGGCCCTTCCGCACCGGGTCGAGCCTCGTGGAATCGAGAAAGAGGACGGGTTGAGCGGGTGGCGACACCGGCACCGTCTTGATCTCGACATAGCCCGTGCCCGTGTCGCAGCCGGCGAGCGCCGGGCCCACGAGCCCGGCCACGAGCGCGCACCGCAGCCTCCGCATCCTAGACCCCCGGCGGCTTGATCCCACTGATCAGCATTCGGAGCTTGCCGGAAGCGTCGCGGATGTCGCGCGTAAGGTTGCGGATGACCTCCAGCGCCTCGGTGGCGCGGCGGATCTGCATCAGCTCGTCGACGAAATCCTCGCGCGTCTGCAGCGTCCGCAAAAGCTCGGCGAACTCCTTGCGGGCGCTGTCGAGATCGTCGTTCGCCCGCTCGGTCTCAGTGATCAGCTTGCGCCACTGGCCGAGCAGGAATTCCTTCTCTTCCGGTTTGAAGCGAGCCCCCTGCTCTAGCTCCTTGACCTTGCTCCGCGCATGCGCGAGCGCCTTGGCGCCGAGCTGGGACACGGGCCCGTTGTCGGAGACCGCGCCCAGCATGCCGGCGACCGCGCTGCGCAGCTCCTCGATCTCGGTCCGCGCCTTCTCGATGTCGGTGACGGCGTCGATCGACTTGGCGCTGTCCTCGATCTTCTTGTTGAGCTCGGGATAGCTTTTCTTGAATTCCTCGACCTG
>JBAPYK010000384.1:0-2385 GCA_049284695.1 Rhodoplanes sp. | reverse complement strand
TCGCGGTTCGGGGTGGTCGTCTCCGAGCGGTTCGCCGCGAGCGCGGTGCCGGTGCTCGGCGCCGTCGGCGGCGCCACCGTCAACTTCGTTTTCATGAACCATTTTCAGCGCGTCGCCCACGGCCATTTCACCATCCGGCGGCTCGAACGCATGTACGGACCGGCGACGGTCCGCCGCCATTACGAGGCTCTGGTAGCGCAACACGCGGATGTCGAGACACGACCTTATGACCGCGGGGCGTAAACGCTGTGAACTGGGACAAGTCATTGCGGCCGGTGAAACCTTTTGCGCAGCGATTATTCTTAGGATCGCTAGGGGCGACGGAGCGGCAAAAAGTGCTAACGCCGAAGGGCCTTGCGCGACGCCCCCGAGACCCGATTTCCAACGGAAGGGCCTCACGCAGTGTCGCGTCCGTCATCGCCGTCCGGAGTTCTTGGCGCCCTGTGCTACCGACGCTTGAAGCGCATCTCATAACTAATCACGCACAGGGATATCCCAAAGGTGCGCGCCTGACTCGCCGCCCGGCCGCGCTTCCACCTCCGGTTCATGCCGACCCATGCATCCCAGATCAATCAAGTCGAGCCGCGTATTCGCGGCTCTCATCGCCCAGTCCGCCATGGTCTCATCAGCCTTATAGACCTCTTCGCTAAGTATCGAACCTTCTTCGACGCATATAATGCCCGCAGCGCTCCCTTCGTCTGGACCGCCGTCATCGAAGCGATCCTCGAAAAGTCGTAAATTTGGGTTGACGGCACGAGAGCTGAGGCGCTGGTTAGCGATCGGGCTGCCACGCAGCGCTTGTTTCGGCATGGTAGCGCGCACTCTCGAAGTAACTTGCTCCTAGGCCGCTACGGCAAGTCGGTGCATGTGTATGCATGACACGGACGGAATAACGCGCTAAGCTTGCGATATGCCGCAATAGCTCAGCTGGTAGAGCACATCATTCGTAATGATGGGGTCGGGGGTTCGAATCCCTCTTGCGGCACCAGGTTTTCAATAGGTTAGAAGAGCTTGCATTGCTTCCCCGATGGAACTGCCAAGTTCGGGGAAGCGTCGGGAAAGCAGGCCATTAGGCAATTTGTCGTGAGGTACTGGCAGTCTCTGGGCGAATGCGTCCGAAGTGGCGCGAAGTACACGTAGCGCGACCATCGAGAGGGCTTGGGTATCGAGGGGGTGTGCCTGTCCACTCCGCGAGAGAAGTTGCGCTCAGGCGCCGGGCAAAACGAGCTTGCTGTCGATCAAGTGCTGGCCAATTTTGTCGCGGAGCTATTTGTAATTCTGCATCCCGCTACATTGCCGATGCTTGAGCGCATGTTTGAGGATGTCAAACAGGATGCCGAGACCGATGGCGAATGGGGGTTAAAGCGCCGCGCGGAGATTGGCATCGCGGCGGCTAGAATTGCCGCTCGGGAACAGGAAGCAATCGAGACCTAATAAAAGCTTCGATCCCGCAATCTACCCACTTCAGAACAACCATTAAGCAGGCATTCGAGTTAGTCCCGCCCGCGGGCAATGTGTGAGAACGGTCAGCACGCACATGGCGGTGGTCATTGCACGGCGTTCGAGGGGCGTTAGGTTATTGAACAGCAACTCGGGCAACTTGGCAACATTGACCGGCAGAAACCATTTCCATCGAATTGATGAGGTTCGCTGCTTTGTAGGCAGCCTCGGTGCGATTGCGAACAGCGAGCCCGCGCAGAAGCGCGGCCATGTGGATTTTGGTGGTTGCCTCGGCGATATCCAGCGCCCGGGCGATTTCTTTGTTCGAAAGACCCCGGGCTAGAAGCGTTAGCACCTCGCGCTGACGTTTTGTCAGTTTGTTGAGGACATCAGCTTCAGTCGAGAGCGTGGGCAATGCTTCTCGGTCGAATTGGCTGCTTAGGGCATCACCGTCGCCTATCTTGGCGAACGACGCCGGCACGTAAATCCGCCCAGCCAGGATGTCCGTGACGGCGGCGAGGATCTCGGTGTCGGACTGGCGTTTTGAAATAAAGCCGTGAAATCCGGCTGCCAAGGTCGCGAGAATATCTGCCCGAGCGTCGGATGTGGATACGACGGCAAAGCGCGTCGCCGGCGAGATTTCGCGCGCTGCCTTCAAGGAATCGAGCGCCGCCAAACCTGATCGTCCCGTCCCCACGAGCACCAAGTCAATGGCGCTGTTGCGAATTTGGTCTAATGCCTGAGGCAGGTTGTTCGCCTCAATCACTTCGGCGTGCGGAATTTCTGCACTAATGAGGCTCCGCAACCCTATGCGGTAAACGCTCTGTCCATCGCAAACCAAGAAGCGAGGCATTGGCGCGTCCTCTCTTGCGCAACGGGCCCAGCTCCCGTGGCGGATTGGTTAACAGCGCACTCTGTGCGAATTTCCGTGCACTATCCTTCAAC
>JBAPYK010000383.1:0-8442 GCA_049284695.1 Rhodoplanes sp. | reverse complement strand
TCGCAGAATTAAGGGAAACCGACATTGGCCTAAATTTCCGTTCGTGTGCTTACCTCATGCTTACCCGATCACGTAACTTGAACCCAACAATTCAGCTAATTATTTGATATCATGGCGCGCCCAAGGGGACTCGAACCTCTGACCTTTGCCTTCGGAGGGCAGGGCTATGCAGCTTGTTTTCGCAACGACTTCTGGTCGTCGATTCTCCGATGGTCGTAGGCGGGACATGCAGAACAAAGATATCAGGCTTCCTGCCCCTGAACCGTGACCATTCGAAGAATCAGCCTTGCTGTCGAGCCGCCTCAGGCTGAGCTCCACCACCCTCTCGGCCCGTGACGACAGAGAGCCATTTCCAACCAGCATATTTGTCTCCAGTTTGGCGAAGATGGGTATAGCGCTTGAGGCTCGACCATGCCCGGTGACCGGACACGCTTGCCACTTGAGGGATGCTAAGGCCCGTCTCGAACAGTCTCGAAACGCCATCATGGCGCAGGTCATGGAAATGCAAGTCCGTGATTCCGAGAAATTGGCACGCTCGCGTGAAGCTCGCTCCGATCGCATCTGTGCTGTAAGGAAAAATCTCGTCGGAGGTTTTCGGCATCGATATGATGATTTGGAGCGCCTCTGGTGGGAGATCACACCAGACATCGTTTCCAATCTTCTCTCCGGGATTTTTCATGTCGCGAATCAACACCCGACTTCCTCCCGTCTCGAGGTCGGTCCAATGGATGCGCGTGATTTCCTCCAACCGACGCGTCGAAAAAATCGCGAAAGCCATGATCTTCTGCATGGGAACCGTCGACGGGCGGCGCTTTAACCGCTCGCAGAAATGGATCATCAACTTGTCCAACTCGTCCATCGTTGGACGACGATCGCGCGCGCGGCTCTTGGTCGTGATGCCCAGCCGCTTTGCGACGACGAACGCGTCCTTCATCGCGTTCTGATCAAGCTGATATCCCCATGCTGGTCGGGCAATCGCGAACACTGCCGCAAGATGCGAGAGATAATTGCCCACGGTCTGCGGTGTGACCTTCGATACGAGTTGATTGGCGAACACAATGATGTCGGCGCTCGTAATGGTCGAACACGGCCGGTTCGCGATATCATAGCGTTTGATCGCACGTAGTACCTGCGTCTTCGTTCGACCAATGTCTTTGACGGACTCTTCGGTATAGCGATCGATCACCGAAGCTAGGGTAGGGTCGAGGAATTTTTCCCGTTCCAGGGCGCCGGGCTTGGCGAGTTCGGTCTCGCGTCTTTCGAGCCATGCGGCGGCGGCCTGTTTGCGGTCAAACGTCCGAGACTCGCGATGAACGATCGCGCCCCTGCGCTTGATGAGGACCTGCGCATGGTATCCTGTGGACCCACTTTTTCGCTTGCGTGGGATGATCGTTCCCATTTCGTCCTCGAGGCAAATTGTGGTACAGCATGGGCTCAACGGTACAGCATGGCTGTACTTGAGGCAACAAAATGAGCGAAAATCGGAGAAAACAGGAGTGAATGAGTGCGGCATAAAGCGGGCGCAAACGGCTGAGATTGAAGTAAAATCCAGCAATATCAGCCGGTTAAGATTTAGTGTTGCGCCGACGATGGAGTGGACCGACCGGCATTGCCGGTTCTTCCACCGGCTGCTGACGCGCCGTGCGCTGCTTTATACCGAGATGGTCACGACGGCGGCGGTGCTGCGCGGCGATCGCGCGCGGCTTCTCGCTTATGACCCGGCCGAGCATCCGGTCGCAATCCAATTGGGCGGAGCCGATCCGGCGGCGCTCGCCGAAGCTGCGCGGATATGCGCCGATTTCGGCTACGACGAGATCAATCTCAATGTCGGGTGTCCGTCCGACCGGGTGCAGGAGGGCCGGTTCGGCGCCTGCCTGATGGCGGAGCCGGCGCTGGTCGGCGAGTGCGTCGCGGCGATGAAGGCCGCGGTCGGCGTGCCGGTCACGGTCAAGTGCCGGATCGGCATCGACGACCAGGATTCCGAAGCGGCGCTCGATGCGATGGCGCAAGCCGTCGCCGCCGCCCGCGGCGACGTGCTGATCGTTCATGCGCGCAAAGCCTGGCTCGACGGCCTGTCTCCGCGCGAGAACCGCGACGTGCCGCCGCTCGATTATGAGCGCGTGTACCGTCTGAAGCGCGGTTTCCCGGCGCTGACCGTCGTGCTCAATGGCGGCATCGCCTCGATTGCCGAGGCCGCTGCGCATCTCGGCCGCGTCGACGGGGTGATGATGGGGCGTGCGGCGTATCGCGAACCATGGCGTCTCCTCGACGCCGATCCGGTGTTGTTTGGGGAACCCCGACCGGCCGCGTCGACCCGGGCGGTGGCGGAAGCCCTCATCCCTTACATCGAACGCGAAACCGCCGCCGGCGTGCGGCTCTACGCGATCGTGCGGCATGTGCTCGGGCTGTTCCACGGCGTTCCCGGCGCGCGCGCATTTCGCCGCCATCTGGCCGAGGAGGCGGTCAAGCCCGGCGCGGGGGCCGAGACCTTCCGCGCGGCCTTAGCGAAAGTAATGGACGGCGGGCGCAATATGGGCGACATGGCGGCCTGACAAGCCGCCAGCCACCGCAAGGTCTCCCATGTTCGGCATTCCGCTCGGCGAGTTCGTCGCGTTCATCCTCGCGCTTGCGGCCGCCGGCATTATCACCGGGATGCTCGCCGGGTTATTCGGGGTCGGGGGCGGCGCGGTCATCGTGCCGGTGCTTTACCAAGTCTTCACCACGCTTGGCGTGCCCGAGGGGGTGCGGATGCATCTGTGCGTCGGCAGCTCGCTCGCGATCATCATTCCGACCTCGATCCAGTCCTACCGCACCCATCGCGCCAAAGGCGCAACGCGCATGGACGTGCTGAAGCTGTGGGCGGTGCCGGTCGTCGTCGGCACGGTGCTCGGCAGCGTGCTCGCGGCGTTTGCGCCCGGCCTCCTGCTGAAAGCCGTGTTCGTGCTGATCGCCGGCTCCAACGCCATCAAGAATCTGGCGGGCCGCGACGATTGGCGCATCGGCGCGGACTTTCCCGGAACGCCTACGATGCGCGGTTACGGATTCGGGATCGGCTTCGCCTCGGCGCTGATGGGCATCGGCGGCGGCGCCATCTCCAACATGATTTTTTCCTTCTATGGCCGATCGATTCACCAGGCGGTCGCCACCTCCGCCGGCCTCGGCGTGCTGATCTCCATCCCCGGCACGCTCGGCTATGTCATCGGCGGCTGGGACCAATCGATGCCGCCGGAACTCCTGGCGCTCGGCTATGTGTCGCTGACCGCGCTGGTCTTGGTCGCGCCGATTACGACCCTGGCGGCGCCGTTCGGCGCGCGGCTGGCGCACCGGATGCCCAAGCGCAAGCTCGAGATCGCATTCGGCGTGTTCCTTGCGATCGTGTGCGCGCGCTTTCTCTATGACATTGTGCGCACGCTCTTGCGGTAGCTGGGCTGCGCGCTGAACGGCCTCAGATCGAGGGCCGGGCGCGCATCGTCAGCTTGCCGCCGCGCACCTCCCAGCCGTCCAGGCGGTTGAGGAAACTCATCCCGAGCAGGCTCGTCTTGAGTTGGCCGGGCTGGGCGATCAGGGCCGGAACCCCGCGCTCGATGATCCCGCCGACTTTGATCTGGTCGAGCGTCACCGCCGCCGCTTGGGCGCGCCCGTTCGCCGTATCGATATTGACCGTGTAGCGGATGAAGTCGAGCGGCAACCCCGCCGCCTTCGCCGCCTCGTGGGTGAGCACGACCGCGCTTGCGCCGGTGTCGAGCACCATCGGGACGGCGGCCCCGTTCACCTGCGCCGCGACCTGGAACTCGCCGTTTCGGCTGCGCGCGATCTCGACCGCGCCGCCCAGCATGACCGGCAGACCGGGAACGAGCTCCGCCAGCACCCGCTCGCCGGCGTCGCGCAGCTCGAAGCGATACGCGTAGGCGACCACGAGAAGGAGCGCGATTGCGACCCACAGCAGCGTCCATTGAATGGCCTGCACGAAGCGCTCGCGAAAAACGGTCAACACCGCCCCGCCGATCAGGACGAGAAAGCCGATCTTGCCGACCAACGCCGCATAGTCGTTCTCGGTGAGATTGGCGCTCAGTCCGGCCGGCCGGCGCGTGGCAAGCAATACGAGCGCGCCTGCGGCGCAGATCACGGAGAGCCATGCGATCAGCCGGCGCATGCGACGTCGGTCCTCGAGAAAAGTCGATCGTGGTCGAACAGACGTATGGCCGTTTTGCTCTCGGGCAGTCGCATGGTCTGCGGCGAATCGGTGTGTCGTCTTCTTCCGGGCTAAGCGAAAATAGGAGGCTCAGCGCAGAAGGCAATCGCCCGCGGACTGATCGAATGGCCGGGTAAACCGCGCACGCTCAGGCGGCGTTGTTCGCGCGACGAAGGCTTGTCATGGCTGCGGGGGCAGGCGAGGGGACATCGCCCGTCTGCTTCGCGGCTTGTTCGCCCGTCGAATCGAACGCCGGCAGGACGCGCTCCGGCGGGAACGTGACGATCACCTCGGTGCCTTCGCCCGGCTGCGACTTGAGCGTGAAAGTGCCGCCATGCAGATCGATGAGGCGTTTCACGATGGGAAGGCCTAGTCCGGCGCCTTGCTCCGCCGATTTGATCGCATTCGACCCCTGGCCGAACGGGTCGAGCACGATCGGGATTTCCTCCTCGGGAATGCCGGGCCCGGTATCCCGCACGCTGAGATACTGACCGCCGGCATTGGTCCAGCCCACTTTCAGCCAGATCGTGCCGCCATGGGGGGTGAATTTGATGCCGTTGGAGAGGAGGTTCAGGCACACCTGCCGCACCGCGCGTTCATCCGCCCGCAGTTTCGGCATGTTGGGCTCGAAGCACTCGCAAACGGTGATGCCGCGTTTCCTCGCCCGCAACTTGAGGAGGCGATGACATTCCTCCACCGTCTGCGCGAGCCCGACCATGGTTTCGTTGAGCTGGTAGCGGCCGGCCTCGATCCGCGACAGGTCGAGGATTTCGTTGATCAGTCCAAGCAGATGCACGCCCGAACCGTGAATGTCGGCGGCGTATTCCTTGTAGACCGGGATGTTGTGGCGTCCGAGCACTTCGTTCTTCATGATTTCGGAAAAGCCGAGAATGGCGTTGAGCGGCGTGCGCAGCTCGTGGCTCATCTGCGCGAGGAAGCGCGATTTGGCGATGTTCGCCGCCTCGGCGCGCCGGCGCGCGTCATCCGATTTCACCTTCGCCTGCTCGAGCTCGCCGAACAGCGCATCCTTTTCCGCGCGCGCCTCAAGTGCTGCGAGGTTGGAGGTGTAGATCCGGTAGGACAGGAGGACGAAATAGCACTGCGCGGCGATCGCCATGGCGGCGAGAATGAGCTGTTGGACCGCGCCGCCCAGGATGAGGTTCAGCGCCAGCGCGACGGTCACCGGGGTAGTTGCGCTCAGCACCGCGACCGGCAGGCTCGACGCCAGCATGCTTGCGACCGCAACGACGAGGAGCATCACGAACAGGCTGAAGGTCGGCGCGCCTTCGTAAGGTTCAACCGGCTGGACGACCTGGAAAATCCAGACAAGCCCGAAGAACAGGTCGAGCAGGGCGAAACGAAGCCGCCAGGTCCGATAATTGGCGGCGGTCGCCGGCTCGGCGAGGAATTTGCGGCACGTGATGACGGTCAGGCCGTGGATGGCGAGAGCGGCCGCCGTCCAGCTTGCCGCCGCCAGCGGGCCCGTCCGCAGGCTCGATAAACAACCGAGCGATCCCACGAGCAGCAGGATCAGGGGCGAGCCTGAAAGGCGGTTCTGCGCGAACTGACGCAGGAGTTCGGACTCGAAGGCGCGGCGCGTCCCTCTTGGCCCGGCGATGCGATCGCGCGCGTCGCGCAGCCGTTGCGCGGCAAGCCAAGAGCGCGCTGCCGGCGGGTTGTGCGCAGGCGAGCGGGAATCCTGAGGCTCGGCCGTCGCGATGGTCATCCTGGGCCTGTGGAACGAAATGCGCGGGGAAAGAATGTCGCAAATTCCTTAAATCAGCCTTAGGCGTCGCGGCGGAACCGGCTAAGCTCGCGGCGCGCCGGCCGATGGCTCGCGACGATGCTCAGGTGAAAGCCCATGAAACTCTACGATAATCGCATCGCGCCCAACCCGCGGCGGGTGCGCATTTTTCTTGCCGAGAAGGGGATGAGCGTCCCGACCGAGGAGGTCGATCTCGGAACGCTGGCGCACAAATCGGAGACTTTCACCGCCGTCAATCCGTTTCAGCGCGTACCGGCGCTGGTGCTCGACGACGGAACCGTCCTCACGGAATCGATCGCAATCTGCCGCTATGTCGAATGGCTCGTTCCCGACCCGATGCTGTTCGGGCGCAGCGGCATCGGCGCGGCGCTGATCGAGATGTGGGAACGGCGCATCGAACATTACCTTTTTGCCCCCGTAACCCATGTGTTTCGCCACCTCCATCCGGCGATGAAAAGCTTGGAGGTCCCGCAAGTGCCGGCCTGGGGCGAGGCGAACAAGGCGCGTGTCCTCGACACGCTGAAGCTGCTTGACCGCGAACTGGCGGCGAAGCCCTACATCGCCGGCGAGTCGTTTACGGTCGCAGACATCACCGCGCTGGTCGCCATCGATTGGCTGAGGGTGGCGCGTCTGTCGGTCCCCGACGAGTGTGCGAACCTTCGGCGCTGGCATGGCGAAGTCACCGCGCGCCCGAGTGCGACGGCCTGAACTTGTTCTCGCTACAAATCCGCCCGGGTTTTG
This sequence comes from Rhodoplanes sp., assembly GCA_049284695.1. Taxonomy (GTDB): domain Bacteria; phylum Pseudomonadota; class Alphaproteobacteria; order Rhizobiales; family Xanthobacteraceae; genus Rhodoplanes. The sequence continues at coordinate 1,744 of JBAPYK010000383.1, read as the reverse complement.
CAAGGGATTCAGCCTCAAAAGCGCTGAATTTTGTGCCCTAATCCGACGCAATCGATCCGTGAAGTCGCAGCTTCGACCGCCGTCGATATGTCGATATCCGGACGTCCGCATTGGAGGCATGGGGTTACCTGATGATCAGGCGGTTGGTTGCGTTGGTCGCCTTCGCTCTTCTCGTGTGGGTTCAGGCTATGCCCGTCGGCGCACAGCAGCCGGCGCGCGTCGCCTTCGTCGTCGGCAATGCCGAGTACGGGCAATCGCCGCTGGCGACCGCGCTCAATGATGCGGGGCTGGTGGCCGAGGCGCTGCGCACGGTCGGGTTCGAAGTCATCGAGGGCGCCAATCTCAACCAGGTCGATTTCGTCCAATCGTTTCGGAATTTTCTCACCAAGGCCGAGGCCGCCGGACCCGACGCCGTGCTGTTTATCTACTTGTCCGGGTACGGATTTGCCTTCGACGGCGAGAATTATTTCGCAGCCGTCGATGCAAAGCTCGATCGCGAAAGCGACATTCCGCTCTACACGATGCGTCTCTCCGACCTGATCCGGTCGCTCGATGGGATGCCGGCCCGCACCAAGGTTTTCGCCGTCGACGCAGCCCGCCGCTTGCCGTTCCCGCTCGCCGCCGCAGGACTTCCACCCGGATTGATCGCGGTCGAGGCGCCGCAAAACTTCCTGATCGGTTTTTCCGCCGCTCCCGGGCAAGTGGTCGCCGATGCGGCCGGGCCTTACGGACCCTACGCCACCGCCATCGCCGAAATGGTGCGCGCCGCCGGGCTCGATATCGCCGGAGCCTTCACGCGGATACGTGCCCGCACCCATCAACTGACGGAGGGACGGCAAACGCCATGGGAGGTCTCCGCGCTGAGCGAGAGCGTGGTTCTCGTGCCCGCCGAGGCCGCAGCCGTAGCGCCGGCGCCGGCGATGCCGGTGGCGACGCACGAGCGCCGGCCGTTCCGCGAGATCGGTCCGGAAGAAGCCTATGCGGTCGCGATCGAGCGCGACGAGTTGCCGGCCTATGTGGAGTTCGTCGAGGTCTATCCGCGCCATCCCTACGCGGCGCGCATTTGGGCGATCATTCGGGCAAGGCGCGAAGCGCTGGCGTGGCGACGGGCGGCAAGGATCAATACGCCTGGGTCCTATTGGACCTATTTGCAGCGCTATCCCAACGGGATTTACGCCGCCGATTGCGAGCGCCGTCTGCATCGCCTGTCTGCTCCGTTCCGGCCGCCGCCGGATTTCGTGCCAGTCGAGTTCGCCGACGTGCCGCCGCCCTTGGCGGACGAGCCGGTGGGTATCGTTGAGTTTCTCCCGCCGGCACCACCGCCGCCGATCATCCTGATCGAGCCGGGACCGACCTATTTCGTTGACCTGCCGCCGCCGCCACCGCCGGTCTGGCGGGGCGGGTTGCCGGCGGTCACGGTGCTCCCCGTCATTCCCCGCGTCGCCCCGGGCGTCCGCGTTCCCATCGCGGTTCAGCCGGGCTTGCGTGACAGTGGCGGAGGACGCCCGCCACCGCCTCAAGGCGCGATTGCCGTGCCGCCCGGCCCACCGCCTGGAAGGCCGCAAGTTGGAGGTCCGCCGCCTGGACCGGGAGCAGGACGTCCACCGGGCGGACCGCCTGCGCCGGGCAGTGCACCGACCACGATTCGCCCGGGCGCGCCCGCTGTCGTGACAGCGCCGCCACCTCAGCCGGCCCCCTCCGGCCCGCAACGAGGCCCAACGCCTCCGGCCGGAGCGGTTCCGCC
>JBAPYK010000382.1:0-2360 GCA_049284695.1 Rhodoplanes sp. | reverse complement strand
GGTAAGTAGGGTGCAATCCATGCTTCTTTCGGGACAAAGAGATGATCCCGATTTTGACGTCATCTGCCCGTATCGCTACAGATGAATTTTCGATGCATCGTCAGAGGTTCACTTACGTTCGTCTCTTTCATCCTCACATGCCGTGTTTGGTTCACGACTTTTCCATGTCGTTCACCACCGTGGCTTTTGGCCAAAGCAGCACATGGTTGTTTGGAGCCTCCACCTACATGGTCGACTCCGAAGGGCCTTCCTTCATCTTTCGTACGACATGACGCCTCATCAGCGTCTTCATGGCACAATGCAAGGTCTGGTTTCGGGCGGGAACTGCCTCAGCTGGGAGGACCGACGACGCGAATGACCCTGAGCGGAAGTCGCCATCAAACGCCCTACTGCAGCGACTGTCCGCCATCAGCGTTCCCAAAATATCGCCTTAAATGCGTTCCACTGGCGACGCAGGGTGCAGCGGGTGTCCGCGACCGTCTCAAGGAAACGCGCGAGCGACAGGGACCGGCGCAGGACGACGTATGTAATCAATGTGGTGCCGGCGAGCGCGAAAGCGACTAGGCCGAGCTTGTAAAGCCAGTGGCTCTCTGCCTCCGCGAACACGTTCATTCCGAGCACGCCGGTCGTCACCGTGCCGAGAATGCTCATCATTGTGACGACGGTGAGTCGCACGATCGTGGTCGACTGCCGCCGCAGCATGTCTGAATCGAGATAGTTCAACATGTCCTGAATCTCTTCGCGCAGGTCTGCGTGAAGGGGCTTCAGGGAGAGGTGATCGGACCACATACGGAAAAGGTCGCGCGCCATCGGCTGATCGGACACTTCCGAAAACCAATAACGGTGGGTGAAGCGCAAAAAAATCTCCTGCATCTGGCGGATTTCACGCCGAAAATTGCGCACCGTCGCGGCGTCGCCGATGTCGAGGCGGGTAATTATGGTCATCAGGCGGTCGGAAACCATCAGCATCGTAGCCCGGTGAAAGTGCGCGATTAGTCCGAGCAGGAAGAACTGGTGACGAAACTGCGAGAGAAACCCGCGCTCGGGGTCGGTGTAAACCGTCTGGTGCGCGTCGCCCACCGCGACCAGGTTGTGCCCGGTGCAGAGGATGCGTGTGTCCGCCCACTCCCGGCCACGCCCGGGGTCGTGATACCGGTCGTACGCGTAGCGCTGGTCGAAATCGCGCAGGAAGTGCTGAGAATAGGGCAGCCCCGCGCGCCGCTGCGGCGACACTGAAAGGGCAAAGCGCACATAATCAGCTTGCGTCAACGCGCACGGGTCGTCGACCGCGAGATAGAGCATTGAGGGCATGCGATAGTATTCGAGCTGCCTGAAGCGCAGGAGGTCTGGCCGCTCGCCATGGTGCGGACACATGGGCTGCAGCAAGAATTCCCAATGTTCGGCAAGCGCGGGGGCGATATGGCGGCACACCGATGTGATGAACTTCAGACGATTGGCAAAGTCGGAGGCAGCGAGCACACGACCATCGGCGTCAAGCCAATCGACGCGGGCCGGGCAGTTCTCCGCCTCGCCCGCCTCCGACCAGCCGGCGGGATAGGCGCGGCCGAAGCGGTGCACGAACTCCTGCGCCACCGCCAGCGGTATGTCGCTGCCCGATAGCTCGACAACGAGGATTACGACGTCGACGTCAAAGAAAAAATAAAGATCCGCATGAGCTACGGCGAGCTCGATCGGCGCGTCGCCCGGCCGCAGGACAACACGCATCGCGCGGATGTCATGCCGGCGATAGACGCGGATGGGCGATTCGCCATAGCCGGAACGGCCGGTCCGCGGGGCGCGTTCGCCGTAGAGGAAGCGCTGGGCGCGCGGCAGGAAGGTGACGAATTCACGGTAGTGCCGTTCGGCGAACGCTGCGGCGTCATCGGGGAACTCGTCAGTCAGCCTACGCCAGACCGGATTGTTCTGGTTCTGCAACCGCTCCAGCAGTTCCCAGTGCTTCTGGATTTGCGCCCCTTCCTTCAATGGCATCAGCTGAAGCGGCCACAGCAGGATTTGCCGAAACTGCCGAACCATCGGCTGGCTCGGATAAGCGGCATCCGCCGCCGTAAGCTCGATTGACGCATCCATACTCGGACCTCCATTCCGTGCGCCACGAAAGGCGGCATAAGAAAAGCACCGAGTTTAGGCCAGCGGCAACGGGGGCTTGTGTCGCGTCCGCTTGGGTCGAACCCGGATTCTCTGGCGGCGCTGGCCGGCCGCGATCGGACCGTCAGATCACGGAAATGTCTCAAGTGACAAGCGCCAACCTGACTTCGGTTGATGGCACGATCCTTCTGTGCTGGCTAGCGCTCGGGTTGGTCCGGAAGTTGGGGTCGAGCTGCCGAGTGCCGCACGCAGGG
>JBAPYK010000381.1:0-4272 GCA_049284695.1 Rhodoplanes sp. | reverse complement strand
CCGATGGCCTGGCGGCAGGCGCGGGCTGGCCCGCGCGCGCCAACGCAATCATCGCCGGCCTCATCGGCGCAGGAACGCTTGCGCTCGCATTATCGACAACGGGCGCAGCCATCAGCGTCGTCGTTCTCGCCGCCGCGCTCGCTTGCATGGCTTGGTTCAGCATGCGTCAGATCGGCGGACAGACGGGCGACGTCGCAGGGGCGCTGGAACAAGTCGGCGAATCGCTCGTCTTGCTGGTTGCGACCGTGGCGTGATTGTCGCCGTCACGCGAGCCCGAGCGCGCGCAATGCAGCTTCGTGATGGGTGGCGGACTCGCGGCTGAAGCAGCAGAACACCACGCGTTCCAACGCGCCTGGATCGGCCGAGATCTCGGACGTGACTGTCTCCACCGCGATCCGGGCGGCACGGTCTGCGGGAAAGCCGTAGATTCCCGTAGAGATCGCCGAATAAGCGAGGGAGCCGAGCTTGTGTTTGCGCGCGAGCTCGATCGCCGTCCGGTAACACGACGCAAGCAGTGCCTCTTCGTCCTTTCCTCCGCCCGACCACACCGGTCCGACGGCGTGGATCACGTGTTTCGCCGGCAGGCGAAAACCCGGCGTGATCTTGGCGGAGCCGGTGTCGCAGCCGCCAAGTTTAGCGCACGCCGCGTGCAATTCCGGCCCGGCGGCGCGGTGAATCGCGCCGTCGACGCCGCCGCCGCCGGCAAGTCTGCTGTTTGCCGCGTTGACGATGGCGTCGACGTCGAGAGTCGTAATGTCGGCGACAATGACCTCGACGATCGTCGACCGGCCGACCTTGGCCGACGCGTGAGCTGGGGGAACGGGCATGGCTCGGGCCTCGCCATCGGCCCGCCACCGCGCAGAGCGCCCTGAAAACAAGGACTACGGAGCCGCGCAGGCGGATTCGCGACCGATTCTTCGCTCCGCCCTATCGCAGTTGTGGCCATGGCGCAACAGGGTGCAAGCGAATTGCAATAAGTATCAGCTCCGACTTGAAGCGTGACGGCGCAATGGTTTTTACTTCATGCATGAGCACCGTCCTGATAGAGATCCGTCGTGCAAGGCCTTCCGATGCCGTATCAATTGCGGCGGCGCACGACGAAGCATGGCGGAGCGCTTATCGCGGAATTATTCCCGGGCCGGAGCTGGAAAAGCTGATCGTGCGGCGTGGTCCGGTGTGGTGGGACGGCGCCATTCGCAAGGGCAGCCGCGTTTCGTTGTTCGTGTTTGGCGAAACCGTCGCTGGATACGTCAATTTTGGCCGCAACCGCGCCCGTAGTCTTCCCTATGACGGGGAGATCTACGAGCTTTATATGCGCCCGGAATTTCAGGGGCTCGGCTTCGGCCGGCGGCTGTTCACCGCCGCGCGGCGCGACCTCGCCCAATGCGGCATGAAGAGCATCGTCGTGTGGGCGCTGTCGGACAATGATCCGGCGGTCGATTTCTACCGCGCGTTGGGCGGGCGTCCGATCGCCCGCTCCGCGGAAACCTTCGGCGCGAAATCGCTCGATAAGATCGCCTTCGCCTGGTCTGCGTAAGACCTTCGCCTGGACTGCGGAAGAAGCGCGCGCTCTGCGCGTTCGATTGGCCTCGCCCATTGCCAAAGGCCGGGGCGGCGACTACGCTTGCGTCATTCGCGGGCGGCCTCGCCCATTTCACCAACCTATTCTCGATGCAGGGTGCTCCGCCGCCATGGCCAAGACTACGCCTGGACGTTTCTTTGAGGATTTCCGCCTCGGCGAAGTGATTCGGCACGCCACTCCGCGCACGGTCACGACGGGAGACGTCGCGCTGTACACGGCGCTGTACGGATCACGGTTCGCCGTTCAATCGTCGGACGCCTTCGCGCGCGCGATCGGCTATCCGTCGGCGCCGCTCGACGATCTGCTCGTCTTCCACGTCGTGTTCGGCAAGACGGTGTCCGACATTTCTCTCAACGCGGTGGCCAATCTCGGTTACGCCGAATGCCGTTTCTTGCAGGTGGTCTATCCGGGCGATACGCTGGATACGACCTCGGAGGTGATCGGCCTCAAGGAGAACTCCAGCCGCAAGACGGGGGTTGTCTACGTCCGATCGACCGGCCGCAAACCGGACGGCTCCAAGGTCCTCGAATATGTGCGCTGGGTGATGGTCAACAAGCGGGACGAATCGGCGCCCGCGCCAGGCGATCATGTGCCGACCTTGCAGAGCGCAGTCGACCCCGCCACGCTCGGCTCAGCTTGCCCGACGATCAATGGCAACGCCTATGACTACGGTCTCGCCGGAAGCCCCGCCCGGTTCGGCGATTATGCGCCGGGCGAGAAGATCGACCATGTCGACGGCATGACCGTCGAGGAAGCCGAGCACCAGCTCGCGACGCGGCTCTTCCAGAACACGGCACGCGTCCATTTCAACCAGTTCGCTCAAGCGAAGAGCAAGATCGGCCGTCGTCTGATCTATGGCGGCCACGTGATCTCGCTTGCGCGCTCGCTGTCGTTCAACGGCTTGGGCAATGCCTTCCACGTCGCCGCCATCAATGGCGGCCGGCATGTCGCTCCGCTGTTTGCTGGCGACACCGTGTTCGCTTGGTCCGAGGTCATCGACCGTGCCGAGTTGTCGGGGCGAACTGACGTAGGCGCGCTGCGCCTGCGGCTGGTCGCGACCAAGGATCGGCCCTGCGCCGATCATCCGCTGCGCACCGGCAAGGACTACGATCCGGCGGTGATTCTTGATCTCGACTACTGGGCGCTCCTCCCGCGGTGACGCGAGCCTGCGAGGGCGCTGCGAAGGCCTGCTTCTGAACGGATTGCGTACTGCTTTGCCGGATGCTGCGACGGCCCGACTTGCGACACCATCGGTGTTTGCACCGCTGCCGACACCGGCTGCGGGCTCATCAAAGCATGGAATCGTTCAAATTCGGCATTGCACAAAACGCTCGCATCTGCTTCAAGGAAAGAGCTTAAAATGGGGTTGTTTTTCCATGGCTGAACACCCGGCTCGGGTCGAGCGGCCACTCTCGCCGCATCTCCAAATCTATCGCCTGACATTCACCTTCCTAATGTCGGGATTTCACCGCGTCACCGGCGTCGTCACCTATCTCGGATTTTTCCTGGTTGTCTGGTGGCTGGTTGCAGCCGCCGCCGGTCCGAATGACTATGCCTGGGTGCAGTGGTTCTTCGGCACTTGGCTTGGCCGCCTGGTGCTGCTCGGATTCAGCTGGGGGCTGATCCACCATTCGCTGGGCGGCGTCCGCCACCTGATCTGGGATACCGGGCACGGCTTTGAGCCGCATGAGCGCGAATGGCTCGCCCGCGCCACCCTGATCGGCTCGATTTCGCTCACCTTGCTCGCCTGGATTATCGGCGGCTTCGTGATGGGAGGCCTGCGATGAAGGGCGCAAGCATCCGCACCCCCCTCGCCAAGGCGCGGGGCTTGGGTGCGGCGAAGTCCGGCACCGATCATTGGTGGGAGCAGCGGCTGACCTCGATTGCGCTTGTGCCGCTCACCTTTGCGGCGATCGTGATCGTGATGTCTGTCGTCGGACGCAATCACGCGGCGGCCGTCCAGATTCTGGGCTCGCCGTTCGTGGCGATCATCATGCTCTTGTTCGTCTTTTCGACGACCTTCCACATGAAGCTCGGCGCGCAATCGGTGATCGAGGATTACATCCACGGCAAGCCGCTTAAGACGGCGATGCTTATTGGGAATTCGTTCCTCTGCATCGTCCTGTGGCTCGCCTGCACATTTGCGATTCTCAAGCTCTCGTTCGGAGTCTGATCCGATGCCCACGAATGGTTCGGGAAACGGCGGGGCGCCAGCGATCAATGGCCGTGCTTACCCGATTGAAGATCATACCTTTGACGTCGTGGTGGTTGGCGCCGGCGGGGCCGGTCTGCGCGCGGTGGTCGGCTGCAGCCAAGCGGGTCTGCGCACCGCCTGCCTGACGAAGGTGTTCCCGACCCGCTCGCACACGGTCGCGGCGCAAGGTGGGATTTCGGCCGCCCTCGGCAATATGGGGCCCGATGACTGGCGCTGGCACATGTACGACACCGTCAAGGGCGCCGACTGGCTCGGCGACCAGGACGCGATCGAGTATCTGTGCCGCAATGCGCCGGCCGCGGTGTACGAACTGGAGCATTGGGGCGTTCCGTTCTCACGCACCGAAGAAGGCAAGATCTACCAGCGTCCGTTCGGCGGCATGACCACCGATTACGGCAAGGGCATCGCCCAGCGCACCTGCGCTGCGGCCGACCGCACCGGCCACGCGATGCTGCACACGCTGTACGGCGCGTCG
>JBAPYK010000380.1:0-18679 GCA_049284695.1 Rhodoplanes sp. | reverse complement strand
ATGCTGCTCGCCATGACGGTCGCGGTGACCCGCTTCCGCCGGACGTTGGATTGAGCGGATCGGCCCAACCCAACGCCAGGTGGACGCAGCGCCACGGTCAGTTCAGCGCGCTGTCCGGGACGTCGATGGTCTCGGGCTTCTGGTAGGTCGGGACCGGCAGCGGCGGCTTGAGCGGCGCCTCCTGGAACGGCGGATTGCCAGGGAGGCCGACCCAGACTTTCCAACCCGCGCCCTGCGCATAATCGCGGTAGTCGCGGTAATTCGAAAAGCTCGGCTGCCAGTTTGAATCATCGCCGCCGATGCGGACGTAAAGGTCGCCGTTCCGCCCGACCACGCGCGCCGCATAGACGCCGTTCGCCTGCGCGTTGCTCTGCATATAGATGGTGCTGCCCGCATGCACGCCTGCGACCTTCCGGGCGTTGATCAGCGCGCGGATCTTGTTGCGCAGGTCATCGCCCCAGTCGAAGTAATGCTTCCAATAGACGGTGGGCACGCCGGGATGCGTGAGAATCTGGGCGTAGCCCTGCTCGACCTGCCAGCCGTTTTCCAGACTGTCATGCTGGTGCTGCGGCGTGCCGTCCTCGTTGGTGCGAAAGCCGGTGTCGTGGTTTTCGATGAAGGTGACGGCGCGGTTTTTCCATGCATGTCCGTCGGTATTGTCGCCGACAAGGCCGATTCCAAGCCCGTACCCGTAGAGCGCGCGATAGTTCGACGCCTTGATCTGGTCCTTGAGCCCGAACTGGGTGAAGAAATCGAAGACGCTGCTCGCCGTATCGAGGCGGTTGGGCGTTGTCGCAGTGTGCCAGACCCAGCCGCGCTGTTCGCCCTGTTTGTCCCAGTCATATTCGCCGACCGAGAAGGTCGGCTGGCTGGCGCGATTATAAACCGCCATCCAGCGGGCGTGATAGCCGTGCACCATATCGTAGCGCCAGCCGCGATAGCCGAGACTCTTGAGCTGCAACAGATAACGGATCAGATCGCGGCGCACTTGCGCATTGGTATGGTCGATATCCCGGAACGAGCCGTATTCGTAGGTCGTCCCGCCGTGCTGAGCGTAGGGACTGGGCTTCTCTTCGGGCGCGCCGCGCTGGTCGACCGGCGTGTTGAACGCTTCGGAGGCGCGATCCGTGAAGGCGTTGTCGTCGCGGGTGATCGCCCAAGTGCCCCAATCCGGGTTCTTGAAATCGGCCCAGCCCCGCGAGCCGTCGCGGTGATTGATGACGATATCGGCGACCGGCTCCACGCCGGCGCCGAGCAGAGCGGCGAGCGTTGCTTTATGAGCGTCAAAATCGCCGTAGCTGTTGCTGAGGTTGAAATATTCTTTGGGATTGTAACCGGCGCTGTACTGGCCGGCGAAAGAGGGCGGCGGCAGCCAGATGAGGTCGAAGCGGCCGGCCCGGATCGCGGGGGCCTGTTCTTTGACAATCTGATACCAAGTCTTTGCTCCGTAGCTTGGGAATTTCTCCGGATGTCCATGGCGGTAGGACTCCCAGTAGAAGCCCTGGAGCATCACCCGATCGTCCTCGAAGCCCGCCTGCGCGCGGGCCGGCCCAGGCAGCGAGCCAAGCGCGATAAATAGGAAAAGCGCAAACAATCGAACAGCGTTAGCCATCACATCCTCCCAGAGCGTACCGCCCAACCTTAGGACTGATACGTGTTGCTTGTCCGTTCCGCCTGCGGTCAAGGGCGGCCTCACGCCCAGCGCCGAATTAGCGTGGACTTTGCGCTCCTGCCGACCGATCGCCATGTGTGCTAGGACACAACCTCGCTGATTTTGGCCCTGACGATCGAGCCCATGACCGCTTTGCCTGACACCGAAACGCCGGCCGCTTCCGGCCCCGCCGTGTTGGAAAAGACGCCGCTTGAGCGTTACGTGCCGCCGGCAAAGCCCTCCTTGATCGGCCTGTCGCGGCTTGAGCTGGCCGAAGCCCTGGCCGGGATCGGCGTGCCTCCGCCGCAGCAGCGCATGCGCGTGCAGCAACTCTGGCACTGGCTCTATGTGCGCGGGGCGCAGAGCTTCGGCGCGATGACCAGCATGTCGAAGGAGCTGCGCGCCGAGCTCGATCGCCATTTCACCTTGGCGCGGCCCGAAGTCGTGGCCGAGCAGATTTCTGCGGACGGCACGCGCAAATGGCTGCTGCGCTTGCCGGGCGCATTTTCCGGCGAAGTGGGAACCGGTTCGCCGTCAGAACATGCGACCAACCATGAACGACAAGAAACGAGCGAGCGCCCGCACGAGGTCGAATGCGTCTATATCCCGGAAACCGACCGCGGAACCCTGTGCGTCTCGAGCCAGGTCGGCTGCACGCTCAACTGCTCGTTTTGCCATACCGGGACGCAGCGGCTGGTGCGCAACCTCACCGCGGGCGAGATCGTCGGCCAGGTGATGATCGCGCGCGACCGGTTAGGCGACTGGCCGGGCAGGGCAGGGCCTGCCGCAGGCGCGGTGGTTCCCACCGAAGCAAGCCGCCTGATCAGCAATGTCGTCGTGATGGGGATGGGCGAGCCGCTCTACAATTTCGAGGCGATGCGCGATGCGCTCCTGATCGTCGCCGACAATGAGGGGCTTGCCCTCTCCAAGCGACGCATCACGCTTTCCACCTCGGGCGTGGTGCCGCTGATCCCGCGCGTCGGCGCCGAGATCGGCTGCATGCTCGCGGTCTCGCTGCATGCGGTCACCGACGCGGTGCGCGACGAGCTGGTGCCGCTGAACCGCAAATATCCGATCGCCGAGCTGATGCAGGCGTGCCGCGATTATCCCGGTCTCACCAACGCCAAGCGCATCACCTTCGAATACGTGATGCTCAAAGGGGTCAACGATCAGCTTGCCGACGCCAAAGCGCTGATCAAGCTGATCAAGGGGATTCCGGCGAAGATCAATCTTATCCCGTTCAATCCCTGGCCGGGCACGCGCTACGAATGCTCCGACTGGGACCAGATTGAGCAGTTTTCGGAATATGTGTTCAAGGCGGGCTATTCCTCGCCGGTGCGCACCCCGCGCGGACGCGACATCCTCGCCGCCTGCGGCCAGCTCAAGAGCGCGACGGAAAAGCTCTCCGCCCGCGAGCGCCTCGCGCTCCGCGCCATGGCGATGACGGAGTGACGGCCGATCAATATCTCGTCCGCCCGCGGGCCGGATCTTCTCCAGCACGGAGTGCTGCGTCGGCGGTTCGGCGGCGACTCGCTCCGGAAAGAGGGTCAACAAATCTACGTGCCGCCAACCCCCGCAGCCTCGCGGCGCGCCCGCCGGCATGCTAGGAAGAGTTATGACAGAGGAATGTCGGTGATGAGCGTGACGTTGAAGACGGTGGATTCCCGCGGCGACCTGGCCGGCGTGATGGGCGATATCGGGCGGAGGGCGCGGGTGGCGGCGCGCAAACTTGCGCTCGCGGCGACCTCGGACAAGGACGCAGCCCTCAATGCCATGGCAGACGCGATCCGGGCGGCCGCACCGGCTATTCTGTCCGCCAATGTCGAGGACGTGGCCGAGGCGCGCGGCCGCGGCGCGACGTCAGCCTTCATCGATCGCCTGGCCCTCAACGACGAACGCGTCGCGGCGATGGCCGAGGGCATCGCCGTGGTGGCCGGCCTCGAGGATCCGGTCGGCGACCTGATCGACGCCTGGGACCGGCCCAACGGCATGCGCATCGAGCGGGTGCGGGTGCCGCTCGGCGTGGTCGGGGTGATCTACGAGAGCCGGCCGAACGTGACCGCCGACGCCGCTGCGCTGTGCCTCAAGGCGGGCAGCGCCGTCATTTTGCGCGGCGGATCGGACAGCTTTCGCTCGGCACGCGCCATTCACGCGGCCCTCGCGGACGGCATCCGCTCGGCCGGACTGCCGGAGGATGCGGTCCAGCTCGTTCCCACCCGCGACCGCGCCGCGGTCGGCCTGATGCTGGAGGGGCTTGGCGGCGCAATCGACGTGATCGTGCCGCGCGGCGGAAAGGACCTCGTTGCCCGTGTGCAAGCCGAGGCGCGCGTTCCGGTGTTCGCGCATCTCGACGGCAATTGCCATGTCTATGTGGACAAGGGCGCCGATCCCGGAATGGCCAAGGCGATCGTTCTCAACGCGAAAATGCGGCGCACCGGCATTTGCGGGGCTGCCGAGTCGCTGCTCGTCGACCGGGCGGCCGCGCCGAAACTGCTTGCGCCGCTGGTCGGCATGCTGATCGACGCCGGCTGCGAGGTGCGCGGCGACGCCGAAACGCAGGCTGCTGATTCGCGCGTCAAGCCCGCGACCGAGCAGGATTGGGCGACCGAGTATCTCGATGCGATCATCGCCACGAAAGTGGTCGACGGGGTCGACGAGGCGATCGCTCATATCGAGCGCTACGGCTCGCACCACACCGACGCGATCGTCACGGCCGATCACACCGCGGCGGAAAAGTTCCTGCGCGAAGTCGATTCGGCCATCGTGCTGCACAACGCCTCGACCCAATTCGCCGACGGCGGCGAGTTCGGATTCGGCGCGGAGATCGGCATCGCCACCGGACGGCTGCATGCGCGCGGCCCGGTGGGCGTCGAGCAGTTGACCACGTTCAAATACCGCGTGCGCGGTTCGGGCCAGGTTCGTCGCTAACGGGGCGGGGGGCCCCGCGTCTCGCCAAAGTCGCCGCCGCGCCGGAGGATTCAGAACGTTCATGTCAAGCGCGTACCAGCCGCGCCGGCCTGTCCCGGCCTGGGACAGCACGGGGCTTCAGCCCCGCGATTACCGAATTCCGCTGTATATGCCAGGGATGCGGATCGGCTTGTTCGGCGGCACCTTCGATCCGCCGCATGAGGCTCACCTCGGCGCCTGTCTGCTGGCGATGCGACGGCTTCGTCTCGATCGCGTCTGGTGGCTCGTCACCCCCGGCAACCCGCTCAAATCGACCACTCACCTTGCGCCACTGGCGCAGCGGATCGCAGCGGCGCGGGCGCTTGCTCGTCATCCCCGGATCGAGGTGACGGGGCTCGAGGCGGCGATCGGGGTGCGGTATTCCTATGACGCCATCCGTTACCTGGTGATGCGGTGCCCAGGCGTGCATTTCGTCTGGATCATGGGCGCCGACAATCTGCGGAGCTTTCATCGCTGGAACAACTGGCGTGGCATCGCGTGCCTCGTGCCGATTGCGGTGGTGGACCGCCTCGGTCCGAGTCTTTATGCGAGCGCAAGCGCCGCGGGCCAAGCGCTGGGGTTTGCGCGCCTTCCCGAGACCGGCGCCGCGACGTTGCCCTTGCGCCGACCGCCCGCCTGGATTTTTTTGCACGGCCTCAAGTCGCCGCTGTCGTCAACCGCGCTCCGGGCGAAGCGGCAGTCACAAAGCGATCATCGAAGCACGGCAGAGTCACCACTCCGTTCGGCGAGCATCGAGAGCGCCAAGCGGACACGTCAGGGGATGGCGCCGGACGCGGCTGCCGATCCGGCGCGGCTGGATGCGGGCCCTGCCGAGCCGCCAACCAAGGCAGCACCCGACGCGCGCTCCGCGGTGCGCGAGCGCGATGCCGAAAGAAAGCTGCGCGGTGGAACGCGAGGAGGTTGAATCGATTATCCCGGGATGACTATCTTCTGCGGAGTGGCATCAGAGAGTCGCGATAGGGCGCGGGCGGCAATGCCCGGGCCATAAGCCGAAAGGAAGGACCCCTGAACACAACTGCATTGCCGCGGGCGAGCGCACGCCGTACGCCCCAACCCGTCTCAACAGGCCGTCCTAACGCTGAAGAGACGCTTCGCCTCATCCTCGCGCGCCTCGATGAAATGAAGGCCGAGGACACCATAACCCTCGATCTCCGTCGCAAGTCTTCGATCGCCGACTACATGGTAGTGACGTCGGGGCGATCGAACCGCCATGTGGGATCGGTCGCCGATCGCGTGGTGGAGGACCTCCACAAAGCCGGTCTCTCTGCGCGCGTCGAAGGAATGCCGCATTGCGACTGGGTGTTGATCGATGCGGGTGACGTAATCGTCCACGTTTTCCGGCCCGAGGTCCGCACCTTCTACAATCTGGAGAAGATGTGGGCGGGCCGCGCGGCCATGCGGCGCGCAAGCTAGCGCGGACGCTCTTATAGCGCTCATCGGTCCGGCTCGGCTCAGGCGCGAGCCGGCCGTTGCGGTTTGACCGCCAATCTCCCATTATCGCGGGCTTTTCGGTCCAGGCCTCTGCGCCGGGGGCAATCCGCGATGTCCCGGCAGGGGATCGCGATCAGCGCGCGAGCAGGGTGAAGATGCGTCTATTTCTCTCGGCCGTCGGTCGTCTCAAGAATGGGCCGGAGCGCGAGCTTGCGGATCGCTATCTTGACCGCTTGCAAAAGGCGGGGCGTGGCATCGGCCTTACCGACATCGAAGTCATCGAAATCAAGGACAGCCGCGCGCGGGAGGTTGGCCGCCGGCTGTTGGAAGAAGCGATCGCGCTCGCAAATGTTATTCCCGACGGCGCCGTCACCATTGCGCTTGATCCGAAGGGCGAGAACCTCGATAGCGAAGCGATCGCCGGCGAGATTCGCGCGTGGCGGGACGCGGGGCGCGAGGCTGCGGCCTTTGTGATCGGCGGGCCGGATGGGCTCGGCGAGGAGTTTAGGCGGCGGGCCGATTTCACCCTGTCGTTCGGAGCGGCGACCTGGCCGCACCAGCTGGTCCGAATCATGCTGCTCGAACAGCTCTACCGGGCGGCCACGATCCTGTCGGGCCATCCCTATCATCGCGCTTGAATCGCGGGCGGCAAGAGATGGTTAACACGCTCGGTTTAAGGATGAATCGACCTTGCGTCATCATCTGGCGCCAGCAGGCGGTTGCTCCCAGATGAGCCCGGCGACGCGAAGCTGCCCCAATCCGCGATTAAGTGCTGGGGCGTGACGGAGAGCCGAACAACTCGTTGCGAATGAAGCGCTCCTCTTGCCCCCTTGTCACGCCGACCGCGCTTGCGCTGGCCGGCGTGCTTTCGCTCGGACCCGCCGGCATGGCGCAGGCCCAGGCCGAGCGGCCGAATGCGTCGAAAAGCGTGTCGCCGCTCGAGGTGCTCAAGGAGCGCGATAAAGAGCTCGAATCGGTTCGCGCGGAGCAGAAGCGCGCCACCGAGACCGAAAGGAACCTGCGGGGCGAGATCGATCGGCTCGGCGAAGATCGCCGCAAGCTCAATCAGACGATGATCGAGACCGCCGCGCGCATCCGCACGGCCGAGCAGGACATCGCGGCGATCGAAAACAGGCTCGACCTGCTCGACAATACCGAGCGCGGGATCAACGGCTCGCTCGAGGCGCGGCGCGAGGTCATCGCGAAAATTCTTGCAGCGCTGCAGCGGATTGGTCGGAATCCGCCGCCCGCTTTGCTGGTGCGGCCGGAGGATGTGCTGCAGTCGTTGCGCTCCGCGATCCTTCTGGGCGCCGTGCTCCCGGAACTGCGCAACGAGGCGGACGTTCTCGCCACCGATCTCGCCGACCTCGTTCGCGTCCGTCGCGAGGCGGCAGCCGAACGGGCGCGGCGCGCAACCGACCTTGCCGCTCTCTCCGAACAGCGGACACGCATGGGCCTCCTCATCGAGGAGCGCCAGCGGCGGCTCGCCGAGGTGGAAACGGAGCTGGCGTCTTCCCGGCGGCGCGCCATGCAGCTCGCCCTCCAGGTCGATAATCTCAAGGATTTGATCGCTCGGCTCGAAGCCAATCTCGACGCCTCCGCACGCTCTGCGCGCACCGGCGAAGAAGTGCGCCAGCAGGCGGAGACGCATCCCAATCTCGCCGCGCTCAAAGACCCGGGCAGGCTCTCCCCTGCGATCGCCTTCGCCTCCGCCAAAGGCATGTTGCCCTTGCCGGTCAATGGCACGCGCACCCGCGAGTTCGGCGCGTCCGACAGTTTCGGCGGTACTTACAAGGGGATGTCGGTCACGGCACGCCCCGGCGCTCAGGTCACGGCGCCGTGCGATGGGTGGGTGGTCTATGCCGCGCCATACCGCTCCTATGGCCAACTCTTGATCCTCAATGCGGGCGGCGGCTATCATGTTCTGTTGGCGGGCATGGATAAGATATCGGTCGATCTCGGTCAGTTCGTGCTGATCGGGGAGCCGGTCGGCGTCATGGGAAGCGGCGAGGAGACGCTGGCGGGCATTGGAACTGGCGGTTCTCGACCGGTCCTATATATCGAGTTCCGGAAAGACGGGTTACCCGTTGATCCGTCGCCGTGGTGGGCGACAAACAACAGCGAGAAGGTCCGCGGATGATGCGTAAGACTTCGTTAATGCTCCTCGGAGCCCTGGCCGGCGCCGCGGTCACCGTGATCGCCATCCAGCCGCCCGCAATGCTGACGGGCGCTTTTGCGAAAACTGCGCCACCCGACACCTATCGCCAACTCAATCTGTTCGGCGACATATTCGAGCGGGTCCGCTCGCATTATGTCGAGAAGCCGGATGATTCCAAGCTCGTCGAAGCGGCGATCAACGGAATGCTGAACGGGCTCGACCCGCACTCGAGCTACATGGATCCGAAGAGCTTCCGCGACATGCAGGTGCAGACACGCGGCGAGTTCGGCGGCCTCGGCATCGAGGTCACGATGGAGGACGGGCTCGTCAAGGTCGTAGCGCCGATCGACGATACGCCGGCGGCCAAGGCCGGCATTCGCGCCAATGATTTGATCACGCATCTCGACGACGAAGCCGTGCAGGGCATGACGCTCAATCAAGCGGTCGAAAAGATGCGCGGCCCCGTCAACACCAAGATCAAGCTGCGCATCATGCGCAAGGGCGCCGACAAGCCGATCGAAGTCGCGATCACCCGCGACATCATTCGCGTGCGCTCGGTGCGGTCGCGCATCGAAGACAACGATGTCGGCTACATCCGCATCACGCAGTTCAACGAGCAGACGACCGACGGCCTGAAAAAGGCGCTGAGCGACATCTCTTCGCAAATTCCGGCCGACAAGCTGCGCGGCTACGTCATCGATCTGCGCAACAATCCGGGCGGCCTGCTCGATCAGGCGATTTCGGTGTCCGATACCTTCCTCGACCGGGGCGAGATCGTTTCGACGCGCGGCCGCGACCCGGAAGAGACCCAGCGCTTCAACGCGCGGGCAGGCGACCTGACGAAGGGCAAGCCGGTCATCGTGTTGATCAATGGCGGCTCGGCGTCGGCTTCCGAGATCGTCGCCGGCGCGCTGCAGGATCACAAGCGCGCGGCCCTGGTCGGCACCCGCACGTTCGGCAAGGGTTCGGTGCAGACCATCATTCCGCTGGGCGCCGGCAATGGCGCGCTGCGGCTCACCACGGCTCGCTACTACACGCCGGCGGGCCGCTCGATCCAGGCCAAGGGCATCGTGCCCGACATCGAAAGCCTCCAGGAGGTGCCGGAGGAGGTGAAGGCGCGCGCGGAGCAGATGCGGGGTGAGTCGTCGCTGCGCGGGCATCTCAAGGCCGACGGCGAGGAGCAGGGCGGATCGCAATCCTATGTTCCGCCGGAAGCCAAGGACGACAAGGCGCTCAAACTCGCGCTCGATCTGTTGCGCGGCGTCCAAGCGAATCCCGCCTTCCCGCCGAGCGGGAAGGCGGCCAACCTGCCGCGCTAAGAGGCTTCGGCGCGCCAAATCAGGCGCGCCGACCGCTCAGCGGATTAGTCATGTCCCTCTGGCCCTGTCTGGCGAGCGGAGAACTCGCCTGACGGGACCAGAGTTCCGTTCCAAAATGGAATCGGAATTCGCTCTGGTTGTTCTTGAGTGGTCGCATCGTCTTCGGCGAACCGGTTCCCACTTCGCCGGAAAATGCTCCAATTAGCGATAGCCCCAGCGGCAGCGCATCTGCGGCGTGACCACGGTGCCGGCGAGACGATGCTCGATCTGGTACCAGTCGATGCACTCGCGGACGAGCCGGCGCGACGGGGTCACGACGATGCGCGACGGCGCGCGGGGCGGGGGTTGATATCGATTTTCGTCAAGGCGTGACTGGGCCTGAGCGGCGGTCTCCGTCCCGACGCCGGTCATGCCGGCTGTTGCGACCGCAACCGCAATCGTGCATCCCCATCTTGCCAGTCGCATCGCTTGCCCTCCTGCCGTCCCCCATGCACGGTCGCCTATCGAGGTCGTTGCGTCAATGCGGAGCTTGGCGTTGCCCGCTCGCGCAAACGTTCTTTCACTGGTCGCTGCGCAAACTGATGCGACGCGCGCGATCGTCCGCCACCACCGGGAGCCGTTGTGGCCGGAGCGAATTCCGTTCTGGTGGAATCGGTATTCGCTCTGCTTGTCCTTGAGTGGTCGCATTTTCTGCCGGCGAACCGGTTCCCACTTCGCCGGAAAATGCTCCAGCGCTTGGCCACGGCGTGCGGGTCCGTTACAACATGCTCATGCCAAACGCGCCCCCCGCCGATCCGCTTGCCTGGCGTCCGCTGAAGGCGCCCTCCTTGGAGGAGATGGAGGTGGTGGCCGGCGAGATTTTCCGCCGGCTGCCGCCCAAATTCCGCGCCATGTGCGAGGACCTGGTGATCCAGGTCGATGATTTCCCCACCGACGAAGTGCTGGACCTGTTGGGTATCGACAGCGAGTTCGACCTGCTCGGATTCTTTCATGGCGTCGGCCTGCCGTTCCGTTCCGAGAGCGCTGTGGTTCAGATGCCGAATATGATCTGGCTCTATCGCCGGCCGATCCTCGACTACTGGGCCGAACACGAAGAAACGCTTGGCGCCATCATCGCGCATGTGCTGGTGCACGAAATCGGACACCATTTCGGCCTCTCCGACGAGGATATGGAAGCGATCGAGGCGCAATCGGGTCAGGACGGCAAACGCTGAGGGGGGAATGGCGAGCGACGAAGCGAGACGCTTCTGGGCGGTGATGCGCGCCCAGCCGATAGATGCAAATCCGACGGTCGAACAGCGGCGGCAGGGCGACGAGTACGCCGAGGTCCTGTCGAGCGAGCCCGTCGGCGTCGCCTTCGCTCCTGCGCCTGCGGTCAATGGCCTGTGGGCTGAACCGCCTTCGGCGCGGCCGGGCGCGGCCATTCTCTACTTCTACGGCGGCGGATACGTGCTCGGCGCGCCGATATCGCGACGCAAGACGGCCGGACATCTCGCCCTCGCCGCGCAGGCGCGCGCGCTCATCCCGACCTACCGGCTCGCTCCCGAACATCCGTTTCCGGCGGCGATCGAGGATGCCGTGGCCGCCTATCAGTGGCTGCTCGCCGAGGGCGCGGACCCGGCGCGTGTGGCGCTCGCCGGGGACTCCGCGGGGGGCGGGCTTGCGCTTGCGACCGCGCTCGCGCTCCGCGACCGCGGTATTGCGCGACCGGCGGGCGTCGTCACGATATCGCTCTGGGGTGACATGACGTGCAGCGGCGAAACGATGGAGACCCGCGCACACACCGACATTTGCTGCAGCCGCGACGGCCTGTTCGAACTCGCAGGCATGTATCTTGCGGGCGCCGATCCGCGCCACCCGTTGGTCTCCCCGGTGTTCGCCGACTTTTCCGGTATCCCGCCGCTCCTGTGCATCGTGGGCGGAGAGGAGCGGCTGATCGATGACTCGGTGCGGGTGGTGCGCGCCGCAGGCCAGGCCGGCGCTGATGCAACCCTGTTCGTCGCCGCCGAGATGCAGCATGTCTTTCCCATCTGGGCGGGCGCGTTTCCGGAGGCCGACGCGACGATCCGCCTGATCGGCGACTGGATCAGAACGCGCTGCGGTTGAGATTTTAGACCGCCCAGGAGGTGCACGGCGCGCACTGACCTTGTCGGCGCCGGCGGCTGGCAATCTTCCTTTTTTCCGAGCAGGCTCCCATGTTCTACGGGCTGTGCCGAACCCGGCACGCGAACAATGGAGCCGCTCCATGCTTGCATCCCGCCTGCTCGCCGTCGCGCTTTTGGTGGCCGCCCCGCTGCTGCTCAAGCCGCTGACGGCGTTCGCGCACCATGGCTGGAGTTCCTACGACGCCGAAAAACCGATGACGGTCGAGGCGGTCATCGAGGACGTCGAGTTCGGCAATCCGCATGGAATGTTGATGGTGAGCCATGACGGCCGCCAATGGCACGTGATTCTTGCGCCGCCCTCGCGCATGCAGGCGCGTGGCGCCACCGCGAGCATTGTCGCCAAGGGTAAGACGGTTAAGGTGCACGGCTACCCGCGCCGCGATGGCGCGGCCGAGATGCGGGCGGAGTGGATCGAGGTCGACGGACGCCGGTTCGAACTGCGCTGAGTGGCGAACTTGTTCGCGTTATTGCAGGCGATACAGGCCTCGGCCTATGCCGCATATGTTCGCGATTCGCTGCTGATCTACCCGGCCGCCAACATCGCGCATGTGGTGGCGGTGATGGTGTTTTTCGCCGCGGTCGCGGCGATGGACCTGCGGCTGATGCGGGTGATCCGCGGGACGCCCGCGCCGCTGGTGATCGCGCGCCTGCGCCCGGTCGCGATCGGGGCGCTCGTGGTGATTGCGGCGACCGGCGCGGTGTTGTTTGTTCCGGAAGCCGTGTCGATCGGGCGCAATTGGGCTTTCCTGCTGAAGCTTGTCGCGATCGCGCTTGCGCTCGGCAATATTGCGGCGAACGATTGGGCACTGCGCCGAACCAGCGAGAAATCCGTGACGGTGCAGATGACGGCGGGCCTTTCGCTCATGCTCTGGCTCTCGGTCGCAGCGCTGGGCCGCGCCATCGCCTATGTATGAGCAAGCCGCCGATTCGGCGGGTTCAGACGGGTAATGCTCATGATCGTGACGGTCTTTCGCTCTCGCCTCCGACCAGGAGTGCGCGACGAATATCTCGCCCTGGCGAACCGGATGAATGAGATCGTCAAAACCATGCCCGGTTACATCGCGGACAAGGACTTCGTCGCCGAGGACGGCGAGCGCGTTACCGTGGTCGAGTTCGAGTCGGAGGAAGCCATGCGCGCGTGGCGACGGCATCCGGAACACATCGAGGCGCAGAAGAAAGCGCGTGCGGTCTACTTCTCGTCCTATCGCATCCAGGTTTGCGAACTCCTGCGCGAGGCGGCGTTCGAGGCGGCGGATCAGACGGCGGACGCTTGAGCTTGACCCCCGGCGCTTGAGCCGCCATCAGTGGCGCGGGTAAAGGCGTAGATTGGTGCAAGGAAAACCATGGAGAAATTTACCAAGCTCGAAGGCGTCGCCGCGCCGCTCAGGATGATCAATGTCGACACCGATATGATCATCCCCAAACAGTACCTGAAGACCATCAAGCGCACGGGCCTCGCCAAGGGCCTGTTCGCTGAAAAGCGCTATAACGATGACGGCAACGAGCATCCTGATTTCGTGCTCAACAAGCCGGCCTATCGCAAGGCGACGATTCTGGTTGCGGGCGACAATTTCGGCTGCGGCTCTTCGCGCGAGCACGCGCCTTGGGCGCTGCTCGACTTCGGCATCCGCGCGGTGATCTCGACGTCGTTCGGCGACATCTTCTATAACAACTGCTTCAAGAACGGCATTCTGCCGATCAAAGTCTCGCCCGAAGATCTCGAGAAGCTGTTCGACGACGCCGAGCGCGGCGCGAACGCCACGCTCACCATCGACCTTGAGAAGCAGGAAATTCGCGGACCGGACGGCGGCGTGATCCGCTTCGAGATCGATCCGCACCGCAAGCATTGCCTCTTGCACGGGCTCGATGATATCGGGCTGACGCTGGAGAAGCGGCCGAAGATTTCCGCCTACGAGGAGAAAGCCAAGGCGGAGCGGCCGTGGGTTTGATCCCGTGCGCTTTCTGCCGGCGAGGAGGGCGTGCGGCTTTATCTGCGGCGCGGCGCCGCGCCTCTAAGCTGGCGACATAGGTCGATGGGCCGCCAACTTGTCTAGAACCAATCCGGACACGGATTGACGATCATCCAGAGATCGGCGCCATTTCTGAGCTTTTTCATCTCGGGCGTGAGTCCGCCCTGACGCGCGATCCAGTCTTTGACCGGGTTCGGATACACCGACATCAACTCGGCCGTACCGGCGATGCTGGTCACTTTCACGCCGGCAGTCCAGCGCTTGTCGAAATACGCCTCATGGAATCCGAGGCTTGCGCGCGGCGTTACGCAGATGTGTTGCAGCGGCACGATGCCGAGCACGAGGGTGCAGGCGGAATTGCAGATTCCGTCGATGATCACGCGCTCGCCGGTTTCGCGAATGCGCTGGTACTTGGCTTTGTATTCCTCGACATAACCGCCGAAATCGCGCGTAATGCGCAGATCGGCGAATGCCGGTGACGTGATGGCGAAGGCAAGTAGGAAAGAAGCCAGGCGAAGCATCGCCGCAAAACCCCCCGTTATTATCCCCGCCGCTTACCTGGGCCGGAGACCGGGCGAAAGTGTGACCGGGCTTCGTTTGAAATTCGTTAACCACGCTGATTCCGCACGTAAAATTCTACGTGCGAATTCTTATGTAGAATCACGCATACGCCGCGTGACCGGGCTTCAACTGATCACGCATGCTGGACTTGGGGGGCGCGTTCGATGGCGCACAAGCGGGAAAAGCTCGCAATCTATGCCGCTCCGGCTTTGTTCGTGGTTCTATGGGCCTCGGGCTTTGTCGGCGCGAAATTCGGCATGCCCTATGTCGAGCCGTTGACGTTCCTCACCATCCGAATGATTGCGGTCGTCGCTCTGCTGGCGATCCTCGCAGTCCTGACGCGTCCGACCTGGCCGGACATGTCGGGTATGAGGCACAGCATCGTCGCCGGCCTTTTGGTGCACGGCGTTTATCTCGGCGGCGTGTTCATTTCGATCGATCGGCGATTGCCGGCGGGGCTGTCGGCTCTCATCGTCAGCCTGCAGCCGGTGCTGACTTCGACGATCGCAAACCGGTATCTCGGCGAGCGGGTGGTCGCGCGGCAATGGGTCGGCCTCGCGCTCGGCATCGCCGGCGTCTATTTCGTCGTCGCGGACAAGACGGTCGCGGGCGAAGCGACCGCGCTCGGCTGGGCGGCTGCGGTGTGCGCATTGATCGGGATTACGATCGGAACGCTGTATCAGAAGCGGTTCGGCGGAGGGATCGACTGGCGCGCCGCGCTCATCATTCAATATGCAGCGGCCGGAGCGCTTTTCGCATTGGGATCGATCCTGTTCGAAAGCCAAAAGATCGAATGGACGATTGAGCTGATCGCCGCGCTCGCCTGGCTCGTCTTGGTGCTGTCGCTTGGGGCGGTGTGGCTCTTGTATTTTCTGATCCGGCGCTCGGCTGCGACCCGCGTGACCAGCCTGTTCTATCTGACGCCGGCGGTCACCGCCCTGATGGCTTGGCTGATGTTCGGCGAACGTCTTGGCGTGCTCGCCCTTGTCGGCATGGGCGTCTGCGTCACCGGCGTCTTTCTCGTGAACTGGCGCATCCGATAGTCGCGGCTAAAACGGTGGGAACTGCGTCGAACGCCCGGATGTCGAACCAGCGCCGGTGGTTTCTGCGCCGCCGAATTCCTTAGTTCCATCCGAGCCGGCGCCGGCCACGCCTGTCAACGAGTTGGCGACTGGCCCCGGCGCATGTCGATCGAACGGCGTCTGCGTGCGTTGATTGGCGAAGCCGTAGGCGATGGCGATAATGAAAACCGCCGCGGCGATACTCGCCGCCCAGGCCCACATCGAATGACCAGGCCGTGCGTCAAGGGCCGCCTGATCGCTATTTCGTAAGCGGCGGCGGCTCAGTGCGTCGCGCGGCCCGGTCAGGCGCGGATCACTGCGGTCGTCGCGTGGATCCATCATGTCGGTCTCTTCCCAGTCAGGTCTCAAAGGCCAACACGGGGCTGCGAGGGAGGTTCCCGTCATCCCGGCAAGGCTGCAAACGGAGACCGCCGATCGAAATACCGGCGCCGCCACGCCTTGCTTTCGCAGGTCCGATATCGCATCTACACGGCGCGCCGCACTGCAAAAAACCCGCCGGGGGTGTCTTCAATGGGATTTTTCATTCTGATTCTGGGGCTTGTCCTTTTCATCGGCGCGCATGTCTTCGTCACGATGCGCCCGCAGCGCCAAGCCTTGATCAATAAAATCGGGGAAGGGGCCTATAAAGGCCTGTTCGCGCTGGTCGGCACGGCCGGCATCGTGTTGATCGCCTGGGGTTACGCGCTCTACCGGGAGACGGAATGGATCGCGGTCTGGGATCCGCCCTCATGGACGCGCCACGTCACCGTCTTGCTCACGTGGCCGGCGATTATCTGCGTGACGGCGGCCTACATTCCCGGAAACATCAAGCGCACGCTCAAACATCCGATGGTGGTGGGGGTCAAGCTGTGGGCGGTGGCGCACCTCATCTCGAACGGCGACCTCGGTTCGATCATTCTGTTCGGCTCGCTGCTCGGCTGGGCTGTGTATGATCGCATCTCGCTCAAATGGCGCACCGATCCGGGCGGCCCGCCAATTCCGGTGGGAGGTCGCCGCAACGACATTATCGCGATCGTTGTCGGGACGATTTTCTATCTCGCCCTCGGGCTCGTGTTTCACCCGCTCGTCATCGGCGTTCCGGCTTTCGGCACGCCCGCGCTGGGGACCTGATCATGTCGGCCCAAATGGAGGATAAACGGCTCACCGCCCCGGACATCCGGTCTCGCAAGGGCGGGCTGCCGATCGTCATGCTCACGTCGTATCACGCGCACACCGCGCGCATCGTCGATCGCCATTGCGACGTGATTCTCGTCGGCGACTCGCTTGGGATGGTGATGCACGGGTTCGAGACCACCATTCCGGTCACGCTCGACATGATGATCCTGCAAGGCCATGCGGTGATGCGCGGCTCGCGCCGGGCGCTGGTCGTCATCGACATGCCCTTCGGGTCCTATGAAGCCTCCAAGGAGCAGGCCTTTCTGTCTGCGGCGCGGGTGATGAAGGAAACCGGCTGCGGCGCGATCAAGGTTGAAGGCGGCCAGCGCATGGCCGAGACGATCGCCTTTCTGGTCGAGCGCGGCATCCCGGTGATGGGCCATGTGGGGCTCACGCCGCAGTCGATCAATGCGATCGGCGGGTTCAAGGCGCAGGGCCGCGACCCCGCCGACTGGGGGCGCATCGAGGCGGACGCCCGCGCGGTCGCCGATGCGGGCGCTTTCGCGGTAGTGCTCGAGGCGGTCGCCGAGCCGCTCGCCGCGCGGATAACGGGCGAAGTCGTGATCCCCACCATCGGCATCGGCGCGAGCGCAACCTGCGACGGGCAGGTGCTGGTGCTCGAAGACATGCTGGGGCTATCGCCGCGCGTGCCGAAATTCGTCAAGCGTTTCACCGACCTCGGCCCGTCGATCGACGCCGCAGTCGAAGCCTATGCGGCCGAAGTGCGCGCGCGAACGTTCCCGAGCCCCGACCATGTCTATTCCATGAAGAAGAAAACGACGTGATCGGAAGGCGTTACCGGTAAGGTGCGCCGGCCGTTTTGCCTTGTCTGCGCCATACCGTTAGGTTAATCGGCGTGGGATCAATGACGGAACAGACGGCAGAAGGGCGGGTGCGTACGCGTGTCCGATATTTTTCGTGAAGTCGACGAGGAAGTCCGGCGCGAGCAGCTGAAGAGGCTGTGGGACCGCTACGGCCTTTTCTTCCTAGCGGCGGCCGTGCTGGTGATCGTCGGGGTCGGGGGCTGGCGCGCCTATCAATGGTATGAGGCGAAGAAAGCAGCGGAATCGGGCGCGGCCTACAATGCGGCGGCGCAGCTTGCGCAGGATGGCAAGCCGACGGAGGCGACGGCCGCATTCGCCCAGCTAGCCACATCGGGAACGCCGGCCTATCGCACGCTTGCGCGGCTGCGCGAAGCCGAAGTGATGGCCGCGCACGACAGCGCTGCGGCGGTCGCGATATTCGATGAGGTCGCGGCCAATTCGGGGACGCCGCAGCTTCTGCGCGACCTTGCGACGGTTCGCGCCGGCTTCGTGCTGGTCGACAAAGCGCCCTACGCCGAAATCAGCCGCCGTCTCGAGCCGCTGGCCCAACCGAACGGTCCGTTTCGCCATTCCGCGCGCGAGCTGCTGGCGCTCTCTGCCTGGCGCGGCGGCGATAGGGCGGCGGCGCGGCGGTGGGCCGAAGCCGCGCTCTCTGACCCCGATGCGCCGGCAGGCATGCGCGCGCGCATCGATGTTCTGATGGCGCTGACAAACGAGAACGGCAAGAGCTCATGAGAGGGAAGATGCGCGTTTGTGCTCGCCTTGTGCTCGTTTCGCTGGCCACGACGGTGGGCCTCAGCCTTGCCGCTTGCGATTCGATCGACCGGCTCACCGACACCATGCACGGAATGTTCGACACCAAGAAGCGGTTGCCGGGCGATCGCAAGCCGGTGTTTCCCGAAGGTGTGCCGGGCGTGACTCAGGGCGTTCCGCCGGAATACCTGCCGGCGTCGAAACAGCCGGAGGCGGAAGCGAGCGAGCCAGCCGCGCAGCAGGGCGAATCGTCCGCGGAATCGAAGACGGCGGACACGCCACCCGAGAAAAAACCGAGACCGGCACGCAAGCCCCAACCGCCGCAGACGGCGCAAGCGCCAAAGAAGGAGGCCGAATCGGAGAAGCCCACAGCGCCAGCCCCCGCCAAACCAGCACAGTCGCAATCGGCTTGGCCGCAACCGGCGCAAAATCAGCCGTCGCCGACGCTGCCCTGGCCGGCAGCGCCACCCCCTGGAACGTTCTCGCGCTGAGCGCCGCCGCTTAGTGATTTCGTTTTCCCCGCGCGCGAGGGTTTCGCGCGGCGGTGCTAGAGCGAATTCCGTTCTGGCGGAATTCGCTCTATTTGTTTTTTCGCGGTCGCATTTCTGCGGCGAACCGGCTCCCACTTCGCCGGAAGATGCTC
>JBAPYK010000379.1:0-1816 GCA_049284695.1 Rhodoplanes sp. | reverse complement strand
GCCAAGGCCTATATGGGTCTGCTCACGGGAGCAGCGTCATGACCGATACGCCGCAAGTGCTCCTGGCGCACTGCCTCAAGACGCTCAAGCTGCCGACCTTCCTACGCGAGTACGATAAGGTGGCGCGCCAATGCGCCGCCGAGGGCGTCGACTATCCGCGCTACCTGCTGCGGCTCGCTGAACTGGAGTTGATCGATCGTGAGCGGCGTATGATCGAGCGCCGCATCAAGGCGGCCAAGTTCCCGACCGTGAAGAGCCTCGACAGTTTCGACTTCGCGGCCTTTCCGTCGTTGAACAAAGCGCTCGTGATGGAGTTGGCGCGATCGGAATATGTCGCGCGCCGCGAGAACATCATCGCGGTCGGCAACAGCGGCACGGGGAAGACTCACATCGGTCTGGGACTCGGTCTTGCAGCCTGCCAGAAAGGCCTGTCAGTCGGCTTCACGACCGCCGCCGCCCTCGTGCACGAACTGATCGAGGCGCGCGATGACAAGCGGCTTCTGCGCCTGCAGCGCCAGTACGCCGCCTACAAGCTGCTGATCATCGACGAACTCGGATACGTGCCGCTGTCGCAGACCGGCGCCGAGTTGCTGTTCGAGGTCTTCAGCCAACGTTACGAACGGGGCGCCACCATCGTGACCAGCAATCTGCCGTTCGACGAATGGACAAGCGTATTTGGATCCGAGCGGTTGACCGGCGCCCTGCTCGACCGCCTGACCCATCATGTCCATATTCTCGAAATGAATGGCGAAAGCTATCGGCTCGCCCAAAGCACGCGACGCTCGAAACGCTCCCAGCACGATCCATCATCCGATGAGCCGCCTGAAAACTGACGCGCCATAGCGAAACGTCGTTCGCTCCCGACCATAAACAAGCGCGCATCGCGGCTCCCGGATGATAGCTCGGTGCGCGCTCTCGCCGTCAAGCCCCGCGCCAGAAGCGCGCCGCTACGCGGTTGCAGGGCTTGACCGCTCGCGCGACCGAGCACATCCGCCATCCGTGCCGCAAATCCCAACCCACCCAACGTGATGCAATTTTGCTCCGGCCAGTCGATGTAATTTTACTCCGGCATTAGATTGCGTACGTGTTTTGAAGAGATTTCTATATAAAAGGCGGATTCGGCGGCTGGCGCCGCGGCCGCGCAGGCGCGGAAACCTCTCGCGGGTCCGCGCGGCTCGCAGGTCCATCGCGCTGCAAAAGTCTTGACGCGACCATTTCTGAGAATGGGATGGACCGGCCGTGCTCACAGCCCTAACGGCTCAGAATGAGCCGGGAGCTCAGAGCACGAGGAGCACGCCGCCATGCCCACCAAGAAGGATGCTGTAGTTGCCCGCACGATTGGGATCGATACCGGAAAGAATACCCTGCATTTGATCGGCCTGGATGAAACGGGTGCGATCGTTTTGCGGGAGAAGGTTTCCCGCAACCGGATCGTGGCACGGCTTGCCAACGCGCCTCGGTGCCTGATCGGCATCGAGGCTGGAATAGCGACGCACTACATTGCGCGCGAGCTGATTGCGCTCGGTCACCAGGCCAAGCAGGTGCCTCCGGCCTATGCCAAGCCGTTCCGTCAGGGCCAGAAAAACGACTTCCGGGATGCCTACGCTGTGGCGGAAGCAGTCCAGCGACCGACAACGCGGAGCGTTCCGGTCAAGACCGATGGCCATCTCGACCTGCAGGCATTGCACCGCGTGCGATCCCGCCTGATTGGCGAACGCACAGCCGTGATCAATCAGATCCGCTGCTTCCTTCTCGAACGCGGCATTCCGCTGGCGCGTCTCACCCCGTTCTTTACCGCAAGGGAGCGGCAGCAATC
>JBAPYK010000378.1:0-2005 GCA_049284695.1 Rhodoplanes sp. | reverse complement strand
CCGACCAGGCAGGCGAGCAGCGTGCGCGCCCAGCAGCACTCGTAGCCGCCCCACCCGTTATTGACGGTCTTGCCGAGCGCGATCGCGACGGGGCGGAAGGGAAGCGTGACCCCCTCGATCTCGATCGTCTCGCCGACGCGCGCATGGTTGAGATATTCGTTAGCGATCCGACGAATGGTCGCGGCCGGCACGTCGCAGATCGCCGCAGCCCACTCCGGCGTATAGTCCCGCACATGCGCAACGAGATGGGCGAGCGCCGGCTGCACGATCGCCTTGCCGTAGTCCGAGACCTCGCCGTCAGGCCCCACCGCGATCCCATCGACCGTGTATTTTCCTTCCAGCGCGGGGCGGATGTCGGGCGTATCGAACGGTAGCGCGCGGCCCGTCTTGAGGTCGTAGACGAGCGGCTTGCGCGTCTCGGGATCGCGCAGGAAATAGCCGTTCGGCGCGATCAGATAGGCGGCCGAGGTGCGCTCCTTGAGGAAAGGCAAATCGAGGCGCTCGCGCCGATTCTCGTGCAGGAGCACGTAAAGGATCGCAAAGAGGAAGGCGGAGTCGGTCTTCGGCTTGATCGGAACCCATTCCGCCGAGCACGCCCCGGTGACCGAGAGGTGCGGCTCGATCTGCACGCGCTTCATGCCGCGCTTGCGCGCGTCCGCATGGCGTTTCACCCCGCAGACGCCGCCCGAGGCCTCCACATTCGCGCCGAAGGAAAGAAGGTATTCACACAGCGGCGTGTCCGGAGAGACGGTGAAGGCGCGGTGCCACAATTCGCCGTAGAGATGTTCGGAGTGGTAGCACTTTACGCCCTGGCCGGAGCCGAAGCTCATGTCGACCGGGCCCCATGCCGCGAGCAGGGCGGGCAGGGTGCCCATATAAGCGGTGGGCGTGCCGCCCCCGCCGAAGCTCGCGGCGAGCCGCGGGAAGCCGGTGTCATCGAGCACGCCCGCCGCGCGCGCGGCCTTCAGTCGGTCCGCCACGAGATCGAGCGCCTCGTCCCACGAGATGCGAACGAATCCGGGGTCGTGCTCGCGGCCTTTGTTAGGGTTCGTGCGTTTCATCGGATAGAGCACGCGGTTCGGCGTATAGGTCTTCTGCAGGAGGCCGAACGCCTTCACGCACACCTTGCCGCCGGCCGGATGGACCTCCGCCGCGTCGAAATTCGGCATGATCTCGGTGGCGACGCCGTTATCGATGCGGACCTTCAAAAGGTCGGGACCGGCGACGCATTGGTAGCAGTAGGTGGAGACGGTGCGCTCGTTGCCAGGCTTGCTCACCGGCATGACATGGGCTCCCTCACCGGGCGCGGTGCTTGGCGACCTTCGCGTTCACCCGTTCCAGGGTCTTGGCGACATCGACGACGAAGCGCGCCTGCGTGCCGCCGCCGATCGGCTCGACCTCGGCCCTCGACCGTCGTCACCGTGATCTCGACCGTCATGCCGGGAGGGGTCGCTGCGCTCTGCTTGATCCCGACTTCGATGCCGACCGAGTCCTCGCCGGGATCGGTGTGCTCCAGGATCAGATCGCGGCAGGTGTGCTCGATATCGCGAACGAACCAGTGCGTCGCGGAGACGCGGCCTTCTTCCCCCATGAAGCTGATCGTCCTGGCGGGGTCGACGACGATGCGATTGGTGCGCGATAGGCCTGGGCGAAGACTGGGCTTCATTTCATTTCCTCCCAATGCCGCGGGCTTATGGTCCGAGCCTGCGGCGGCATTCCTTGATTGGCCCATGGGGCCGAGATTTCTCCCATACGGCGGGACCGCCGTCTTTGATTTTGTGCAAACGGGCGGATGTCGCGCTCATTCGTCTCATACGCCGAGATACCCGCTCTGCACCCGGGGGTCGGTGAGATTCTTTAGCCGACGATGTCCGGTTCGGAAGCGATCAGGAAAATACCATCGATCGCCTACGGACTGCGAAACGTTTTGCGACTGGTTGATCGCGGGATGAAGATATCGGACATTGCGCGCCCAACCGGCCAGAGTTAATCCGGCTCCGCCGTG
>JBAPYK010000377.1:0-9063 GCA_049284695.1 Rhodoplanes sp. | reverse complement strand
CCTCCGCCGTAGCAAAGCCCGCGCCGCCCCCGCCGCCGGCAGCCATGAGACGGTCTCCGCCTCCGCCTACGGCGGCGATACGGCCACCTCCGCCGCCGCCACCGCCGGCCGGCGCTGCAGCCAAGCCGACACCGGCTCCGCCGCCTCAAGCCGCCGCGGGACCGCCAGCCGGTCGTCCAGGAGGGCCGCCGCCCGGCCCTGCGCGCGGGGCGCCTGGGCCAAAGGGCGCTGGAAAGAAGTGCCCGGTCGTAAACGGAGTTGAGGTCTGCCGCTGACAATCGCGGGGGGCGGTCGCGGCGCTTGCCGCGCCCGGCTGAACCTAGCGGGTATGCAGCGCCGGATCGGGCCGGCCCATAGCGCGAATTCCGTTCGGGTGGAATCGGAATTCGCTCTGCTTGTCCTTGAGTCGTCGCATTTTTCCGCCGGCGAACCGGTTCCCAATTCGCCGGAAAATGCTCAGCGGTCGAGGCGCGCGATGAGGCTCGATGTGTCCCAGCGCCGGCCGCCCATCGCCTGGACCTCCGAGTAGAACTGATCGACCAGCGCGGTCACCGGCAGATGCGCGCCATTGCGGCGCGCCTCGGCAAGACAGATCGACAGGTCCTTGCGCATCCAATCGACCGCGAAGCCGAAGTCGAACTTGCCGGCGACCATGGTCTTGTAGCGGTTCTCCATCTGCCATGACTGCGCCGCGCCCTTGGAGATGGTGGCGATCAGCTTCTCGGCGTCGAGGCCCGCCTTCTTGGCGAAATGCAAACCCTCGGCGAGGCCCTGCACCAGGCCCGCGATGCAGATCTGGTTGACCATTTTTGCGAGCTGGCCCGCGCCCGACGCGCCCATCAGCGTGCAGGCGCGCGCGTAGGCGGCAATGATCGGCTCGACGCGGGCGAACGGCTCCGGATCGCCGCCGCACATCACCGTAAGCACGCCGTTCTCGGCGCCCGCCTGTCCGCCCGAGACCGGCGCATCGATGAAGTTGAAGCCGCGCTCCTTGGCGCCGGCGTAAAGCTCGCGCGCGACCTCCGCCGAGGCGGTCGTGTGGTCGACGAACGCCGCGCCCTGTTTCATGCCGGCGAACGCGCCGGTCGCACCGAGCGTCACATGGCGCAGATCGTGGTCATTGCCGACGCAGGCCATGACGACCTCCTGACCTTCTGCGGCCTCTCGCGGCGTCGCCGCGCGCCGGCCGCCATATTGGGCGACCCACTTCTCGGCTTTGTCGGCGGTGCGGTTGTAGACCGTGACGTCGTGGCCTCCTTTGACCGCCAGATGGCCGGCCATCGGAAAACCCATCACGCCGAGTCCAAGAAATGCGACCTTCGCCATGGCTTTACGTCCTTCGCAGCGGTGATCTTGCCGGGGGCTTGTTCGTTGCGCCAATGTGCCGGCCGCGCGCGCGGCGTCAACCGTTGTCTCGACGCCGGATTCATTGATTTTCAATCGGCAGGGAGCTTCGAATGGCGTGGGTCTTTCTATTGCTGGCGGGATGCTGCGAGATTGGCTGGCCTCTAGGGTTGAAGCTCGGCTGGACCGAGCAGGGTCTCCGGCCGATTTGGATTCTTTTCGCGGTCGTGTGCATTCTCGCGAGCGGGGCGCTGCTCCTGCTGGCGCAACGCGAAATCGCGATGGGCACCGCCTATGCGGTGTGGACCGGCATCGGCGCGGTGGGGGCGTTTCTGGTCGGCGTGTGGGCGTTCGGCGATCCCGGAACGCTCATGCGCTTCGCCTCGGTCGGGCTGATCGTGCTCGGCATCATCGGGCTGAAGCTCGCCTGACGACGGTCGCCGTTGACCGCACGGCGCTCCAGCCTATGTTCAGACGATCCATCATCCGGGCCGGCGGAACTTGAGCCGCCGGGCAGGGAGATTGTCATGGCCTTGAGCAAGAAAGAGGTTCTTGCGAGCCTCGAAAGCGTGCGCAGTCCGGACGGAACGCCATTGCCGCGGACCGACGTCCTGTCGGACATCATCGTCGGCGACGATAAGGTGTTTTTCTCGATCACCGTCGACGCTGCTGCAGTCAAGAGCTGGGAGCCGGTGCGGGCGAAGGCCGAAGCCGCCGTCCGCGCCATCCCCGGCGTCACCTCGGCAATGGTGGCGCTCACCGCGGAGCGCAGCGGCGCCGAGCAGGCCCCGCGCCCCGCGCCGCATGGTCGGGCTCATGCGCATCAAGCCGAAGAGCCGATGGTGCCCGGCGTCGGCTCGATCATCGCGGTCGCCTCCGGCAAAGGCGGCGTCGGCAAATCGACGACCGCGGTCAATCTCGCGCTCGGCCTGCGCGATCTCGGCCTCAAGGTCGGCGTGCTCGACGCCGACATTTACGGCCCTTCGATGCCGCGGCTGCTCGCGATCAAGGGCCGCCCGGAGATGCTCGGCAATCGGCTCAAGCCGATGATCGGCTACGGGCTGAAGGTCATGTCCATCGGCTTCCTCGTGGAAGAGGAGACGCCGATGATCTGGCGGGGGCCGATGGTGATGTCGGCGCTCACCCAGATGCTGCGCGAGGTGGACTGGGGCGAGCTCGACGTCATGGTGGTCGACATGCCGCCCGGCACCGGCGACGCGCAGCTCACGATGGCGCAGCAGGTGCCGCTCAAAGGCGCGGTCATCGTCTCGACCCCGCAGGATCTGGCGCTGATCGACGCGCGCCGCGGCATCGCCATGTTTCGCCGGGTGAACGTGCCGGTGCTCGGGATCGTCGAGAATATGAGCTATTTCTTGTGCCCGAACTGCGGCGCGCGCTCGGACATTTTCGGGCATGGCGGCGCTCGCGAGGAGGCGGTCAGACTCGGCGTGCCCTTCCTCGGCGAGGTGCCGCTGCACATGGCCATTCGCGAGAAGTCCGATTCCGGCCGGCCGGTGGTCGTCTCCGAGCCGACCGGCGCGCATGCGCAAATCTTCCGCGACATCGCAGCCAAGGTGCGCGATCAACTCGCCGTGGCGGGGACCGGTCGGGCGGCGCCGAAAATCGTCATCGAGGCGTAAGCTCCGGGTCGATAAGCAACGGCGCGGACGATTGGCCGCGCCGAGGAGC
Organism: Rhodoplanes sp.; assembly: GCA_049284695.1. Lineage (GTDB taxonomy): Bacteria > Pseudomonadota > Alphaproteobacteria > Rhizobiales > Xanthobacteraceae > Rhodoplanes. Next base: position 6,030 of record JBAPYK010000377.1, on the reverse strand, counting down.
GCTTGCGCCTCGACATCGTGCATGCTCTTGTTAGGCCCGCAGTTTCAGGCCGGGCGGCGTAGTCGAGCCGCCGCTCCAACTCCAACAAACAGAGGAATGCTCGCGATGAAGAGACGTCAATTTCTCGGCGCGCTCGGCGGCGGCGCCGCAGCCGCCGCGATCGCCAAGCCCGCCATTGCGCAATCGATGCCGGAGCTCAAATGGCGGATGGCGTCGAGCTTCCCGAAATCGCTCGATACGTTGTACGGCGCCGGCGAGGTGCTGGTGAAGCAGGTCGCCGAAATGACCGACAATCGCTTCCAGATCCAACAATTCGCCGCGGGTGAAATCGTCCCGGGGCTGCAGGCGCTCGACGCGACCTCGAGCGGCACGGTCGAGATGTGCCACTCGGTCTCGTATTATTACGTCGGCAAGGATCCGACCTTCGCGATCGCGTCCTGCATTCCGTTCGGCCTCAATGCGCGGCAACAGACCGCGTGGCTCACGCAGCAGGACGGCACCGAGCAGTTCAACGAGTTCTACAAGAAGTTCAACGTCTACGGCTTTCCCGCGGGCAACACCGGCGCCCAGATGGGCGGTTTCTTCCGCAAGGAGATCAAAACGGTGGCCGATCTGTCGGGCCTGAAGATGCGGATCGGCGGCATCGCCGGGCAGGTCCTGCAGAAGGTCGGCGTGGTGCCGCAGCAGCTCGCGGGCCCGGACATCTATCCGGCGCTGGAGAAGGGCACGATCGACGCCGCCGAATGGGTCGGCCCTTACGACGACGAGAAACTCGGCTTCGCCAAGGTTGCCCCCTATTATTACTATCCCGGCTTCTGGGAAGGCGGCCCGATGGTGCACGCCTATGTCAATCTCGGCAAATGGAACGAATTGCCGAAATCCTATCAGGCGGTCCTGATCAATGCCGGCTTCAACGCGACCATCTATATGCTGTCGCGCTATGACGCGCTCAATCCGGGCGCGCTGCGCAAGCTGATCGCAGGCGGCGCGCAGCTGCGGCCGTTCTCCAACGAGATCATGGACGCCTGCCTCAAAGCGACGAACGAATTATGGGCGGAGATATCAGCCAAGAACGAGGACTTCAAACGGCTCATCACCGAGGTTCAGGCGTTCCGCAACGACGAATATTTCTGGTGGCAGGTGGCCGAATACGGCTTTGACACCTTCATGATCCGCAGCCGCACGCGCGGCTGAGCGGCGGGCGCTCTGCGCGCCTCTGCCGCGGCGCACAAGCAAGCAACGGCGCTATCGCGCAAGCCAGTCGCCGACGCGCGTCACCGCCTCGGCGACGCCATGTTGCGCGCCGGCATAGCAAAACCGGATGAAACGGCGGCCGTCGACCGGATCGAAATCGATGCCAGGCGTCGCCGCTACATGCGCTTCCTCCAGCATGCGGCTTGCGAAGTCGAAACTGTCATTGGTGAAGGCCGATACGTCGGCATAGAGATAGAACGCGCCGTCGACCGGCAGGAAGCGGTCGAGCCCCGCCCGCGGCAAACCCTCCATCAGAATCTTCCGATTCGCCTCATAGCCGTGCTTCACCGCCTCCATCTCGCTGCGGCCGTCGAAGGCGGCCTCGGCCGCGATCTGTGACAGCGTCGGCGCCGAGATCGCGAGATTCTGGTGCAGTCGTTCGATCGGGCGCACCAGCGGCTCGGGCGCAATCATCCAGCCCACGCGCCATCCCGTCATGCAGAAATATTTGGAAAAGGAATTGATGACGATGCAGCGGTTGGAAGCGGCAAGCGCCGTCATCGCCGGGAAGGCGTAATCGAGCCCGTGATAGATTTCGTCGGAAATGACGGCGATGCCGGCGTCCTCGGCAGCGGCGACGAGGTCGGAAAGCGCCTCGGCGCTCATCATGGTTCCCGTCGGATTGGCGGGGCTTGCGATCAGCACCGCCTTGAGCGGCTTTTCCCGATGGGTGTCGAGCAACGCCTGCGGCGTCAGGGCGTAACGTGATTCGGCCGACAGCCGGATCAACGCCGGTTCGCAGCCGAGCGCGGTCAGGATGTGACGATAGGGCGGGTAAGCCGGCGCTGCGAGCCCGACGCGGTCCGCCGGCTCAAGAAGGGCTAGGAAGGCAAGCGTGAATGCGGCCGAAGAGCCGGTGGTCACGATGACGGTCGCGGGATCGACCGATAGCCCGTAGGTTTCCTGATAGTGGCGCGCAATGCGGCGGCGCAGGTTCGGCAGGCCGAGGCTCTCGGTGTAGCCTAGTCGTCCGCCCGCAAGTGCAGCTTGCGCCGCAGCGATCGCCAACGAGGGCGCGGGCGCCGCCGGTTGACCGAGCTCCATATGGATGACGTGGCGCCCGCTTTGTTCGAGGCGCGCCGCCGCCGACATCACGTCCATCGCCATAAAGGGCGGGACGTCGCTCCGCCGGGACGGATTATATAGGTAGTTATTCGGACCGAGCGTCGCACTCGATTCAAGGGACGATCGCCCGACGCCGCTCTGTTGCCGCATTTTTCGCATTGTTGACCGAAGAAGCGCCGTGAGCGCGTTGTTGACCGCGTCGAATCGCCTCCATATGTCCGCCAAGCCGGCGGACGAACGCGTCAGTTCGAATGAGCGCAGCACACGAACCTGTCAAGCGCAAGCTCAGAGCGCGCGCGTTTCGCGTGGTCGCCGCGGTGACTGCATTCGCGGTGGCGCTGTCCAGCGCGCCCATGCCCGCCGCCGCGCAATCGCGCGGGGGAGGGCTTCCGATCATCCGCGATGCGGAGATCGAGCAGCTGCTGCGCGACTATACCCAACCGATATTGCGTGTGGCCGGACTCGCCAAGCAGAACGTTCGCGTCGTCATCATCAATGACCGTTCGTTCAACGCCTTCGTGATGGATGGGCACCGCATTTTCGTCAATGCCGGCGCCCTGCTCGAGTCGACGACGCCGAACCAGCTTATCGGCGTGCTCGCGCATGAGTCCGGCCATATTGCCGGTGGCCATCTCAGCAAGCTGAGAACCGAACTCGCCAACGCGCAGACTATCTCGATTCTTGCGGTGCTGCTCGGCCTGGGCGCGACGTTCGCCGCCTCCCGCGCCGGCACCAATGTCGGCGGGAATCCCGGCGCCGTCGCGATGACGGCGCCGCAGACCATGATGCAACGTTCGCTCCTCGCCTACCAGCGCCAGCACGAAGACCAGGCCGACCGCGCCGGCGTCAAATTCCTGACGGCGAGCGGGCAGTCGGCCAAGGGCATGTACGACACGTTCAAGCGCATGGCGGACCAGCAGCTGTTCGCGGCGCGCGGCGCCGACCCCTACTATCAATCGCATCCGCTCGCGTCCGAACGCCTTGCCGCGCTCGCGGTGATCACCAAGAACCAGTACTGGGACAAAAAGGACCCGCCCGAGCTGCAGCTTCGCCACGACATGATGCGGGCGAAGCTCTACGGCTTCCTTGAAGGGCCGGGCACGATTGCGCGCCGCTATTTGCCAAGCGACCAGAGTCTTCCGGCCCGCTACGCCCGCGCAATTTCGACCTATCGCCACGGCGGCCTCCGCACCGCGCTTGGCCAGATCGATGCGCTGATCCAGGCGCAGCCGGACAACCCGTACTTCCACGAGCTGAAAGGCCAGGCTCTGCTCGAATCCGGTCGCGCGGCGGAAGCGCTTCCCGCGTTGCGCCGCGCCGTAGCGACAGCGTCCAATCCATTGCTGATCAAAGTGATGCTGGCGCAGGCGCTGATCGCGACCAACGACCCGAAGCTCGCCGACGAGGCGATCACTTATCTGCGCCAGGCGGTTGCGACCGATCCGGACATTTCCGACGGCTACGCCCAACTCGCCATGGCCTACGGCCGCAAGGGCGACTACGCCCAGGCCGATCTCGCCTCCGCCCAGGCCGCCTTTGCGCGCGGCGACATCAGAACCGCCCGCCAACTTGCCGCGCGCGCCAAGGACCGGCTTCCGGTCGGCTCGCCCGGCTGGGTCAAAGCCGACGACATCGCCAGCTATAGACCGCCGGCCGCCGCCCAACGCGGTGGCCGCTAACCGAGGATTGATCGAATGCCGTTCCGTCGCTTGCTTCTCGCCGTCTTTGCACTCGCCCCCGCGGCGTGCCTTCTCTTCGGGAGTGTCATCGCGGCCGACGCGCAAGGCTTCTCGACGGACCAGCGCAAGGAGATCGAAGAGATCGTCCGCAGCTATCTTCTGCGCAATCCCGAAGTGCTGCAGGACGTGATGCTCGAGCTTGAAAAGCGTCAATCGGCGGCAGAGGCGGAAAAAGCGAAGGCGGCGGTGAAGGGCAACGCCACGCTCCTCTTCGACTCGCCGCGCCATGTGGTGGTCGGCAATCCGAAGGGCGACGTCACTCTGATCGAGTTCTTCGATTACAATTGCGGATTCTGCAAGCGCGCGCTCACCGATCTGGTCGATCTCATCAAGGGCGACCCGAACCTGCGGGTCGTGCTCAAGGAATTCCCCGTGCTGGGAGAAGGTTCGGTCGAAGCCGCGAAAGTCGCAATCGCCGCTCATATGCAAGACAAAAGCGGCAGGAAGTATTTCGACCTGCACCAGAAGCTGCTCGCGAACCGCGGGCCGGTCGACAAGGCGCGCGCGCTCGCCGTCGCCAAGGAATTGGGCTTTGACGTCGCGCGCATCGAGCGCGACATGGCGAGCGACGAGGTGAAGGCGACCATCGCGGAAAGCATAAAGCTCGCCGAAGCGTTGGGCCTCAACGGCACCCCGAGCTATGTGATCGGCGACGACGTCGTGATCGGCGCGGTCGGCCACGACGCCCTCAAAAAGAAGGTGAGTTGGGCGCGCTGCGGCCAGGTCGCCTGCTAAACCGCCAGTTCCGCCAACCCATGCGGCCTGCGGAGAATTACTGTAGCGCCCCGCTATTTCGCCGTTCGCACCTGGTCGATCGCGCGCGCCATCAATTCCTCCATGGTGCGGCGAATCTGGTGGTCGGATTGCTCGACGCCCTTGGCGTCGAAGTCCTTGCGGATCTTCAAGAAGACGTCATCGTCCCCCGGCGACTCCAGGTCGGAGACGACGACCTCCTTAGCGTAGGCCTCGGCGTCGGCGCCGGACAGGCCGAGCTTCTCCGCCGCCCACAGGCCGAGCAGCCTGTTGCGGCGCGCGGTCGCCTTGAAGCGCAGTTCTTCGTCGTGGGCGAACTTCTTCTCAAAACCTTCCTTGCGCCTGTCGAAACTGTCCATATCGAAACCCCGTTAACTCCGAGCGTCGGAAAAAATCGCGCGCAGATTCGTCACCGCGCCTTGCACATCGGCGGGCCGAGGTCAAGGGCGGCCCGGTGCTCGCGCATGACCTCATTGCACGCCATGGACGACGGGTCTATGTCAATTGTGCTCGCCCCGACCTTCGGCTAGTTTTGTTGTCGCAGCAGGCGAGCTTGGGTCGCTCTGCTCACGCCGCCGGCCTTGAACCCGAACTCGGAGCCACGGCACATGGATTTCCTCAAGCCACGGTACACTCCTATGAGCCGCCGTCGCCGCATCTACGAAGGCAAGGCGAAGGTCCTCTACGAGGGCCCGGAGCCTGGAACGTTGATCCAGCACTTCAAGGACGACGCCACCGCGTTCAACGCCAAGAAACACCAGGTGATCGAAGGCAAAGGGGTCCTCAACAATCGCATCTCCGAGTATCTGTTCCAGCATTTGAACGATATCGGCGTGCCGACGCATTTCATTCGTCGGCTCAACATGCGCGAGCAACTGATCCGAGAGGTTGAGATCATCCCGCTGGAAGTGGTGGTTCGCAATGTCGCCGCGGGGTCGCTGTCGCAACGGCTCGGGATCGAGGAAGGTACCCAGCTGCCGCGTTCGATCATCGAGTTCTACTACAAGAACGACGCGCTTGGCGATCCGATGGTGGCGGAGGAACACATCACCGCGTTCGGCTGGGCGACCCCGCAGGAGATCGACGACATCATGGCGCTGGCGATCCGCGTCAACGATTTCCTCTGCGGCCTGTTTCTCGGCGTCGGCATCCGGCTGGTCGATTTCAAGATGGAATGCGGCCGGCTGTGGGAGAACGACATGATGCGGATCGTCGTCGC
>JBAPYK010000376.1:0-2236 GCA_049284695.1 Rhodoplanes sp. | reverse complement strand
CGCCCTGGTCGACGTAATCGACGACCCAGGCCTCTTTCATCTCGCCGGCGGGGCTTCGCCAGCGGCGCTTGCGGACCGACATGCTGTTGCTCCATTTCGTAATATGTGCGCGCATGTCGTAGCATCTTCGTCTATGGTGACGCAACAGGGATGCGACAACGGACGATAATTCTTCAATGAAAGCAATGTATGCTATCGGTAATGTCATCCGGTTGGCGTGGGGCGGCGAATCGGGTGATGCTGTCGCCCCGATTGGGACGCTAACCTCGCTCCAACACAGCGGGAAGTCGGCAAGGGACCCCTTGGGGATGGACCATGTCATTGTTCAAGATTGCAGTGGTCGGCGCTTGCTTGCTCTGTTTTGCCGCGTTTGCAGCGAAAGCAGAGTCGACGGAACCCGAGCCGAAGACGATCGCGCAATTGCGCGATCTTTATATCGAGCCGCGCCGCGTCGCGCCTGACGAAATCCAGAAAATGGTGCGGCAGGAGTCGGCGTTTTTCGCCGACCTCAATCAAGACCGCGAAAATCCGAGTCGATTGATGGACGCTGCCGAAAAAACCAGCGTTGCGGGGCTGGCAGACATCGTTGCGCCGCGTTCTGTGGCTGTGGTCGGGGCGTCCGAAGACTTAGGAAAGTTCGGCGGGCGTGTGCTTCACCATCTTGCGGTCGAAACCGACGACCGCACCGGGCTCGCCACCCGCATCGGCGCGGTCCGCCTCGGCGGCCGCCTGGAGGAGACGCAGCCGGCGTTCTGGACGGCGCCATGACCGCGCCTTTCGCCGCGACGGACCGCGGCAAGGACCGCGGTTCATCGTTCCTCGCCATCAAACCCTACGCCTCGGCCCTCGCCGTCTTTCTCGCCTCGCGCCTTGCCGTCGTCCTCGCGGTCTTGATCGCGGATGCACATCTTCCCGACGCCTATCCGGACGAGTGGCGCGCCGGGGAGGCTTGGCGTCACCACCTGCTGCGCTGGGACTCGCAATGGTATTGGACGATCGCCTCCGAGGGCTACCGCTATGACGGCGATTCCGGCCGCGCCCAGTCGGTCGTGTTCTATCCGCTCTATCCGCTGATCAGTCGCCTCGTCGCCTCCCTGTTCGGCCTCAGCGTCGCCGACGCGATGCTGATCGTCGCAAACCTCGCGGCCCTCCTCGCCTCGCTCCTCTTGTTCAAACTGGCGCGCGACGAATGCGGCGACGACGTCGCGCTGTTCTCCGTAGCCTTTCTCGGCTTCTTCCCGACCTCGTTCTTTCTTTCGGCCGGCTACACCGAGCCGCTCGCTCTGGTCTTTGTCCTCGCCTGTTTCTTGATGCTGCGGCAGGATCGCCTGATCCTCGCCGCTGTCTTTTCGGGGCTTGCGCTTGCGACCCGCTCGACCGGAATCGCGCTCTTGCCCGCGCTCGCCTGGGCGCTCTGGCGCAACGTCGGCCCCGACCTTCGCCGCCTCGCTTTGTACGGCGCGCCGATGGCGGCGCTGGCGCTCGCGGGCCTCGCGCTGTTCATGCTTTACCAGCAGCGGGCCTTCGGCGACGCGCTCGCCTTTTCCCATGCTCAGGCCGGGTTCCATGACGGCACGCAGCAGATCGACCGCATAGCCGCCGCCCTGCGGCTGGAGCCTTTCGCGCGCTGGCGCTTCGCCGACGTTTCACCCGCGGGCCTCGATCAGTGGTTCTTCTTGATGTTCGCGGCCTTGACCGCGGTTGCTTGGCGGCGATTGCCGGCAACGATGGCGCTATATATGACGGCGCTCCTGCTCCTGCCCTATCTCACTTTGAGCGGCGGGCCCTCCGGCTTCACGTCGACGGCACGATTCGCGCTTCTTTCGTTTCCGGCCTTCATCGCGCTCGCCGACCTCACGCGCGGCGCCGAGGGTTTGCGCCTTGCGCTTCTCGGGGGATTCGGGGCCTTGCTCGGCCTTTACGCCGCGCTATTTTCCCAATGGCGTTGGGTTGGGTGAGCCGCCCCCGCCAGGCGTGGCGCTCGCCGATATTTGGTCCCGCTCCAACGCACGATCGACGACACGCTGCGGCAGGCTCGGATACGGCTCGCCGTCATGCCCTCCGCTACCGGCCCCGATGACCCTCGGCAACATGCGAGAGAAGCTCGGTCTGTTCTTGGCCAACGATAAGAGAATGCGTTGCTCGTGACTTGTCACCTGGGCGGTGCGCGTGCGGCTCGACCGGAAGGCGACTGTGATCTAGCTGCTCGCGAACACCGTCGGGCCGTCAGTACGCA
>JBAPYK010000375.1:0-8734 GCA_049284695.1 Rhodoplanes sp. | reverse complement strand
GCGCCCCGTTCTTGGTCTCTGTCCGCAAGGTCCGTCGACGACCTTGAGTCTTCGCCTTCTCTTCGGCGCGGGTCAAGTGCCGCGGTCGGATCCCGCCCTTTCTCCGAACCAAGGTTCTGCCGCAGGCAACAAACAGGATCGCGCCGGCGTAACGCACCCGCCGTGGACCTCCTTCGCCGGCGGCCCGAGCCGCCTAACAGGCTGAACGCCATTTCATTTCTTCGTCGCAAAGCCCTGAGGAAACGATTGTTAGGCTGCGCGTGGCGGCCTAAATAAGGGTGAGCCCGCAAGGCGCGCCGGAGAGCGCGACGGTTTCGGCCGCCCGCCCCTCCGCTCCGTTCGTCCCGCAATCCAGGATGCTTTTATGTCCCGTCAAGAAGCGAACGCCGCTTTCGCCCTGACCTCGTTTCTCTATGGCGGCAATGCCGCCTATATCGAAGACCTCTATTCGCAATACGAAGCCGATCCCCAGGCGCTCGACGCCGAGTGGCAGGCCTTCTTCGCAAGCCTCAAGGACAACGCCGCCGACGTGCTGCGCAGCGCCAGCGGCCCTTCGTGGCAGGAGGCGCATTGGCCGGTCGTCAGCGAAGGCCCGATCCCGATCTTCGAGAGCGAGTGGGAGGAGACGGAAAAGCGGGTCAACACGCGGGTGAGGGAACGGGCCCACAAGGCCGGCGTCGAAATTTCCTGGTCCGACGTGCAGCAGGCGACCCGCGACTCGATCCGCGCCCTGATGCTGATCCGCGCCTATCGCATTCGCGGCCATCTGGCCGCCAATCTCGACCCGCTCGGCCTCGAGCCCCCCAGGGAGCATCCCGAGTTCGATCCCCGCAGCTACGGCTTTGCCGACAGCGATTTCGACCGTCGCATCTTTCTCGACCACGTGCTCGGGCTGGAGTTCGGCACGCTGCGGCAGATTCTCGCCATTCTCAAGCGCACCTATTGCCAGACGCTCGGCGTCGAATTCATGCATATTTCCGATCCGGCGCAGAAGGGTTGGCTGCAGGAGCGCATCGAAGGTCCGGCCAAGGAAATCAGCTTCACCCGCGAGGGCAAGCGCGCGATCCTCAACAAGCTGGTCGAGGCCGAAGGCTTCGAACGGTTCTGCGACCTTAAATTCACCGCCACCAAGCGCTTCGGGCTCGACGGCGCGGAGTCGATGATTCCCGCGCTGGAGCAGATCATCAAGCGGGGCGGCGCGCTTGGCGTGAAGGAGATCGCGATCGGCATGGCCCATCGCGGCCGGCTCAATGTGCTTGCGCAAGTCTTGGCGAAGCCGCATCGCGCAATCTTCCACGAATTCAAGGGCGGTTCCTACACGCCCGAAAACGTCGAAGGCTCGGGCGACGTGAAGTACCATCTCGGCGCCTCTTCCGACCGCGAGTTCGACGGCAACAGCGTGCATCTGTCGCTCACGGCGAACCCGTCGCATCTCGAAATCGTCAATCCGGTGGTGCTCGGCAAGACGCGCGCCAAGCAGGACCTGCATGGCTGCACGCCGGAAGACCGTACCTGCGTCATCCCACTGTTGATCTCGGGCGACGCGGCCTTCGCCGGGCAGGGCGTCATCGCCGAATGCTTCGGCTTGTCGGGACTGCGCGGCCACCGCACCGGCGGGTCGGTGCATTTCATCGTCAACAATCAGATCGGCTTTACGACCTATCCGCGCTACAGCCGCTCGTCGCCCTATCCGTCCGACGTGGCGAAGATGATCGAGGCGCCGATCTTCCACGCCAATGGCGACGATCCGGAAGCGGTGGTGTTCGCCGCCAAGGTCGCGACCGAGTTTCGTCAGAAATTCCAGAAGCCGGTCGTCATCGACATGTTCTGCTATCGGCGGTTCGGGCACAACGAGGCCGACGAGCCCTCGTTCACCCAGCCCTTGATGTACAAGACGATCCGCTCGCATCCGACGACGCTGGAAATCTACAGTAAGAAACTGATCCAGCAGGAGGTCGTCACCGAAGGCGAAGTGGAGAAGATGAAGGCCGACTGGCGGGCCCGGCTCGACGCGGAGCTGGAGGCAGGCCAGAGCTACAAGGCGAACAAGGCGGATTGGCTCGACGGCCGCTGGGCCAGTCTCAAGGCGGCGGAGACGGCGGAGGCGCCGCGGCGCGGCGACACCGGCGTAGCCCTCGAGACGCTGCGAAGAATCGGCGAGAAGATCACCACGGTGCCGCCGACGTTTCACCTCCACCGCACCATCCAACGTTTCTTGGACCAACGCCGCAAGGCGATCGAGACCGGCGAGGGCATCGATTGGGCGACCGCCGAAGCGCTCGCTTTCTGCTCGCTGCTGCTCGAGGGACACCGGGTCCGCCTGTCGGGGCAGGACTCCGAGCGCGGCACGTTCTCGCAGCGCCATTCAGTGCTGATCGACCAAGAGAGCGAGGCCCGCCACACCCCGTTCAACTATGTCGCGCCCGGTCAGGCCCGCTACGAGGTGATCAACTCCATGCTCTCGGAGGAGGCCGTGCTCGGTTTCGAGTATGGCTACTCGCTTGCCGAACCCAATGCGCTGGTGATGTGGGAAGCCCAGTTCGGCGATTTCGCCAACGGCGCCCAGGTGGTGATCGACCAGTTCGTGTCGTCGGGCGAGCGCAAATGGCTGCGCATGTCGGGCTTGGTGCTGCTCCTGCCGCATGGCTATGAGGGGCAGGGCCCGGAGCATTCGTCGGCGCGGCTCGAACGTTATCTGCAGATGTGCGCCGAAGACAACATGCAAGTCGCCAACTGCACGACTCCGGCGAACTACTTCCACATTCTGCGTCGGCAGTTGAAGCGCAATTTCCGCAAGCCGCTGGTGTTGATGACGCCGAAGAGCCTGTTGCGCCACAAGCAGGCCGTATCTTCGCTCGCGGAGATGGGGCCCCGCACGGCCTTCCATCGCTTGCTGCCCGACGGGGCGGAGGGCGCCGGCGACGGGCGCACCAGGCTGGTCGAGCCCGAAAATATTCGGCGCGTCGTGCTTTGCTCGGGCAAGGTCTATTACGATCTCTACGAGGAGCGCGAAAAGCGCGGCATCGACGACATCTATCTCCTACGCGTCGAACAGCTCTATCCGTTCCCGACAAAGGAGCTGTTCACGCGGTTGAACCGCTTCAAGGCAGCCGAACTGGTATGGTGCCAGGAGGAGCCGCGAAACATGGGAGCGTGGCTTTTCGTCGAACCGTATCTCGAATGGGAGCTCAACCAGATCGGGTCCGATTTCCGGCGTCCTCGTTATGCGGGCCGGCCGGCGGCGGCCGCGACGGCGACCGGTCTGATGTCGAAGCATCTCGATCAACTCAAGGCATTTCTCAACGACGCGCTCGGCTGATCGCAATGGCATGTCTTGGATGACGAATCATGATTGAAATCCGCGTTCCCACCCTCGGCGAATCGGTGACCGAGGCGACAATCGGCCGCTGGTTCAAGAAAGCCGGCGAAGCGGTGACGGCCGACGAGCCGCTGGTGGAGCTCGAAACCGACAAGGTGACGATCGAAGTGCCGGCGCCGGCAGCCGGCGTGCTCTCCGAGATCGCGGCGGAAAACGGCGAGACCGTCGCCGTCGGCGCGCTGCTCGGCCAAATCACGGAAGGTGCTGCGGCCGGACCGGCGGCAGCGCTCGATGAAAAGGTGAGCCGGCCGGCCGGCGCCGAACGCGAGGCGGCGCGTGCGCCGGAACCGCGGCCAGCGGCTTCCGTCGCGCCGTCGGTGCGCCGCTTAAGCGCCGAATCCGGCATCGAAGTCGCAAGGGTCGAGGGCACCGGCAAGGACGGGCGCGTGACCAAAGGCGACATGCTGGCGGCGATCGAGCGCGCCGCCGCGGCTCCCACGCCGGTCGTTCAACCCGCCGCCGCGCTCCAGGTGCGCACGCCGTCGCCCGCCGATGACGCCGCCCGCGAGGAGCGCGTGCGCATGACGCGGCTGCGCCAAACCATCGCCCGCCGTCTCAAGGACGCACAAAACACCGCCGCCATTCTGACGACCTTCAACGAGGTCGACATGAGCGCGGTGATGGCGCTGCGCAATCAGTACAAGGACCTGTTCGAGAAGAAGCACGGGATCAAACTTGGCTTCATGGGATTGTTCGTGCTCGCCTGCGTGCAGGCCTTGCGCGAAATCCCGGCCGTCAACGCCGAGATCGACGGCGCCGACATCATCTACAAGAACTATTATCACATCGGCGTCGCGGTCGGTTCCGAACGCGGGCTGGTGGTGCCGGTGGTGCGCGACTGCCAGGACAAGTCGCTTGCCGAGATCGAAAAGGCGATCGCCGACTTCGGCCGCCGCGCGCGCGATGGCACCCTCAAGATCGAGGACATGCAGGGCGGCACCTTCACCATTTCCAATGGCGGGGTGTTCGGCTCTTTGATGTCGACCCCGATCCTCAACGCCCCGCAGTCCGGCATCCTCGGCATGCATAAGATCCAGGAACGGCCGATGGTCGTAGACGGCAAGATCGAGGCGCGGCCGATGATGTATCTCGCGCTCACCTATGATCATCGCATCGTCGACGGCCGCGAGGCGGTGACCTTCCTCGTGCGGGTCAAGGAGTGTCTCGAAGACCCGGCGCGGCTGGTGCTTGGTTTGTGAGGCGCGCGAACCGCGTCGCTATTCGTCGATTCCAGCCACGTCGGGCGTCTGCCAGGCGAGCCGCTGGCCGCCGTCGACCGCGATAGTGACGCCGGTGACGCTGCGTGCCTGCGCAAGATACAGCACGGCGTCGGCGATCTCCTCCGGCGAAGGCCCGTGGCCGAGCGGCACGGCCTGCGTCTGGCGCGCGAAGGCCGTCGCATCCTGCCGGGGGCTCGGCAGGGTTGGACCAGGGGCTACGGCGTTGACCCGCAGGCGCGGCGCGAGCGCCTGCGCCAACACGGTGGTTGCCGCATGCAACGCGCTCTTGGTCAGCCCGTAGCTGAGGAATTGCGGGGTCGGCTTGTAGACGCGCTGATCGAGCAGGTTGACGACCGAAGCGTCGGCCCCCTCGGGCGCTTGCGCCGCGAAAGCCTGGACGAGAAGCAGCGGCGCGCGCAAATTGACCGCGCACAATCGGTCGAAGCGGTCGCAATCGAACGTGCCGATCTCGTCTGCGTCAAAGAGGGCGGCATTGTTGACGAGCAGCGTCAGCGGGCCGATCGCGGCCGCCGCCGCCGTAACCAGCCCAGAAGCTGCGTGATGATCGGCGAGGTCGGCCAAGACCGGGTGCGCCTTCCCGCCTCTGGCGGCGATCTCGGCGCATAGCGCGTCGGCTTCCGCTTTTGACGCGCGGGCGTGGATCGCCACCGCATAGCCCGCCCCGGCCAGCGCCAGCGTGATCGCGCGGCCGATTCGCTTCGCCCCGCCCGTCACCAGCGCGGCGCGCGGCCGGATCGCAGACGCTGGGTTTTGCATGCTCCGCCTCTCAGGTTTCCACCCGAAAAAGGGCGATCAGCGCCCTGCGGCCCCGCCTCGGGCCTACGTAGTAGCCTCGATTGCGTTCCCGGCATGACCGGCGTCTTTAACTAAAACTTATCCTTAACCGCTGGCTGCCTCAGCCCGAATAAGGAAAATTTCACCTAATTCGGCGACAAGCTGGGAACACGAAATTAGCCATGTTCCGCTCTTGGACGGGATTTTGCCGCAAGCGCCCAGACAGAGCGGAGCCCTTCGGTTCGACGGATCGTATGGGACACGGGGCGGGACGACGATGAAGAGGACGATTATCCTTGCAGCCACCGTTGCGGCCATGGCCGCAGGCGCAAGCCGGGCCGCCGACTATTACGGGGGAGCGCCGTATCCGGCGACGCCCGCCGCCTACATCGCCCAGAACACTTGGACCGGCCCTTATATCGGGGCAAATATCGGCTATCAGTTTGGAAATACATCATTTTTAAACTTGGAGCCGAGCGGCGTCGCGGGTGGCGTGCAGGGCGGATATAATTGGCAATTCGGCCAGATCGTGGTCGGCGGCGAAGCCGACTTCCAGTTCTCCGGCGCTGACGACACCACCTTTGCCGCGTACAAGTTCTCCAATCCCTGGTTCGGCACGGTCCGTGCGCGCGCCGGCTACGCAATGAACAACATCCTGTTCTATGCGACCGGCGGCTTGGCCTACGGCAAAGGAGAACTGGACTATCTCGGCTTCTCCGAGGACCACATTCTTAGCGGCTGGTCGGTCGGCGCCGGCCTGGAGGTCGGTCTCACGCGGAACCTGAGCGCTCGCGCCGAGTATCTGTTCGTCGACCTCTCCCCGACGAACTACGTTTTCAGCAATATGAACGCCGGCATCGAGTCGAGCATCGTGCGCTTCGGCCTGAATTACCGGTTCTGACGCCGTCCATTCGCGGGCTGAACATCTAAAATTCATTGCCTGACGCCTCGCGCAGGGGCGATTGTGCGGGTTCACTCTAATAATTTGCGGTGGTAGATTGCATGCCTCAGGGCATGTTGGGGTCCAAGCGGATGTCATCGGCCGTATCGGGTCACGCGGCGAGCGTCACGGCCGAGGAATCGCTCGACGTGCTGCTCGAGCGCACCGCGTCCGGGGACAAGATCGCCTTCCGCTCCCTCTACGATCGCACCAGCGGGAGGCTGTTTGCGATCTGCCTGAGGATTGCGCGCAACCGCACGCTCGCCGAAGATTTTCTCCAGGAAGCCTATGCGCGCGTGTGGGAGCGCTCCACCCAATTCGATAGGCAGCGCGGCAGCGCGTTGGCCTGGATGATCGCGCTCACGCGCCACTACGCAATCGACGTGATTCGGACGCGCGGTCGCGAGGTTCTCTCCGCGGATGATGGGATGGAATTCGAGCTGCCGGATCAGCCGGCGCTCGCTCCCACCGAGGCGCGGCTCGATTTTCCCGCGATATCGCGGGCGCTCGCCGAGCTTGACGATGGGCCGCGACGCGCGATCATGCACGCTTATCTGGATGGGATGAGCTATCAGGAGATCGGGACGGCTTTGGGCATACCGATCGGGACGGCGAAGACCTGGGTGAGCCGCAGCATCGCCAAGCTGCGGCGCAGCCTCGAGGGTGAGGCATGAACGAGGCCGATCGCGATAGAGCTGCCGAATTCACGCTCGGGCTGCTGACGGCCGGCGAACAGACCCGATTCGCCCAAACGGCGGACGCTGATCCTTCGCTCGCCAAGGAAATCGCGCGATGGGACGACGCGTTCGCGCTGCTCGTAGCCGATGGCGACGTCGCCCCGCCGCCCGATATGTTCGACCGCATTCAGAATACGATCGCGTCGCGATCGCGGCATTTGCCGGGCACGCTGACCGTCCGCGCCGCGGAGGGCGCATGGGAAGCAATCAGCGACGGCGTCGAGCGCAAGTTGCTATGGGCCAAGGGGCCGAACAACCGGGAGACTTTCCTCGTACGGATGGCGCCGGGCGCCCACTATGGCGGGCACGAGCACGCCGACGATGAGGAGTGTTACGTGATTTCCGGCGATATCGTCTTCGATTCGCTGACCCTGCATGCCGGCGATTACCATCTCGCCCGCCGCGGCGCGCCGCATCCCGCCGCGACCAGCGCCGGCGGCTGCCTGCTCCTGATCACGGCCGCCGCGGCGTAGCGAACAGGTCCCGCGGAAATTCGTCCGCACCCAATTCGCTAAGTCTGGCGATTGGTGAGAAGTCGGAGTGGATATGTCGACGTATGCGATTGCGATCGTGCATGAAGAGGCCGGCGTTTACGGCGCTTCCTTACCGGACTTACCGGGTTGCATTGCTGCGGGCGACAGCCTCGACGAGGTCTTGCAGCGCCGCGCAGCGGCGGCCGCGGCCTATATCGACAGTCTGATCGAGGACGGCGAGCCTGTCCCGGTATTGCGTACGCTGGATCAACTCAAGGCCGATCCGACGTTCCGGGACGATGCTGAGGACGGAATGATCGTCGGCCTGCCGATCGACCTGCCCGGGAAGGCGGTGCGGGTGAATGTCTCGCTCGATGAGAATCTGGTCGCCGCCGTTGACCGCGCCGCCAGGCGCGCCGGCCTCAGCCGCTCGGCTTTTCTCGCCGCCGCGGCAAAGGCGAAATTTGGGGGATGAGGGGGCACAGCCCCCGCTGTTTACTTCGAACTATTGTCTTGTATAATTCGTACGATAGTTTTCCTTGTTGAATCTGATCATCGTTTGTCGCGTACACGTATAAAGGTAGGTGAACGCGTACTTATCTGTGTAAATAAAGCGGCACATGGGTATGCGAATGGCGACGCTTGCTGGTCAACGCGCTACATTTACTTGGGCTCTCAACCGATACAACTCAACCGACGATGTTGAGCACAGAACTAAGTTTGCGAAGCAGATGGCGAAAACCATAGCCGCCGCTCCGTCGAATGGCTTCACAATCGAGGAAGTGACGCAAGGCCAAAGCTATCCCGCGCTGCGGAGGTGGAAAAATACCTAAATGATCCTGCCGCGGTCGCCGTTGAGCCGGGCATCTCCGAAGAGGAGTCGAGTGAGTCGCTCGCGAAGAGCGTTGAGGCGACCGACGTCATCAGGGACGGTCAAGGTAACGGCACGGTCTATGCCTACGGTTACAAGTGCGCCCCGGATCGGCTCAAAGTCGGGAGCACCGATGGCGACGCGGTTCAGCGGATCGCGGCCCAGATATCAACGAGCACGCCGGACAGGCCAGCGCTCGTCATCGAGATCAAAACGAACGCTTGCCGCGCGTTGGAACGCGCCATGCACGGCATTCTGGAAACGCGCGGCAGAAAGGTAAGCGGCGGCGGAACCGAATGGTTTAAGACGACGCGGGACG
>JBAPYK010000374.1:0-3206 GCA_049284695.1 Rhodoplanes sp. | reverse complement strand
TTTGTGCCTCCTGGGAGAGATTGATCGTTACGGCCTTGTTGGCGCGGCGGTCCTCGGCCTCGCGTGTGAGCAGCGCGGCGACTTCGACCAGTTCCTCATGGTGGGCGGGCGTGCCGGTCCGGAATGCCAGGAGCGAGTCGTCGAGCAAGCGGCTCATCTCGTCGAGATCGTCCACGGCCTTCGAGCGTTCCGCAGCATCCGGAATGAGATCGGCGCGCAGCCGGAGTCGCGTCACATAGGTGCGAAGGTCATGGGAAATGCCGCCAACGAGCGCCATGCGCGCGCGCAGCAGGTCGGCAATACGCCCGGTCAGGCGGTTGAATGCGCCGGTCAACGCGCGGATCTCCGGCGCGCTGCGCGGCAGATCGGGAATGACCGGCGCTTCGGCGCCGAGCGGCATTGCATCGACCGACTCGGCAAGTTTCTGGATCGGTCGCGCCTCGCGGCGCAGGAGATACAGCGCGACGGCGGCGATGCCGACCCCGAGAATCCCCGCCCAGAAACCGGGCGGCAGTCCGAGAACCGAAAGGCTGAGCACGCCGCCTGCGGAAACAACCAGCGTCTCGCCGTCCTTCAGACCGACCTCGATCTCCACCGACCCCGGGGATACCCAGGCCAGCGCCTTGAGCGGGCCCTGGAGAAATTCGCTGGAGGGTTCGACGCGGACCCGTACCTCACGGTCGCCCAGCGCGCTGAGGTAGCGGCGCAGGATGAAATCGACAAGCGGCGCCTCATACCAAGCCGGCTCGCGCGATGACGGGCGCTCATCGGCGATGCGCACACTGAGATCGGCGCTGTTGGCGGCCCGCAGGACCTTGGGCCACTGATCCTTGGGCAGGCTTTCGATGAGCTCGACGAGCGCCGCCGCCTGGTCTGGCAGCGGAAGCCGCAACCCGCCTTCCGTCGCTCGGCTGCGCTGAAGCATGTAGACGGCGACGGCGAGCAATTGCAGCGCGACCAGGCTTGCAGCGAAAATGATAAACAAGCGGGCTCCAAATCCGAGACGGATCATGGCGCGAGCTGCTTGACGGCGGCGACGAAAAGATAGCCGTTGTTGCGCACTGTGGTGATGAGTGCGAGCCCCGGCGCCGCCGCTTCGATCTTCTTGCGCAGACGCGAAATCGTCATGTCGATCGTGCGATCGAAAGGCGTGGCGTCACGGCCGCGCGTCCAGTCGAGCAATTGCTCGCGCGTGAGCACGCGTCGCGGCCGCTGCACGAAACAAGCGAGCAGGTCGAACTCGGCGCTCGTCAGGGCGACCGCCTCGCCGTCGCGGTCGGCGAGGCTCCTGGCGTCGAGATCGATGACGAGCCCCTCAAACGCATATCGGCGGCTCACAGCGGCTTCGCCCATGCCGCGCGCGCGGCGCAAAATTGCACGGACGCGGGCGACGAGTTCCCGTGGGTTGAACGGTTTGGTCAGATAGTCATCGGCCCCCATTTCGAGACCGACCACGCGATCGATCGCGTCGCTTTTCGCCGTCAGCATCAGAATCGGCACGGCGCCGCCGTGGCCGCGCAATCGCCGGCAAATCGACAGGCCGTCCTCTCCCGGCAGCATCAGATCGAGGATCACCAGTTCGGGGAGGGTTCTTGCGAGAATGGCGTCGAGGTCTGCGCCGCACTGCGCCTCCTCGACACGGTAGCCTTCGCGCGACAGCAGACCCACGACGAGGCGGCGAATCTCGTCATCGTCTTCGACGACGGCAATCAGGGCGTCGGCGCTTGGCTCCATGGCGCATTGGTAAACGGGAACAAGCACAGCCGACAAGCTCGCCCACGGCCTCGTTACAGATCGTTACACGCCGTCCAACTTTGTCCCGCACCGTTACCGCCGCGGCAAACCCGCGTGAACAGCGTCGGGCATGATCGCTCTCGCATGGGGGGCACGGCCCTCCTCATCGACGGAGAGCTACCATGAACAAGACCATCCTTATCGCCGCCGCTACGGCCATGATCGGGTTGACTGCGTTTACCGGGGCAGCGGAAGCGCGCATGCGCAGCGGAACGTTCGTCGGCCCGCGGGGCGGCGTGACGACGTGGTCGGCCCAGCGCAACTGCGCGGGCGGCACCTGCACCGGCTCCAAAACCGTTACCGGACCCCTCGGAGGCACGCGCAGCTGGGAAGGCACGCGCACCTGTTCCGGCGGTAGTTGCGCCTCGCAAGGCAGCTACACCGGCCCCGCCGGCAATACCTGGACACGCCAGGGCTCCGGCACCTGTTCGGGCGGCCAATGCGCGTATGGCGGGACGGTCACCGGGCCGCGCGGCAACACCGGGACCTACAGCGGCACGGTCACGCGCGGCTGGTGACTTAATGGCTGGCTCGGTCGCGCTATCGTGCAACGCCGAGCCGCCCGACCCTCCAAAACGCGCGAGCCGCCCTCGCGCGGAGCGGACACAAGGCAGATGTTCACGCGATACTACTACGCCATCTTGACCGCGGCGGTTCTCGCCGTGGTTTTCATGTCGCTAGCGATGGCATTCCCTGCTGTTCCCGTCGCGCCAGCGGCCGGCGATAGCCAGATCATTAAGGTCCGTGGCTGTCATTGGTGATGCGAACTCGGCCCGGTGATCGGGTGGCGTCGGCTCGACGCCTAGCTACTGCCGGCCAATCGCGTGTATTCCGCTGGCGTCACAGCCCCATCGCTGCTGGACCGACTGGGCCGGCGCGCGGCATTGCCGCCGGTAGACGTCCTCGATCGACGATGCGTGAAACGGCAGGGAGCACAGGTCCACCCTGCAGAGCCGTTTTTCTCGTCTAATCAAGACGCAGGTGGACCGAAATGGGATAAGACTCCGCCTGCGTCCAGCCGCGGCCATCGACAGGAGGGGCCGGTTTTCGATGTGCTCGCCTGCCAGGATTGCTGCGTTGGCCGCGGCGTTTTTATTGGTCGCGGCGGATGCGGCGACGGCCCAAGGGTTGCGCCGGGGCCCGTTGCAGCCGCTTTCAGCGTGCATCGGCGATTACCAGCGGCTTTGCCCCGGCGTTGTGCCGGGCGGCGGGCGCATCATGACCTGTCTGAATGCTCAGGCCGAGAAGCTCTCGCAGGCTTGCTTTCAGGCGCTGGCGGAGCGGGGCTTGGCGCTCACGGCTGCGTTGCGCTTGTGCCGCGCCGACTACGATCGGCTTTGTTCCGGGGTCCCGGTCGGAAGAGGCCAGGCGCTTGCCTGTCTTCTTGACAACCGCGGCCGTCTATCGCCCGC
>JBAPYK010000373.1:0-6480 GCA_049284695.1 Rhodoplanes sp. | reverse complement strand
CCTTCTGCAGGAGGCCGAACGCCTTCACGCACGCCTTGCCGCCGGCCGGGTGCACCTCCGCCGCCTCGAAATTCGGCATGATCTCGGTGGCGACGCCGTCGTCGATGCGGACCTTCAACAGGTCGGGACCGGCGACGCATTGGTAGCAATAGGTGGAGACGGTGCGCTCGTTGCCAGGCTTGCTCACTGGCATGGCGGACACTCCTATTAGGTGCGGCGCTTGGCGGCTTTTGCTTTTACCCGTTCCAGGGTCTTGGCGACATCGACGACGAAGCGCGCATGCATGCCGCCTCCGATCGCTTCGATCTCGTCCTTCGCGGCGACCTCGAACGCGACCTTGCGGCCTTCGACCGCCGTCGCCGTCGCGGTGATCTCGACCGTCATGCCGGGAGGGGTCGCCGCCGTGTGCTTGATCGCTACTTCGATACCGACCGAGTCTTCGCCGGGGTCGGCGTGCTCAAGGATCAGGTCGCGGCAGGTATGCTCGATGTCGCGAACGAACCATGGCGTCGCGTAGACCCGGCCTTCCTCCCCCATGAAGCTGATCGTCCTGTCGGTGTCAATGACGAAGCGATTGGTTCGCGACACGCCGGGGCGCAGGCTCGCCTTCATTTCATGTCCTCCCGATGCCACAGGCTTTTACTGGACCCGCGGCCGTCTTCCGGTTTCTTGGCCCATCGCGGGCCATCGATCTGTCGCATAGGAGCGCCAGCCCCGTCTTTGATTTATTGCAAACTAATTTCGCCGCGCGTCGGTCGTTCATTTGCATTCAAACGTCCTGCCTCAGACGCCGAGATATCCGCTCTGCACCCGCGGGTCGGCGAGCAGCATGGCGGCGTCGCCGCCGACGGTGATGCGTCCGGTTTCGATGACATAACCGCGGTCGGCGATGGCGAGCGCAGCGCTCGCATTCTGCTCCACCAGCAGCACCGTCATGCCGGACCTTTTCAGTTCGGCGACGACGGCGAGAATCTGGTCGACCAGGATCGGCGCCAGGCCCATCGATGGCTCGTCGAGCAGGAGCAACCGCGGCTTCGCCATCAGCGCGCGGCCGATCGCCAGCATCTGCTGCTGGCCGCCCGACAATGCGCCGGCGGCCGTATGGCGCAGCGCATCGAGCATGGGAAACATGGCGAAGACGCGGGCGATGTCGGCCCCCATGTCGGCGGATGCGCGCGTCCATGCGCCGAGCCGCAGATTATCCTCGACCGAAAGCGGCGTAAACAATTGCCGTCCTTCCGGCACCTGGGCGATACCGAGCGTGACCCGCCGGTGCCCGGGCATGCGGTCGATGCGTTGACCCTCGAAGCGGATCTCGCCCGCGGTCGCCGGTTGCACCCCGGAGATGGCCCGCAGCAGCGTCGTCTTGCCGGCGCCGTTGGCGCCGAGCAGCGCCACGATTTCCCCGGCGCGCACCTCCAGCGATACGCCGTGCAGCGCCTCGATGCGGCCATAGCCGCTGCGCAGTTGGTCAATGGACAGCACGCGAGTCCCTCCGCGAACCGTGAACGCCGAGATAGGCCTCGATCACCGCCTGGTTGGTGCGCACCTCTTCGGCGGAGCCCTCGGCCAGCGTCGCCCCATTCGCCAGCACGTGAATCCGGTCGGATATGTTCATGACCAGCCGCATATCGTGTTCAACCAGCACCACCGTCACGCCGCCCGCGGCAATGTCGCGGATTACGCCTTCGAGCGAGGCGGTTTCGACAGGATTGCACCCCGCCGCCGGCTCGTCGAGCAGGAGCACCTTGGGCTCGCTCGCGAGCGCGCGCGCGATCTCCAGCCGCTTAAGGTCGCCATAGGCGAGGCTGCCGGCCGATTGCTCGGCGATGGCCGCAAGACCTACCCGGTTGAGCGCCGCCTGCGCCAGCTCGCGGGTCTCGCGATTCTGCCGGCCAACCATCGGCAGATGAAGCAGGTCAGCGATGATTCCGGTCCGCTCGTGGCGGTGGCGGCCGACCATGACGTTCTCGATCGCAGTCATGCGGAAGAAGATCTGCAGGTTTTGGAAGGTGCGCGAAAGGCCACGGCGCGCAAGCCTGTCCGGCTTGAGCCCGGTTACGTCTTCGCCGGCCAAGAGCACGCGACCGTCCCGCGGCGCGTAGATTCCGGAAATCATGTTGAACAAGGTCGTCTTGCCGGCCCCGTTCGGTCCGATGATCGAAAACACGCAGCGCTCCGGGATGGCGATGTTCACCCCATCAAGTGCGCGCAGCCCGCCGAACCGCATCGATATATTTTCGGTGGCGAGAATGGTCATGACGACCGCCCCTTGAACGCCGCCGCGATGCTCGGAACGATCCCGTTGCGCAGGAAGATCATCACGCCCATGAGGATGAGGCCGAGCACCAGATGTTCGTACTCGTGCAGAAAGGTGAGCGCCTGCGGCAGCACGACGAGCACCGCCGCTCCCACGAGAGAGCCGGCGATCGATCCCATGCCGCCCAGCACCACCATGGCGACGAGCTCGATCGAGCGCAGAAAGCCCGCCACGTCCGGCGTTATGTGCCCGTTGAACAGCGCGAGATAGGAGCCCGCGACC
The DNA here is from genome assembly GCA_049284695.1 of Rhodoplanes sp. Classification (GTDB taxonomy): domain Bacteria; phylum Pseudomonadota; class Alphaproteobacteria; order Rhizobiales; family Xanthobacteraceae; genus Rhodoplanes. Next base: position 3,938 of record JBAPYK010000373.1, on the reverse strand, counting down.
GAGGCGTAGATGGCCGAGAGGACGAAGACGCGGAGCTTGGTTCGGGCGACGTCGATGCCCAACACTCGCGCCGCGGTTTCGCTGTCGTGGATTGCGCGCATGGCGCGCCCGGCCGGACTATCGATCAGGTTCAAGGCGAGCGCGGCGCCAGCAAGGAAAGTTGCGCCGGAAAACCAGTACCAGGTCTCCGAGCCGCGCACCGCCCAACCGATAAGGACCAGCCGGCGCACCGACATGCCGTCCGGCCCGCCTGTCCACGCCGCCTCATTGGTGAAGACGATGGCGAGCAGGAGGCCGAAACCGAGAGTCGCCACCGCGAGATAATGTCCTCTGAGCCGCAAGATTGGTCGGCCGACCAGGAAAGCGACCACGGCGGAGAGGGCGGCGCCGGCGATCAGCGACAGCCATGTCGGCAAGCCGAAATGCGTCGGACCGATCGCAACCGCAAAAGCGCCGATCCCCATGAATCCGGCATGGCCGAGGCTCACCTGACCGGCGAATCCCATCAGCAAATTGAGTCCGAGCGCGGCAAGCGCGAACACATAAACAAGGGCGGCGACGCGGTAGTAATAAGTCGATGGAAAGAACATAGGCACGACGGCGATAACCACCGCAATCGCGAGCACCGGGGTCAGCCGATAGGCGGCGAAGCGCACCGCGACCGCGGACCAAGAGCCGAACCGACGGCCTAAGAGCGAGGTCTCCTTCACCGCCGGTCGTTCATCGATGCGACGCACGCTCATACGCGCTCCACGGTTGCCCGACCGAGCAGCCCTTGCGGGCGAGCGAACAGGACGACCAGAATGACGATGAACGCGACCGCATCTTTGTATTGCGACGACAGGTAGCCGGCAGCGAAGGCCTCCAAGAGCCCCAGCAGCAGGCCGCCGATCACCGCGCCCGGCGCGCTGCCGATACCGCCGAGCATGGCGGCGGCGAAGCCCTTCAGGGCGAGCAGCGTGCCGATGTTGTAGCTCGTCAGCGTGATCGGGGTGATGAGAATGCCGGCGATCGCGCCGATCGCCGCCGACACCGCGAAGGAAAAGCCGACCGTGCGCCGCGTATCGATGCCCACGAGGCGGGCGGCGAGTTTGTTCGCCGCCGTCGCGAGCACCGCTTTGCCGAACAGCGTGCGCTCGATGAAAGTCCATAAAAGGACGACGATCACCAGCGCGCCGGCGAGCACGACGAGGCTCTGCGGCAGGATGGCGGCGCCGCCGAACCGGATCGGCGTATCGCCGAACAAGGGCGGGAGACTGTGGTAGCGCTTGTCGAATATCACCTGCGCCGCGCCGCGTAGGAAAATCGATGCGCCGATCGTGATCATGATCAGGCTGACGGCGCTCGCGCCGCGGGCCGGTTCGATCGCAAAGCGATAGAGCGCGAGGCCAACGGCGGTGGCGATGACAACAGCCAACAGGGCGGCGAGGGGGAGCGGAATGCCGGCCGCGGCGAGGAACACAGTGGAGAGCCCGCCGATCATGACGAACTCGCCCTGCGCGAAGTTGATCACGTCGGACGCGTTGTAGATCAGCGTGAATCCGAGCGCGACCAACGCGTAGACCGCCCCGACGGTCAGCCCGGAAAAGGCGAACTGCAGGAAATCGGCCATGGCCTACCCGATTCGCTTGGCTTGAGCATTGCCGTGGCCGGAGGCACGGCGTCGATCAAAATCGCCGCCGCGCCTCCGCCGGTTGCGCCTTACGAACCGGAATCGGGAACGAGCACCCAGTCGCCGTTCTTGATCTCGAGCATGCGGAAGGCCGACTGATCGAGGCCCATGTGATCGGTCGGCGACATGTTCACGACGCCGCCGGTTCCCACAAAGCCCTTGGTCTTCTCGATCTCGTCGCGCAGCTTCGCCTTGTCGAAGCTGCCGGCGCGCTTCGCCGCTTCCGTCAGGATCATCAAAGCATCATAGGCGTGGCCGCCGAAGGTGGAGACGTCCTGCTTTATCTTGCCCTCATAGGCCTTCGTGTAGCCAGTGACGACCGGCTTCTGCTTGTCGGTGTCGGGCAGCTTTTCGGCGACGAGCAAGGCGGCGGCCGGCAGCCGCACGCCGTTCGCGGCGTCCCCGGCGAGCTGGACGTACTGCTTCGACGCGACGCCATGGCTTTGATAGAGCGGCTGCGGAATCGCCAGCTGCCGGTAGTTGCGGGTAACGATCGCGGGCCCCTGGCCGAAGCCGGTGTTGAGGACGGCCTGAATGCCGGGCTTGCTTTTGATGTTGGTGAGTTGGGGCGTCACGTCGGTGTCACCCGGCCCGTAGGTCTCTTCATGGGCGATGGTGATGCCGTATTTTGGCGCGACCTTCACGCATTGATCGTGCATCGACTTGCCGAACGCTTCGGTGCCGGAGATGAGCGCGATGTTAGTCAGCTTGCGCTTCTGGAGATCGGCGAAGATTTTCTCGCAGGCCATCTTGTCGGTGTGCGGCGTCTTGAACACCCATTTCTTCACCGGCTCGACGATCGGGATGCCGCCGGCGAGCGAGATGAAGGGGATCTGCGCCTCCTCGAACACCGGGATCATCGCCATGGTCGTCCCGGTCGTGGTGCCGCCGATCACGGCTGCGACCTTGTCGTCCTCGACCAATCTTGTCGCGAAGGTGCGCGCCGCGTTGGCGTCGCCGCCGTCATCATAGACGATGAGCTCGACCTTCTGCCCGTTGATGCCGCCCTTCTTGTTGATCTCGTCGACATACATTTCGAGCGTCTTCTTCTCGGGGTCGCCGAGGAAGGAGGCGGGTCCGGTCACCGACAGCGAGGAGCCGATCTTTATTTGCGCAAGGGCGATGCTCGGCGCGCCGACCATGACAAGCACGACGGCGGCGGCGGCTACCCGCTTGACGGAAAAATGAGAACATGAAGTCACAATCGATCCTCCTTGGGGGGATTTTAGACGTTTCCTCGTGGTTGTTTTGGTTCTTTATTCTGCGCGCATCTTGACCGGAGCGCGGGCCGACCGCAAGGGCCATGTCGAGGCGTCCGATCGAGCGCCTGTCTAGCGGAAATCGCGGCCCTTGGGCAGGGCTGAGCGGACTTTTGTCGTCACCGCGAACTCGTCGGTGAGCTGCGGCTCTTCGCGCAGCAAGGCGGCGAGCGAGCTGCCGGCGCGCAGCGGAATTCGGCCTTCCGGGATCGGGCGCTTGACCTCGTCGCAGCGGGCGAGCGCATCGATGCAGCCGGCGTCGGTCGCGAGCCGCTGCAACAGCGGTGTGAGGTCGTCGAGGCGGCCGGCGACGACATGGATCACGCCGGATTCGTTCTGCAGCCTGCCGCTGACGCTGACGAAGCGGGCGCCGAGCACGATCGGGCGAAAGGCCTCGAAGACCTGCGGCCAGACGATCGCATTAGCGACGCCGGTCTCGTCCTCCAGCGTCATGAAGATGACGCCCTTGGCGGTGCCGGGGCGCTGGCGCACCAGCACGACGCCGGCGACGCTCACTTTTCGGCCAGAGGGGATCGTGGCGATGCGTTCGTTACGCAGAATGCCGCGGCGGTCGAGATCGCGGCGCAGGAACGAGGCCGGATGCGCTTTCAGCGACAGGTGGAGGTGGCGATAGTCGGCGACCACGTGTTCGCCAAGCCGCATGGGCGGCAGCGCAACGTCAGGTTCGAGTTCCGGGGTTTGTACGCGCGCAAACAGCGGCAGGTCGTCCTTGTCGCCGGCCCGGCGCAGCGCGCGCACCGCCCACAGCGCCTTGCGGCGGTCGAGGCCGACCGAGCGGAAGGCGTCGGCTTGCGCGAGGCGCTCCAGCACGGCGGGCGAAAGCTTGGTGCGCAGCCATAGATCGCGCACGGAATCAAAGCCTGCTCCGCGCGCGCGCTCGATTGCGCGGGCGTCGTCTTCGGAAAAGCCGTTGATCTGGCGCAGGCCGAGCCGCACCGCATGGGTCGCGCGGATATCGTCCTGCATCTCGGCATGGCGGGGGTGAA
>JBAPYK010000372.1:0-5164 GCA_049284695.1 Rhodoplanes sp. | reverse complement strand
GCGATGGCAAATCCGACCGCGCCGAGCGGGGCGATACGCTCAACGTCGATCGCATCGATGCGCGCAAGCGGCGGCGGCGCGCCGCGCAAGCGGTCGAGAAATTCATCGGCGCGCGACCCTTCGATCTCGAGCACGACGCCATCGGGCCCGTTGCACACGAAGCCGCTGAGCGCAAGCCGCGTCGCCAGCCCATAGGCGAACGGGCGAAAGCCCACGCCCTGCACCGCGCCGCGCACGCGCAACCGCAAGCGCACCTGCCCGCGGTCATGCTCTGCGACGGCGTGCGCGAGCGCCATGCTTTCACTCCGCTGCGCCGCTCGCAGCGGCGACTTGCGTGGCCGGCGCCGCCGCCCGGCTACGCGGCTCTGCCAGCCGAGCCATGCGGCTTTCGATCCATGCATAGAGAGCGGCCATGCCCTCGCCGGTGCGCGCCGAGACGACGAGCGTCTGGAGGTGAGGGTTCACCCGCAATGCATGGGCGACGCACAGGCCGATATCGAAATCGAGATGTGGCAGCAGATCGGACTTGTTCAACAGCATCAGGTCGGCGGCGGCGAACATGTTCGGATATTTGACCGGCTTGTCCTCGCCCTCGGTGACCGACAGCACCACGACTTTGTGCGCCTCGCCGAGATCGAACCCGGCCGGGCAGATCAAATTGCCGACATTCTCGATAAACAGCAGGCCGTCCGGCTCGAGCGCAAGATCGTCGAGCGCGTGCGCCACCATGTGCGCATCGAGATGGCATCCCTTGCCGGTGTTGATCTGCACCGCGCGCGCACCGGTCGCGCGAATGCGCTCGGCGTCATGCGCGGTCTGTTGATCGCCCTCGATCACGGCGATCGGAAACCTGCTCTTGAGGTCATTGATCGCCCGCACCAGAAGCGAAGTCTTCCCCGATCCCGGGCTGGAGACGAAATTGAGCGCGAGCGTGTGCAAGCCAACGAGATACGCCCGATTGCTGTTCGCATAGGCGTTGTTCTTTTCCATGATGTCGCGTTCGATCCGCAACGTACGGCTTTGGCTCAAGCCCGGCACGTGCACCGCCGCCGGTCCGGCGCCGAAATCGATGCTGCCGTCGGCGCGGTGGACATGCTCGGGCTCGGGCTCGTGTACATGTTCGTGCCCGTGCTCGTGCCCATGGTCGTGGTCGTGCGCGTGATCGTGGCCATGCCCATGAGCATGGTCATGCGCATGATCGTGATGGTGGTCGTGCGGAGTCTCGTCGCCGTGCTGGTGAGCGCCTGACCCGGCATGGGTGTGCGAGTGCGTATGCCGGTGCGCATGCTCATGGGTATGACGGGCTTCGCCATGGGTATGCTCGTGCGTATGGCGATGCTCATGTGGATGATCGTGCGCGTGCTTATCGTCAGGAGCGTCGGGATTGCCGCAGCCGCATACCGTGCACATCAGTCGACCTCCAATTCGTCGAGGCGCAGATCGTCGCCACCGGTCACCTGCAAATGCTGCTGCCCGCATTCGGGGCAGGCGGCCATGCGGTCCGCAACGCGCACCGTTTTGGCGCAATCGAGGCACCAGGCCTCGCCGGGCGCGATCCGTATATCCAGCCGCGCGCCTTCGACGATGGTGCCGCGCGACACCGCGTCGAAGCAGAACCGCACCGCATCCGGCTCGACATGGCCGAGCGCGCCGACCGTGACCCGCACCGCATTCACGCGCGAAAAGCCCTGCTTCTCGCCTTCATTCTCGATCAGTTCGACCAGGCTCTCGGTCAGCGACATTTCATGCATTCGCCGCCTCCTGCACCCGAACGTCAAAACTGACGCAGGGGTCGAACACTGCGACGAGTCGGGACACGCGGCGGCGCGCTTCCTCTCCGGTCCCGATTTCGGCCCCGACCAGCGCTTCGACGAGGGGGCCGCGCGGATGAAAATTCCATTCGGTCGGAGCAAGAATCGCATACGCGGAGATCTGGCGATCCGGGCCCGCCTTCAACCAATGATAGAGCCTCCCGCGTGGCGACTCCAGTGCGGCGAACCCCTCACCTGGGCCTGTTTTTTCGCTATGCACCGGGTCGGCCTCGGGCGGGACGCCGGCGGTGACGGCCGTCTGCAGCAGATCGAGGCTTTCGGCCATTTCGTAGAGACGAGCGTGCAGGCGCGCGGCGAGCGCGGTTGCGGCCATGGCGGTGCTTTGCCAATGTTTGGCGTAAGCGCCGGTCTCCGCCACTCGGCCAGGCAGGACCGGAGCGGCGGCGAAGCTTTCGCCCTGTGCGCGCAAGGCTTCGATGACGTCGCGGTCGTCGGCTTCGGTCAACATATCCGGCGTGCGTGCGAGAAAGGCGGTTTCGCCCTCGGCCTGCTGCAGCAGACGGCCGATCGGGGTGTGCGGGTCCGGTGCCAAATTCGGGGAAGCCGGCGGAACGCCGAGCCCACGCATGGCCTCGGCCAGGCGCGCGACAAGCGCCGGGGCGTGAACGTTGCCGTTCTTGCCATCGCTTAGGCCGTGCATCATCAGCGTGCGCGCCGCCGACAAGGCCTCGCGGAGAAGCATGACAACATCCGGGTCGATCCCTGCGTTCGGCATTGCGTCGCCGAGCACGGTGCCTCGCAGCGTCTCGGCGATCCGCTCGGCCGCGAGCCCCATCGCATCGGCCGTGCGTCGTGCCTGACCAACCGGCCGATCGAGCGCAGCAGCGGCGGCGCGGCCGGCCGCCAGTCGATGCGAGCGCCCGCATAACGAAAACAAGCGCTCGGCCAACGCGGGGATATCGTCCGCCGGCCGGCCGACGAACAAGCGTGCCACCATGGTCGGACGCGTCGATTCGATTCGCACCGTTTGCACCCGGCCATTGGCGACAGCGACTTCGATCGTGACCGAGCCGGGATCGATGCTGCCTGTCATGGCTCGCGCCGCCACAGCCGAAACAGGCTGACGGGACGATTGAGCAACTGCCCGGCTTGGATCGCGGAACCACCCGCCGCCGTTCGATCAACCCTTCCGTCGCGGCGAAGTCTCAACCTACGCATGGATACTATTCCGGCTGTACTGCGCTCAGAGCGCGCGGGATCAGCTCGACTACTCGGAGCTTACCGGTCGGCCGGCAAAATTGAAGAGGGTTCTTCGCGAAACAACGGGTTGCGCCGCCGACGGAGCGCGGGCCGGCTCAGCCTGCGGCGGCGTCCGCACGCTCGCGAGCGCACGCCGCGCCGCCGCTCGCGCCTGGTTCTGCGACTTGTAGACGTCCATCGGCGAGGCGATCGAATGCGCGTGGAACATGCCGAAGTCCTCGGTTCCCCCGCAAAGGAACTTCAACCGTCCGCCCGGCAATTCGATGGTGCGCTTTTCGCCGTTGGCCGTCTCTGCATAGGGGATCGGCTGATCGGAGACGAACATCAGGTTCATGAACCATGGCGTGATCAGTGCCCCGAGCCACCCCTCGCCCAAGCGCTCGAAGCCAATGGCCTCGACCGAAAGGGCCTCGTTGTAGAAGGGCAAACCCCGCATCGATTCCTGACCGATCCGGGTGAAGCTCGCGACCAGCGCCGCCACCCGTCCCGGCTGTTGCGCCGCAACAGCCTCCGAGCGCGGATCGGTCTCGACGTCAGGCATGCGCCGCTCCGCCGCGATCGATGATATCGCCGAGCTGAGCATACAGATCGAGAATCTCGCGGGCCTCCTCCGGGCTAAGCACGGCCTGGGCGTGGCGCTGCGCCTGCACCGCGATCCAGTCGCCGGGCCGAACGGTTTCGTCGAGGAAAATCAGGCTGACCTCGAACTGCGCGCCGGCACGGGCGACGAGCGCGGTGTCGCCATCGACGCGGATGACCTCGCAAGGCACGGTCAGACACATGGCATCGCCCCGGCGCGGGCATTTCGTTCGACCGCTGCAAAGCCGAGCGCCGCGAGCTTCTCCACCACCTTTTCGCGCGCTTCGCCAGCGGCGGCGTCGATTTTCGGAGTAAGCTCGGTCCCCAGCTCCATCGATTGCGGCTCGATGCCGATCAGCGTCACGCTCTTCGGCGCATGATCCATCAAGCTGAGCGTGGCGAGCAGATCGGCGAGGCCGATCTGGTGCGGCGACATGCGCTCGCGAAACCAGACCGGGAGCCGTGCGCCTTCCAGCGCAACGATGCTCCCGGGCGGTCCGCCAGTCTGGGCCGCGTCAATGAAAATGATGTGCTCCGCATCGATCAATTGATCGAGCAGGTCAATCGCCGACGTCCCGCCGTCGATGAGCGCGACGTCATCCGGAAAGCTGTAGGCCTCGGCCAACCGTTGCACCACATGCACCCCAACGCCCTCGTCGGAGAGGATCAGATTGCCGAGACCGACGACCGCAACTGACATTCAGAGCGCCTTTACTATGTTGCATCCACTCGGCGCGTCATTCCGGGGCCCGAGCGCAGCGAGGGAACCCGGAATCCATTTCCATGGATCGGCGCACGATTCCGGGCCCGCGCCTTTCGGCGCGTCCCGGAATGACGTCGGTCTACTGGACGCGCCCCTCATTAGAACGCCTTTACCGATATGATCGGACGCCGCTCGGTGTCGGCGAGATGAATCGCACAGGCGATGCACGGATCGAAGGAATGCACCGTGCGCAGCACCTCCAACGGCTTTTCCGGATCGGCGATCGGATTATCGACGAGCGAAGCCTCGTAGGGGCCGGGCTTATCGCCGTCGTCGCGGGGGCCGGCATTCCAGGTCGAAGGCACCACCGCCTGATAGTTCTTGATCTTGCCGTCCGCGATGACGATCCAATGCGACAGCACGCCCCGCGGCGCTTCATGGAAACCGACGCCCGTCACCTCGCCCTTGGGGAAGACCGGGCGGTTGAAGGTCGCCATGTCGCCTTTGGCGATGTTGTCGATCAACAGCTGCCACTGCGCCTTCAACTCGCCGAGCAGGACCGCGCAGCGCACCGCCCGCGCCGCGATGCGGCCGATGGTCGAATGTACCGCGTCGACCGGGATTTCGGTTCCCGCCACGGCGGACGCGATCTTCAGCGTGCGGTCGAGGTGCTTTTTGGTCGGCTCATGCCCCGCCACGACCATCGCCAGCACATTGGCGAGCGGGCCGACCTGCGCGCGCTCGCCCTGGAAGGTCGGCGCTTTGATCCAGGAATACTTGCCGTCATCCTGCCAGTCGGTGTAGCTCGGGGCCGTTTCGCCCTTGAACGGATGCAGCGCCTTACCGTCGC
>JBAPYK010000371.1:0-2402 GCA_049284695.1 Rhodoplanes sp. | reverse complement strand
GCTCTCCCGGTCCGAAAGCCATGTCGCCTATTGGCACGAACCGTCCGTGCTCGCCATCGCCCGGGTTGGTCCGGAAGTTGGGGTCGAGCTGCCTTTACGCAACGGCGTGCTGCGCGAAATTTTTTTTGCCCCGGCTCGGGTCGGCGTTCGAGGGAGGGGCGAGCGCTAGCACGCCCCGTGGAAGAAATGATCGAGAGCATCTCTTCCGAGTCTTGTTAAGACCGGACTTTGCTTCCCGGCTTGCTTGCTGTTGGACTGGGTCATACGCTGCCGTCGGTTTCGACAAGGCCATCGATCGCATCCTATTTTCGGGGGGCGAGGCTGGCATGGCATAGTCTGATGCCCGCAACGATGGAACGTCGGTTTGGAACTCCTTAGTGCTTGTGAGCAGGCCGTTTCGCGCATGATGAGCGCTTCGCCTGGGACCCCTCTGCTCGCGGACGTAGTTGCCGAGTTCGTCCTCGGCGCGCCCAAAGCGTCGGTTTTCGCGCTGGGCGGGATCGACGGCGAAAGCCTCCGCGCCCTTTTCGATCGGGTCGAGCCAGCGCCGAACGGTCGGCGTGTATTGTTCGCGCGGATAACGCCGGCACCAACCGCCGAGGCGATCGTCGAGCAGGCCATCGGAGTCCTGGCCGAGACCGCGCGCCGCCTGTGGCCGCTCTGGTTCACCAATGTTAGTTTCGCCGGGTGCCGCAGCGACACGCTCGGGCGGCTCGCGGCAGGCGTGATCGCCCACAACGCGGCGGAAGAGATCGCCGACCTATCGCCCTCCTGGGCGGAGGCGGCGACGCGGCTTGCGCTCGACGGTCGCCCGCCGCGTGTGCAGGGCGCGCTTGCGGCGACCGAGCTTGCCCAGCTTGTCCTCGCCATCAGCCGCTCCGGGCTTGTCTTGCTGGCGGATGTGGGCGATGCAGCCCAGACGGGGCCGAACCCCGCTGCTCTGGTGCATGGGTTGGAGTGGATCGCGCACCATTCGCATGCCGCCGTGCTTGCGCTGTTTCCAGAGTTGCCGGCGAACGAGCCGCCGTTCGACCGCATTCTCTATGGGGCGCGGCGCGTGATCGCGGAGGCCGCGCAGCCGCAGTTGATTGAACCCGCCGCGACCGGGACCGCGGACGACGGGCTGTGGATCGCTCCGTGGCGCGGCCTGCCGCACCCGCTGAGCGAGATCGAGCAGCGACTCGCGAAGGTGCTCAACGCAGACACCGAGCTTGCTCCGCTGTTCAGCTTCAACAGGACCATCGCGACAATTCGCGGCTCGCGGCCGAAGGTCGATCTTGTCTGGACGGAAGGCCGGCTGGTGGTCGAGCTCGACGGCTATGGAAGCCACGGCAATCGGCTCGCCTTCATGTACGATCGGCACCGCGACTATGAGCTGACCTTGAGCGGCTATACGGTTCTGCGCCTCGCGAACGATGAAGTCGCGCAGGATTATGGGAAAGCGATTGAGAAAATCCGCGATTTGGTGCGCCTGCGCCGGTCGCAAATCAATCAGGAGGGGTAAGGTGGGAGACAAGCCGACGGAGATGCAAACCCTAGTGCTCTGGGCGCTCCTCGGAAAGGGAGGGCAGAGCTTCCAGAAAGACATCCGGCCAGAAATAAAAAGGCCTGATCGCCTGGCACTCGAAAAAGCAGGCTTCATTGTGGTTGGAAAACTCACGCGTCAAGGTTTCCCGATCGAAGTGACCGAAAGGGGATGGGCTTGGGCCGCCGACCACCTAGGTAGCGATTTGCCGAAGCGCTCCACGGCGGGCGGCTCGATACTGCAAGCGTGGTTGACGCGGCTCGCCGCCTTTATGCGCGCGCGCGAAGTGTCTCTTGCCGAAATCCTAGGACCTCAGGGTGCTCGCGAGGACGGTTCAGGGCGCTTCGCGAAGCCAACCACGACGCCACCTGACTACGACACGCTGCGCGACCGCATCCGGCAAGCCTATCTCGAAGTGACTGGGGGGCGGCTCAACACCCGCGCGCTGCTGACCGATCTGCGCGAGAAGCTGAAGCATATCGATCGCGCCACGCTCGACGAGGCGCTCAAGCGGATGCACCTCGAAGAAGGCACTACGCTTTCGGGAATGAATAATCCCCAGGAGATCACGCCGTCGATCCGGGATGCGGGGCTCAGCTTCAAAGGCGAACCCATGTACGTCTTGTGGATAACCAAATGAATCAGGCTCTCCGGGCGTTTCGTGCCGTCGACTTCAACTGGGCCCATGACCTCCAAAGCATCTGGTCTGACCCCGTCTTTCAAGTCGATGAGCTGCATAAGACCCTCATTGATCAAATCATAGACGATTTTCTCTCTCGCACGAAGAAACCGACTGACAATCCGATCGGCCAAGTGATTTTGGGCGAAGCGGGTGCCGGCAAGACCCACTTGATCGGAACTCTGAGGCGTCGTGTTT
>JBAPYK010000370.1:0-9841 GCA_049284695.1 Rhodoplanes sp. | reverse complement strand
AAATCCTCCGAAGGTCCTTGGGAACACCATCAAAAGTCTGTATTAAGCTGTCGTACAACCTAGAGAGTTGAGATCGATGCGCGGCACGCGGGTGGGGAACCCGGGCGGAGGTGGAATTAGTCCATCTGGTTGAATTGGCTAATGCCTGTCTAAATGCCACGCTCGCCAATGGCGGTCACACGTCTCTGCCCACCCCTCGTGCAGTGACCGCCGGTCGGTGAAGCTCTAGGCTCGGCGGCCCCCAACCCGCCGGGCCTTTTCTCAATCAGAAACTAAAAGACCGCTCGAAGGCGGCCTATTTCATTGATGGTATGAGTATGAAATCGCAGGCGGGCAGCTTTGCCGCCTGCCACGCTCGGCGGCCCCGCTGAGGAGTAAAGGCGCGAGCTCGTAGATCGCCGGCGCCGGCTCGTGTTCTGAATCGAAGTGATCCACCGCAGATTGCGACACGTTTAATACGCTACGAATGGGAGTCGTAGCGACGTGACTACGCGTGAAATCCTGTATGAACTCGCAAGGTGGGCGGTGGTGATTGCGGTGATAACCCTCGCGTTCGTGGGCCTGTCGTGTCTGTGGTTCTCACTGTAGAGAGGAGCTATCTTTCGGCCAAGATTTGGCCCCCTGGTTCAATTGGTCAGCCAGATGCTCGTCGAGGTCGCGGAGATACTGGTCAAGGAGAACCAGTGATGGCGACGAACTTGCTGGCGCGTGCGGTGGCCATCATCTGCCTGTGCACCAGCGCGCAGGCGCAGGTCTTCTACATCGTACCAGGTGGCCCGAATCCTAAGCCGGGTGACCCGACCCACATTGTTCGCCTCGATATCGAGAAGGCGATCCGGCGCGCTCTGACGCCGCCTTCGCGTCCGGCTCCACCGCCCATACAGTCTGTGCCACCGCCACCACCGCAAGCCACACCGCCTGCTCCGGAGACGCGCGAGCAGTGGCGGCAGCGGTTGTTCGATGAGATGAAGAGCTACTGTACGAAATGGCCGAACGATACGGCCTGCGGCCCGAATGCACTAAGCGGCGGCTCGCGGTAACGGCCCTGCCCGGCCGTAACGCGGAGCCAACCTACTCGGAGCCTTGTTTCAAGGCGTGTACTCATGAATGCCAAGCCATGCCCGCTTTCGGTGACCGCAACGCCGTAAACCCCGTCCTGGTCGCGTATCAAGTAGCGCGGAGCTTCCTTCCACGGGAAGGCTTCAGTGATCTGCTGCGCTATCCATTCCGCTGTTGGGCGTCGCGTGACGACTGATCCAGACAAGCTCCATGCTCCCGCCGGGCTAGCCAGGCAATCACCAAAACGTGCGCTGGATGAACCCGATGGTCGGGTCCACAGACAAATCCATCGCCGCGATGTGCGGCGCATGGTGACGCAGGAAGGTCCCCCTCTGGCCGGATGGATCGATTGGCCATATACTTGGCGACGGTCGACTGAGCCACCGTCAAGCTCAGCCGGTGCCACCGGATGACCGTCTCGGGTCGAACAATTGTCATCGCCTTGAGGATTGATGGAAACCATCGATACAGTAGGATAAAAACAACCGATCGCCATTGGTGAATTCGATCCGACCGCGAACCTTGCGCTGTAGCACGACCGGCTGGTGTCGAAGGGCGGCATTCTCCGCCTCAAGTCGGCTTGTCGACTAGAACAGCGAGATCAGCAGTTGAGAAACAAAGATAACAGTGCAACCATCGCCGGGGATGGCTATGTGATTTTGATCAACGCGGATGATGTTTTCGGACACACAGGTAGATGAATGAGCGATGAACGATATTGACAGCAAATGTTAGAAGATTTGGGAATACTGTCCGGATCAATGACCTAGCGATCACCACCCGGAGCGGCCGCCCGGCTGCGAGGGGGGATACAGGATCGCCTCCTGGCCTCTCGTGCTATCGACAGCCGGGCCTGGAATAAGAATAAAATCGGAGCGTTCATGCCGGGCGCTCCGAGAGATAGAGCGGATCTTCTGCTCAAGGGGCCTGCGCTATGATTATCGAGTCGCCGCTGGACCTGGTCTTTCGTGACCTCTTCTATCGAATTCCTGCTTTTGCCCGGGGCAACGATGTCTTTCTGAAGTTGGAAGGCTTCAATGTCACGGGCTCCATCAAGATCAAGACCGCGATCGGACTCGTTGAGGACTTGGAACGACAAGGCATCGCAAGGCCAAATGAAACCGTAATAGTCGAGTCGTCGTCGGGAAATCTTGGATTGGCGCTCAGTTTGGTTTGCGCCGTCAAGAGCTACAAGTTCATTTGCGTTACGGATCCAAACGCCAATCGCGCCACCATAAGAGGCATGGAGCTCAATGGAGCCAAGGTCGTTGTCATTGAAGACCGCGACCCCGCCGGTGGCTTCCTTGGAAGTCGATTGAAGAAGATCGATGAAATATTGCATTCGGAACCGAACGCGGTCTGGCTCAATCAGTATGCCAATATCGCCAACAAGAATGTTCATGCCGAACAAACGGCGCACGAGATCGCGCGCGAGTTCGACAAGGTCGACTGGGTTTTCGTGGGGTCCGGCACCACCGGTACCCTCGGCGGGATCTCGGAGCGGCTTCGTGGCGAATTCCAAGGGATCAGGGTTGTCGCGGTTGAGCCGGAAGGCTCGGTCACGTTTGGGGGCCCGCCCCGGCAACGAAATATCCCCGGCATCGGCGGCAGCGTGAGACCGAAGCTTGCGGACGTTGCCGATCCGGACATCGTGGTGGCGATAAGCGAACAGAAAACGGTTGAAGCTTGCCTTTCCTTCGTTCGGGACCACCACTTGCTTGTTGGGGGCAGCACAGGGACAGTCCTCGCCGCCGTTCAGCAGCTGGCTCCGGAGTTCACGCGCGGAGACACGATCGTCGCAATATCCGCCGATCTTGGCGAAAAGTACCTGGACACGATCTATAACCCGGCTTGGGTCGAACGTGTCATTGCGCCCGAACGCGAGACGCCTGTGCCGCTTTATGCGCTCGTCGCCGCCGAGTGAGGCGCAGAAAAAAGCGTTTGACCGCCGCGCTCGTGCAAGAATATTCGACCGACCTTTGACCGTTGGTGCGTGCCGGCACACTGATCTCGACGATCAGCGGCGCGCCATGTCGACGATCGGACATAACAGGAGAACAATAGTGGCCGTTGCTCCGACATTCTACGTTGTTCCCGGCTCGACGGTTAAGAATGTCATCGATAACAACAAGAAGCACGTTTTTGAAGCCGTAGAAGCGGCATATCGTCTTCACGCTGCCGGAGATTCGGTGAACCCGGACAGCTACTTTCTGCGATATCCGGACAAGCCCAGCGACCGCATCATCGCGTTGCCGGCCCATCTCGGTGGTACGGTTCAAAAAAGCGGTATCAAATGGATATCGAGCTTTCCGGAAAACCGGACCAGCAACCTGGCCCGGGCATCGGCAGTCCTCATCATCAACGATGCCGCGACAGGTTATCCTCTGGCCTGTATCGAGGCATCGCTCATCAGCGCCACGCGCACCGCCGCCTCCGCCGCGTTGGCGGCAGAGCATATGTCGCCGCACCCGTTCGAAGGAATTCTCGGCGTAATCGGAACCGGTGTCATCGCCCGGACAACGATCGAATGGCTTCTGTATCGAAACTGGAAGTTTCGCAAAGTCAGGCTGTATGATCTGGACCGCAAGGAAGCGGAGCGATTCAGCATGTGGCTTGGCGACCAGCACAACGTGCCGGTCGATATTCACGACCGTCTGGAAGGCGCTGTCGGTGACGCTTCGCTGATACTATTCACCACCACCGCCTCCGATCCCTATCTTGCGGATGAAAAACTGTTGGCGCACGCGCCGACAGTTCTGCATTTGTCGCTGCGCGACATTTGCGTGAATGTGATCCTCGCGTCGCAAAATGTTGTCGATGACGCGAACCACTGCCTGAAGGCAAGAACGTCGCTCCATCTGACAGAGATGGCGACGGGAAACAGGGATTTTATCTCGGGCACTCTGGTGGACGTTCTGGAGAAGAATTTCAAACTGGATCAGAACAGGCCGCGCATATTTTCGCCATTCGGACTCGGCGTTCTGGATCTTGCAGTAGGAAATCTTGTCCTCGAAGCAGCCAAGTCTTCCAACGCGGCCGTGGCGCTGCCCGACTTCTTCAGTAATTCGGCCCGATGGTGAAAGACAACGCCGTTGTCCGTCGCTCGTATCGAAATGTATTAGGTAAGGCCCGGCGCACGCGAGCCAAGAGTGATCCGAGAGGACGGGCTGGGTCATTCCCATTCAGAACAGCGAGGAGACACGTCGCCGATGTCACGCGTATGGAGTTGCAATGAGTGGGATCGACTGGAAGAAGTTATAGTCGGCAATCCGCTGAAAGCGCGATTTCCAACGCCGGACAAGAGCACCCAGGTGGCGGAATTTCCCGACCGCTCGTTGGCGGAAATTCCGCGCGGACCTTTTCCGCAAAGAATTATTGAGGAGACGGAAGAGGACCTAAACGAGTTCGTTCGAATCCTCGAAGGCCAGGGTGTCACCGTCAAACGGCCGGACACATGGCCGCACGAGGCCAAGTTCTCAACGATCCACTGGGAATCTCACGGGTACTACAATTACTGTCCTCGCGACGTGTTGCTGGTTATCGGCGACCACATCATCGAAACGCCCAACGTGATCCGCAGCCGCGCCCAGGAAACCTACAGCTATCGCACGTTGCTGATGGAGTACATGAAATCGGGCGCAAAGTGGTACAGCGCTCCAAAGCCCATGCTGCTGGACTCGCTCTTCGACGGATTTGATCCGGAAAAGCCGACGCCGCGCAACGATGAACCGGCCTTTGATGCCGCCAATGTGCTGCGCTTTGGGCGGGATCTGATCTACCTGGTCAGCGCCACCGGCAACGAACTAGGCGGGCACTGGTTGCAGTCAATTCTGGGCGACCAGTTTCGCATCCATTTTCTCAAGGACGTCTATTACGGCAGCCATATCGACTCGACCCTGGTTGCGCTGCGTCCTGGCTTGGTGCTCGCCAATCCCGGACGCCTCAATGACGGCACCCTGCCCAAAATCCTCAAACAGTGGAAAGTCATCTACAGTCCGCCGATGGAGAACACGGACAGATACGATGCCGACTACCTGTCCAAATGCATCGGCAGTGACTGGATCGACATGAATGCGCTCAGCATCAGTCCGAACCTGGTGGTGGTCGATCGAAATCAGCCGACCCTCATAAAGCTACTGGAAAAGGAGGGGCTCGATGTGATTCCCCTGAAATTGCGTCACTCCAAACTGTTGGGCGGCGGTCCCCATTGCGTCACCCTGGACGTTCGCCGGGCCGGGACGCTGGAGAGGTACTTCGATTAGGCAATCTTGCTCGCCATGTTCAACCGGGCGGATCGAAACGCTGTCTGAAAGCTCAGAGGTCTTGATCTCCCGGGCAGGTGAGGACGTGCTTTGACAGCAACCTATGTGATAGCCGCTGGCGTGGTCTTCCTCGCGCTGACGTTTGCGGCCTGGCGACGTTACCTTTGGATCGCAAGGACTTCGCCCGAGCGCGGCGACACCGGCTCATACGGCCTGACCGATGTCTTTGGCGAACGCCAATTTGTAAACGCACCACATCAGAAAGGAATTCGCTGGCTCACGGAAATCTTCGGCCGCTCCGCGCAGAAATTTCCGCATCTCACGGCCCTGCAAATTCCCCATACCGGCGAGTCGCTGACCTTCGCGGAGCTCGACGCGCGGGCTGAAGACATCGCCGCGGCACTGTCGCCGTATCTCACGGGACCGGATCAGGTCGTGGCCGTGGCCATGTCGCAGGACAATTGGCAAATCGTGGCCGCGCACCTCGGAATTCTCAAGGCCGGCGGCACCGTGATGTTTCTCGACACCACGTTGCCCGACGCTCTTGTCACCCACATGCTCAATGACGCACGGCCGGTGGTGATCCTTACGCGCGGGCAGGACAAGTTCCGCAACCTGCCGACGCTCGACCTCCTGTCGTTGCCCGAGAACCTGCCGCGAAGAAATCCGCCGGCGTGGCTGGACGATCCCACACAGCGTCTTGCGACCATTTTCTACACCAGCGGAACCACTGGGATGCCCAAGGGAGTGGAGTGCCCGCACGCAGGCTACGTCAATCTGGCGCTGAGCTACGCGGACTACTTCGATCTCATTCCGGGCATGGACGCCACCTCACTCGTTTCGTCGCTTGGCTACGATGGCAGCATCTCCGAGATGTACAGCGCCTGGGTGTCGGGCTGCGCGGTGGTCATGCTGACCAAGGAGCAGGTGCGGTCCGGCCCCGACCTCGTCCCCATCCTCCGTGAAGCGGAGGTCACGGTGTTGTTCTGTCCGCCGGTGCTGCTGACGACCCTGACGCCGGCGCCCGAGATCGACCTCCCCTATCCACTGTGCCGCTACATCGTGCCGGCGGGCGAAGCGTTTCCCAGCGCGCTCGTGGAGCCGTGGACCCGGGGCCGGCGGCAGATCATCAACACTTACGGCCCCACGGAGGCAAGCACCGACACGAGCCGCCAGAGCTTGCGGCCGGGCGAGCCCATCACCATCGGGTCGCCGTTCCCCAACGTCACTTACGTCATCCTCGAGGTCGGCGAGCATCAGCCGCTGCCGCACGGCGAGATCGGAGAGCTCTGCATCGGTGGCGTGCACGTCGCGCGCGGTTACCGCAACCTGCCGGAACAGACCGCCGAGAAATTCATCACGCACCCTCAGTTTGGCCGCCTCTACCGCACCGGCGACAAATGCAGGATCGACATCAAAACACAGCGCGTGCACTTCCTCGGCCGGATCGACGCGCAGCTCAAAGTGCGCGGGCACCGCGTCGAGGCGCAAGCCGTTGAGGACATCCTCCAGACCCAGTTCAGCGAGATCGAGGGCGCCATTCTCGACTACCAGAACGAGGAGCTCGTGGCCTTCGTCGTCGCACCCTCGGTTCGCGAAGGAGAAATATCGGGGGTCGCCACCCCGGCGCCGGCCGAGTGGGCCGCAAGGGTGACGGCTATTCTCGCCAAACAGCTTCCCGCGCCGTCGGTCCCGTCGCGGATCTTCCTCGTAGAATATTTCGTGATGAAGCCGGTTTCGGGGAAGATCGACCGGACGTGCTTGCCGAATCTGTCACGCCTGATGAAAGGCGCCGGACCGGACAGTGCGGGCGCTGGCCGGGACGCGCCAGTCGGTGCGCGGCACTCTCGGGAGAGTGATGTCAGCTCGCGTGATTCAGATACCGGCATAGAACCCGAGTGCGAAGAAGTGCTGGCGATCTGCAGAGCCGTGTTCGAGACGCCGCTGGGCCCGGACGACGGATTCGCCGAGGCCGGCGGCCATTCAATCCTCATCGCGCGCCTGGCGCAGAAGCTGCAAGCGGCAGGATGGATGGTGTCGGTCCGCTCCTTACTCAGCGACTGCAACACGGTGCGCAAGGTGGCGAGCCGCCCGCGGATGCTTCCGCAAGCCGCCACGGTTCCGACCGCGCCCGCAAAATCCGACGAGAACCGCATCGAGCGCGACGAGGCGGCGGCCGAGGTGCTGTCCATCGGATACTTCACCACCATGCAGGTGCTGTTCGCGAGTCTCCTGTATTTCCCGATATTGGCGGCCTTCGTCGGCGCCTTCGGTCTCGTCGACGTCGAGACGCTTTTCACGACGGCCAGCCTCTGGACGTTCATCGTCGCAGGCTTCGTGCTGTACCTGGTCGGCCTCGTCATGCCCTTCGTCGGTCTGCTCTGGGTCATGATGATCAAGTTCTTCGTAGGCGGCGACATCTACAAGAACAATGTGACGCCCGGCGTGTATCCCAAGTGGAGCAGGATGCATCTGCGAATTTGGTGCATCGGCCGGCTGGAGAGCATGGTGCTCACTCCGCTGGGCGCGGTGTATCGCAGCGCGCCGCTCATGGCATTCGCAATGCGGCAGCTCGGCGCGACTGTGGGCAGGAACCTGCAGTGCGCGCACGATGCGTACCTGTCGGGCCCCCTGGACCTGCTCTCCATCGAGGATGATGTCGCCATCCAGACCGGCGCCTACGTCCAAACGACGCGGTGGTCCGGACAGTGCCTGCAAGTCGGCCCAGTTCGCCTCAAAAGCGGTTGCAAGATCGGGATGCGGGCCGCCATCGCCAACGATGTGACGGTCGGTCGCGGCACCTGGATCACGCCGTTCACCCCCATCCTCAGCGACGTGGGCTCGAACGAGATGTGGCAGGGAGCGCCGGCGCGTCTCGGCGGCCGCTGCACGGAACTCAAGCGCACGGCGGACTTTTGCCGGTATGCGCAGCCAATCTGGCTACTGGAGACCCTCAACGTCCTCATGCAGGTCTTCATCGCCTTCTGGCTGACCGTGGTCCCCGCTGCCGCGATCCTGTGGTTCGCACGCTACGCGATCCTCGACGGTGAAACCGAGCTTTCCGAGGCGTATTTCAGGGTGACACCGCTGCACGAGATCGTCTGGAGCCTGACCCTCTACGCCTTCATCACCACCTGGGTCGTGATCGTCGTGAGCTCGTTGCTGGGCTGCCTCTTCATCCGCTGGACGGCCGCTTCGCCGGGACTGTACCCCACGCGCGGGCTCAGAGCCGCTCTCCTCATGTACAGAATGACCAGACTCAACGCCATCCAGCGACAGTGGACCTGGACCGTCACGGGGCAATACCTGCGGGCGCTCTCCGGCATGCGTTTCCCGCGGATGGGCGCTTCCGAGTGCGACGTGATGTTCAACCTTGTCCCGGAGGTTGCGACCGCCGACTCGCAGGTGTTCTGGTCCAACGGAAGCTTCACGAACATGCTCGATTATGGCGCCGAGCATCTCAAGTTGCGCCAGCTCGACATGCCTCGGAATTTCTTCAGCGGCAACAATTGCGTGGCGGAGTACGGGCAGTTCCCTTCCAACTTCCTTCTGGGCGTCTCCACGCCGGGCAGCGATATACAGTTCCGACGGCAAATGCGGTCGCGGCCCGGCGAGCCGATCACGGTGGCAGGCAACCCGCCGGTGAAGTTTGCGAGCGCGTCGTTTGAGACGGAGAATGAATCTCAACGGCTGCCGGACTTTCCTTTGTTCCTGACCCGCGTGTTCCTGTTTGACTTCTTCAGTATCGGTATGTTGCCGGTCGTTGAGCCGCTCATATTCTCGATCTTGTTCGCGTGGTTCTTACAACTGGGCGCACACCCGATTGTGAGCGCGGCGATCGGTCTTGTGTTCGCGGAACTCATCCTGATTCTGCTGTCCGTCGCGATCAAGCAATCGCTGGTCGGCAACAAATGGGGGACCGATCACGCGACGCCATTTTGGTCGTGGAACCATTTCGCTTATTTCTTCGCGCAGGACTGTTTCTTCCTATGGTGCCGGGGGGCGCTGGCGTTTTGCGCCGGGACGATCCTCTCAAATTCCATTTTGCGCTGGATGGGATGTCGGATCGGCCGCGGGACCATCTTGATCCGGCCGATGCAGTGCTCTGACTTCAACGCAGTGAGCTTCGGCAACGATTGTGTTGTCGACGGCTTCCTGCAGTTTCACACCTTCGAGAACATGATGCTGAAGGTGAAGCAGACCCGCATCCACGACGGCTGCACCGTCGCCTTCGGCGCCACGGTGATGGGCGGCGCGGTCATGGAGCGGGGCACGACGCTTCTGCCGCTGTCCATGGTCCTCAAGGAGATGAACATGCTGACCGGCACCTACGAGGGGAGCCCCGCGGAGCCGGTGAGCGATGCGGGCCTGCTCGCTCCCATCGCTCCGCAGCCGCCAGGTCGTGGACGCCCTGAGCGGCCGGGAGAGGGCGCTCATCGGCGCAGAGAACCGGTTTCCGAGGCTCACGGTTCAAGATGACACGGGACGACACTGCCTGGATCAGCGACCTATTCGCCTCC
>JBAPYK010000369.1:0-1632 GCA_049284695.1 Rhodoplanes sp. | reverse complement strand
AAAGAGAAGATCAGCTGACCATGGAAACGAAACTTGAACAAATAGCAGCGAAAGCTCGACGCGAACCGAAACTGCGCTTCACGTCGCTGGCTCATCACATCACGCGCGATCGAGTGCGGAAGAATCTATTGCAGATTCCGAGGCAGTCGGCCGCAGGGGTGGATGGCCAGACGGTGGAGGCGGCGAAGAAGAGTTTCGATGGATGGATAGAGCCAATGCTCCAGTCCATTCACCGGCAAGGATATAGAGCGCCGGATATTCGGCGGGTCTATATTCCCAAGCCCGGCAAGACGGAAAAGCGGCCACTTGGCGTGCCAACTGTCGCCGACCGGGCGCTCCAGCGTAGCACGGCCGAAGTGTTGACTGCCATCTATGAGCAGGACTTCCTGCCTTGCTCATTTGGTGGTCGGCCAAAGCTCAGCGCTCATCATGCCCTGGCGACCCTCAACGAGGCTATCGCCGGCGGCAAAATTGGATGGGTTCTGGAGGCGGATCTGAAGAACTTCTTCGGGAGTCTCAATCATGATTGGGTCCTCCGTTTCGTCGCGCTTCGAGTCGGTGATCCACGCCTGATCAGTTTGATCCGGCGCTGGCTGAAAGCGGGTGTTTTGGAAAATGGACAGGTCCATCCGAGCGAGGAAGGAACTCCGCAAGGGGGATCGATCAGCGTACTCTTGAGCAACCTCTATCTTCATTTTGTGCTCGACCTTTGGTTCGAACGCGTGGTGAAGAGCCGGTTGCGGGGCGAAGCCCGACTGGTGCGCTATATCGATGACTTTGTGATCTGTTTCCAATATCGATCGGACGCTATCCGCGTTCAGGACGCCCTGCGCCTTCGGCTGGGAAAGTTCGGTCTCACTCTTGAGCTGACCAAAACCAAGTTGGTTGAGTTTGGTCGATTCGCGCAGCGACACGCGGGCAAGCGCGGCCGAAAGCGCCCGGAAACCATCTACTTCCTGGGGCTGACGCTGTATTGCACGCGAAACCTGAAAGGCAACTTCAAGGTTGGGATGCGCACCGAGAAATCTCGCTTGCGGCGCAGCCTTTTGTCCCTGCAGGAGCTCATGCGGCACATACGACATCACACGATCGGTGACCAGGTCGGCGAAATCAACGCTGTCCTACGCGGCCATTATGCCTATTACGGTGTCGCCGGGAATCTTCGGTGTCTCGTAAAGGTGTACCGTGCCGTGGAGCGTTACTGGTGCCGGATGTTGCGGAGCCGCAGCTGGGCCGGGCGACGCTTTACCTGGGAGAAGTACCACCAGATCAAAGCAAGGACGCCGTTACTGAAACCAAAGCTGCGTCTCCCTTACCCGGAGTTGCAGGCTCTTGCAGTGCTGTGAATCACCTGCCGAAGAGCGTAGTGCGGGAAATCCGCACGCTACGTTCTGTGGGAACTGGAGGCGGGCGACCGCCTCCAGTGACCCGGTGTGGGGATGGCAACATCCCCACCTACTCGGAAACTCGTCACCGCCGAGACGGCAGGTGCACTGCCGTCCGGTTTTGCGGTTGCGGTACGCGACGGTGACGCCGGCGTCGTCGAGGCCGACGATGCGGGCGTTGGTGATGGCGATGCGGAAAACATAGCGGGCGAGGTAGTCGAGCACGGCCTGCTCGCCCTGTCCCCAG
>JBAPYK010000368.1:0-1569 GCA_049284695.1 Rhodoplanes sp. | reverse complement strand
AGCGGCGGCAGGATCGACGGCAGCCGCGCGGCCAGCATCGACTTGCCCGCGCCGGGCGGCCCGACCATCAGGAGATTATGCCCGCCGGCGGCGGCGACCTCGAGCGCGCGCTTGCCGCTTTCCTGGCCTTTGATGTCCTTGAGGTCGAGAGCTGGCCCTTGCGCCTCGCGGATGCGCGGCTGCGGGCGCGACAGCACCTGCGTGCCCTTGAAATGATTGGCGAGCTGGATGAGGGAGGCGGGGGCAATGATCTCCATCTCCGGGCTCGCCCAGGCGGCTTCCGGCCCGCAGGCATAGGGGCAGATCAAGGCCTCGCCGCGCGCGTTCGCTCCGATCGCGGCCGGGAGCACGCCCGCCACCGGCGCAATCGAGCCGTCCAGCCCCAGTTCGCCCAGGACCGTGTGACCCTCGACGGCGTCGGGCGGAATCGCCCCGATCGCCGCCATCAGGCCGAGCGCGATCGGCAGGTCGTAGTGGCTGCCCTCCTTGGGCAGGTCGGCCGGCGCGAGATTGACGATGATGCGGCGTGCCGGCAGCGCGAGGCCCGAGGCGGTCAGCGCCGCGCGTACGCGCTCGCGCGCCTCCGAGACGGCTTTATCCGGCAGCCCGACGACATGAAAAGCGGGAAGGCCGGGCGCGACCTGGACCTGCACGTCGACGGCGCGCGCCTCGATCCCCTCGAACGCCACCGTCGTCACCCGTTGGACCATGGGCCGCCCCCAACCTTGACGGGCGATGGTACCTAAAACGCCCTACACGATCAAGAACAATAAGAGAACATACGTTGAGGCAGTTGGGGAAGGGCGCCGGGCCTGCGGGCGGAACGACACATTCTCATGCGGCCGTTTCACAGGCGGATGCTTCCCGTTACAGTGCTGCGCAGCTCTCTGCCTTAGGGAATACCCATGCATTGCATTCCATTCGTTCCGGCGTTTCCGCCACGGCGTTTCGTCTCCATCCGCCACTGGCGCAAAGGGCCACAAGCTGCCCTCGTGACCTGCCTTATAGCGGTCGCCTCGCCGTCGCCGGGATTCGCCCAGAGCGCCCCGGCGGCCCAGGAACCGCCGAAGATCGACCGCGCCTGGACCCCGCCCGAGGTCGGCGCGTTGCCGGACGACGCCTTCGGACAAGCGGTGCGGCGCGGCCGCGATATTTTCACCGCGACCTATGCCCATATCGGCCCGGACGTGGCCGATCCGGCCAAGCGCTATGCCGGCAACAGCCTCGCCTGCGCCAACTGTCATCTGCAGGCGGGAACGAAGAAGTTCGGCCTGCCGGTCTACGGGCTGATGGGCGATTTCCCCGAGTACAGCGCCCGCCGCGGCGGTGAAATCTCGCTCGATGACCGGCTCAACAACTGCATGACCCGCAGCATGAACGGCCGCGCGCTGCCGGAAAACTCCGTCGAGATGCAGGCGCTCGTCGCCTATATCAAGTTTCTTTCGACCGGCCTTCCGGCGGGCGAGAAGCTGTCCGGCTACGGCTCTGGCGACATGCCCTGGCTCGATCGCGCCGCCGATCCCGAGCGCGGCAAGGCGGTGTACGCGCGGGCCTGCCTCTACTGCCATG
>JBAPYK010000367.1:0-2880 GCA_049284695.1 Rhodoplanes sp. | reverse complement strand
GGATAAGCGACTCAGGGCAATCACTCGGCCAACGAAATCCACTTCTTCAACGTCACCGTGAGTTGGAAGTTCTAACCATGCCGCGCCCCTTTGGCTTGCGAGCCACGCTTTTCGGCGTTGCCGTCTGCATCGCCGCTGCCCCGCTTCAGGCGGCCGGCGGCGAACCGGCAAAGACTGCCGTTACGAGCGACCCGGCGTTTGTCGGCAGTGCTACCTGCGGCGGATGCCACCAAGTCGAAATGGCGGCCTGGCGCGGCTCGCACCACGACCTCGCCATGGCTGAGGCGAACGATCAGACGGTTCTTGGCGACTTCGACGGCGCGACGTTCACCTATGCCGGTGTCACCTCGCGTTTTTTCAAGAAGGGCGGAAGGTTTTTCGTCAACACTGACGGCCCGGACGGCAAGATCGCCGACTTCGAGATCAGTTACGTGTTTGGCGTTCACCCGCTGCAGCAGTATCTGATCACCTTCCCCGACGGCCGGATGCAGGCCCTTGGGCTAGCCTGGGACAGCCGGCCGAAGGACAAGGGCGGCCAGCGCTGGTTTCATCTGTATCCCGATCAGAGCCTGAAGGCCGGTGATCCACTGCACTGGACCGGGATCGACCAGACCTGGAACTTCCAGTGCGCCGAGTGCCATTCAACGGAGCTGCGCAAGAACTACGATGCGGCGAAGAACACTTACGCCACCACCTGGGCCGAGATCGACGTCGCCTGCGAGGCCTGCCACGGACCCGGCTCCGCGCACGTTGCCTGGGCAATAGGCGAAAAGCGGGGCCCGAATGGGCTGACCGTCCAGTTCGACGAACGCAAGGACGTTCATTGGGCTCTCGACCCCATCACCCGCACCGCCCGCCGTTCGATGCCGCGAACCTCGGCGAAAGAATTGGAGACTTGCGCGATATGCCATTCGCGCAGCGGCAAGATCGCCGAGCCCTGGCGGCCGGGACGATCGCTGCTAGAGACGCACGTGCCGAGCCTTCTTGAGGCCGGCCTATTCGAAGCCGACGGCAAGAGCCTGGACGAGGTCTACAACTATGCGCCGTTCCGCCAGAGCAAGATGTTCATGGCCGGCGTCTCCTGCAGCGACTGTCACGATCCGCATTCGCTGAAGCTGGTGGCGGATGGTGACGGCGTCTGCTTGCAATGCCATGACGGTGACGGGTTCGCCGCCGTTTCCCACCACCACCACGGGGAGGGATCGGCGGGGGCCCGCTGCATTGCCTGCCACATGCCGGTGAAGACCTACATGCAGGTTGATCCTCGGCACGATCATGCCTTCCGCGTACCCCGGCCCGACGAGGCGGCGCGCTTCGGTATATCCAACGCCTGCAATGATTGTCACTCGGACAAGGACGCCGCCTGGGCCGCTGTCGCCGTCGAGCGCTGGTTCGGGCCGCAGCGCAAGGGCTTCCAGACCTGGACCGAGACCTTCGACGCCGCCCGCGCCGCTAGGCCCGAGGCGGCATCGCTGCTGCTGAAGCTCGCCGTCAGCCCCGATGCGCCGTCGATCGCGCGTGCCACTGCGTTCGAAAGCCTCACCGATTATCCGAGCCGTGAGGCGGTGGCAGCGGCCAAGCGCGGCCTTTCCGATGTTGACCCGCTGGTCCGGCTGGCGGCGCTGCGCGTCTTACGGCCGTTTCCGCCGCAGCACATCTGGTCGCTGGCCAGCCCGCTGCTCGCCGATCCGACTCTCGGCGTTCGCATCGAAGCTACCTCGCTGCTCGCAGACATGCCGCAGGATCGTCTGCCGCCCGACGAGCGGACCCGTTTGTCGCGTGCCGTCAACGAGTACGTCATGGCGCAACGGGTGAACGCCGATCGCCCCGAACACCGCGTCAACCTGGGAAATTTGCACCTCCGGCAACAGCGGTACGCTGAAGCCGAGGCGGAGTTCGCCGCCGCTCGAGATCTCGACCCCACCTTTGCCCCCGCCGACGTCAGCTTGGCGCAACTCTATGCCGGGCAGGGTCGCGACGGCGACGGCGAGCGGGTCCTGCGCGCAGCGCTTGAGCGGATGCCGGATAACGCCGAGCTGAACCACGCGCTAGGCCTTAATTTGGTTCGCCAGCGCCGGCCCGTCGATGCGCTGCCGAAGTTGGCGCGGGCGGCGGCGATCGATCCGGCAAACGCCCGCTATGCTTATGTCCACGCGGTCGCGCTCAACTCTGCCGGCAGGACGGACGAAGCGATCAAGGCGCTCGAAGCTAGCCTCGGCCGTCACCCGGCCGACCGCGAGATGCTGTTCGCTCTTGTCACCCTCAACCGTGACGCCGGTCAAGTGGACGCCGCCATCTCCTGGGCCAAGAAACTCACCGCAATCGATCCGTCGGCCCGGCCGCTACTAGATCAACTTGAGCAAACGCGCCGGCGATGACACCGAACAGCCGCTTGCCTTCTCAGGGTGGCATCAAGTTTGCTCCCCGTCGTGTGGGCGACATGGCGAAGAAGGTTGCGGTGATAGCCGACGACCACTTCGCCGACGAGCAGCAAAGGCTCGCCGATAGGAGCGAGCGTGCGTTTCTTCCCGCCTGCCAAAGCCGAGCAGGCGATCGCCTGGCTGCAGGGCCGGCCATCTTCGTGAACCTAGAACTGGCGCGGTCTACCTTTCCATCAAAGCTGATCGGTAGCTTCTGGACTAAAACCGGTAGCTCAGCGACACGCCGCTGAAGAACTGGTCCTCGGAGCCGCGTTTGGTGACCGGGCTGTCCTCAGCGTCGCCGATCAGCCGGATGTACTGGACGCCGCCGCCGGCGCTCCAACGCTCGCTGAACTGGTAGTCGGCGGCGACCCGTAAGCCGACGTCCTTGAAGCCGGCATCAGCATTGTAGAAGCCAAGCCGGCTGTCGCGGACGTTGGAGGCGCCGATGCCGAAGTAC
>JBAPYK010000366.1:0-25176 GCA_049284695.1 Rhodoplanes sp. | reverse complement strand
TTTTTATTTCGCCGCGGCTCGATTATCGCGCCTGCGAGGCGGGCGCTGCCATGATCCCAAAGCCCTGATTGATGGTCGCGAACATCTGGTAGAAGCCGGACACGACGACGATCTCGACCAGCCCTTCCCTCCCCCATTCCGCGGCGACCCGCGCCTGGAGGTCGTCCGGGAGGGTTTGCCAGGCCATGGTTTTCGCCAACACCTCATGCAGCAATGCGTAGGGGTGGGGCAGCGCTTTGCTTGCGCCCGAACCGATCGCGTCGATCACCTCGCGCGGCAACCCGGCGGCAAGGGCATGTTCGATATGGTCCTGCCATTCGAAGCCCGCGCCCGTTGCGCGCGAGACCGACAGCACGATGAACTGATAGGCGGGCCGCGGCAGCACGCCTTCGAACTTCAGAAAAAAGCCGAGCTGCTCGACGCGCTTGGCAAGTTCGGGATGGTTGAGCAGCGCAAGATAGGGCCCACCAAATCCTTCGCCATGCGCTTTCCGCCGGGCGGAAATCTCGTCGTACAGCGCCTTCGCGGCGGGCGAAAACTTGGCCGGGTCCATCTGCAGCACGGTCATCAGAGCATCTTTCTTGAATATTGCGCAATCGATGCTTCGTCATCACCGAGCCGGCGCTAACGGATCGCCGCTGTCGCGCCACCAATGATAAGCCTCGCAGTGCGACACGATGTTCTCTCGACCTCTCCCCGATGGGGAGAGGTCGGCGAGCGATCGAGCGCAGCGAGATGCGAGCCGGGTGAGGGGGACACTGACTCAGCAGCAGCCCCCTCACCCGGAGTCCGCGCTGTGCTTGGACTCCGACCTCTCCCCCAAGGGGAGAGGTGTCGGTGGACGCAGCGGTGCGAGCCCAGCGATGATTTCAAGACACGCTGCTCCGCCATCATTCGTGATAGGACCACGCGGCAGCCGCCGTCTTGAAATCGTAGACCGGCGTCGGGCAATCCTTGTCGGTCTTCACGTCGATCACCACCGTGTCATTGGCGGCGAGCGCCTTGCCGAACGCGTCTTCGAGCTCTTCGGGATCCTCGACCGTGATCCCTTGCGCACCCAGCGACCGCGCAAACCCTGCCCAATCATGATTGGGAAGGCTCGTCAGCTCATCTGGGAGCGGACCTAGCCTATGGGCGCGCAGCCAGACATTGCCGAGCGCGGCGTTGTTCAGCACGACATAAATAATTGGCAGCCGGTAGCGCGCCGCCGTCTGCACCTCGATGCCGTGCATGTGCATGCATCCGTCGCCCGTGATGACGGCGACCCGGCGATCGGGGCGCGCGCATTGCACGCCGACAGCCGCCGGAATGGCCCAGCCCATCGGTCCGAGATTGGTGGCCGAAATACAGGTGCCCGGCTCGTAGGCCATCCAATAGTGGCCGGCGAAGGCCCGATGGGCGCCGGAGTCGATAAGCACGATGCCGTCGCGCGGATAGACCTTGCGCAGCGCCGCAATGGCGGTCGCCGGATGGATCGGCCGCGTCGACCGGCTCATGTTCTCGACGTCGTAGAGGCGCGGTCCCGACTTGATCTTCGCCACCCAGTCGCGCCTCTGCTCGCGCGCGTCCGCGAGCGCCGCGGCGTACGTTTTCGCCTCGGCCAGCATCAACGCGAGAAAAGCGCGGGCGCTTCCCGGCACGCTGTGCGCAGCGTCGCTGTGGGCCGTCAGTTCCTGCATGTCGGTATTCACGTGGATGATGACGGCTTTCGACAACTTTTCGCGCAGCGTCCAGTGCATGCTGTCGCGCTCGTTCAGCCCCGAGCCGAGCACGATGAGGGCGTCGAGATCGCCGGTGAGCAGCGCGTTCGTCGCATGGCGCGTTCCCGCGTAGCCGAACACCCCAAGCGACAAATCGTGGTCCTCCGGAAATACGCCCTTGGCGCGCAGCGTCGTTGCAACCGGGATCGCCCAAGTCTCGGCCACCTCCTTCAACAGCGCCGCCGCAACGGCGTCGCCGACGCCGGCGCCGGCGAGACAGGCAATCCGTTGCGGGCCGGCGTCCGACGCGGCGCCAAGGCCGTTCAAGGCGGCACGCGCTTGCGGCAGGCTGAGCGGCTCGACCCCGTCAAAATAGGGCGACACGCTTACATACTCCGCAGCGCAGTCCCCGGTCAGAACATCGCGCGTGAGCGACAAATGAACCGGTCCTCGCGGATTGGTCCACATCGATGTCAGCGCATGCCGGAGCCAGTGATTGAGAATGGCGGCGTTGACCGCAGTCATCGACAGGCGCGTCAGCGGTTTCATGACTGCGGTGTCATCGAGGGTTGCTTGGCTTGCGTCCTGAAATTCGCCGAGCCCCTCCATCACGACCGGCACTTCGCCGCTCAACACGAGAACCGGCGAGGAATCGGTCTTGGCCGCGGCGACGGCCGTCGCCATGTTGCAGAGGCCAGGCCCGCCAATTCCGAGCGCCGCGCCGAAATGCCCGCTCGCGCGCGCATAGCCGTCCGCCATATACGCGGCGCCCCCCTCATGTGCGGCGACCACCGGCTTAAGCTCGAGATGCCGCGCCAAAGCCGGGAGAAAGGGATCGACCAATCCGCCGGGAACGAGGAACAAATGACTGAGGCCTTCGCGGACGAGGGCGTTCAAAATAAAATCGGTGCCGAGCGCCATAGAATATTCCTCGTGCAGTCCCCTGCGGTGGACGATCCTACCCGAGTTCCCTGGCGTGAGTGAAAGGCCTTCGAATTTTACGGCCGGCGCTGAAAGAGGCCCGCTGTTTGAGCTTAGCTGCAAGAACTTGAGAAACGTGCCGACCGCGCCGCGGTCATGAAACTGTAACCTCGAAGCCGTAGGACCCGTTGCGTTACCCACAACCCGGAGGTCGCCATGCCTCGGCCGCTCGCGCTTTGCGCTGCGCTCGTCGCACTGTCATGCTTCGCCCTGCCCGCCGCCGCGCAGACCATCTTCCCGGTCGACCGAGCGGAAATTCTCGCAGGCACCAAATTCGATTTGAAGGTCGAGTTCCCCGGCGCCCCCACGGCCGCTGCGACAAAGGTCACCATCAACGGCGAGGATGCCGCCAAAGTGCTTGGCAAGCCGGTGGATTTCAAAGAGCGCGAGGATGGCGACGGCCATTCGGCCTATTGGATCCATGACGCCGTGATCGCCAAGCCGGGCCGATATAAGGTCGAAGCGGCATCCGGCGACCGCAAGTCGACCGTCACCTGGGAGGTGTTCGACACCGCCGGCGGCGGCAAGGCCAAGAATGTCATCCTGTTCATCGGCGACGGCCTCTCGATCGCCCATCGCACCGCCGCCCGCATTCTATCGAAGGGTTTGGTTGAGGGCCGCTATGGCGGAGATCTCGCCATGGACGACATGCCGCATATGGCGCTGGTCTCGACCTCCGGCACCGACTCCGTCGTGACCGACAGCGCCAACAGCACGACGGCCTATACGACCGGACACAAATCATGCGTCAACGCGCTCGGCGTCTATTGCTCGGCGAGCAAGCACAACCTCGCCCATCCGAAGGCGGAGACGATCGCCGAATTGGTCAAGCGTCACCGCGGCATGGCGGTCGGCGTCGTCACCAACACGGAAATCGAGGACGCAACCCCCGCCGCCATGGTCGCGCATACCCGCCGCCGCGCCGACTATGATGACATCGTCGAGATGTATTATTCCGTAAAGCCCGAAGTCATCCTCGGCGGCGGTTCGCCCCATTTCCTGCCGAAGTCGACCCCGGGATCGAAACGCGCCGATGACGTCGACTACATCAAGAAATTCGAGGATGCCGGCTACAAATTCGTTACGACCAAATCCGAGCTCGCCGCCGCCGAGGGCGCCCAAAAGCTGCTCGGCCTGTTCAACACCGGCAATCTCGACGGCGCGCTCGACCGTTTCATTCTTAAGAAAGGCACGGTCGCCAAGTTCCCCGATCAGCCCGACCTGACCGATCAGGTGCGCGCCGCGCTCGACGTGCTCGCCAAGAACGACAAGGGCTTCATCCTGATGGTGGAGTCCGGCCGCATCGACAAATACAGCCACTCGCTCGACTGGGAGCGGGCGGTCTACGACACCATCATGCTTGATAACGCGATCAAAGTTGCCAAGGAATTCGCCGCCGGCCGCAACGACACCTTGATTATCGCGGTGGCCGATCACACGCATCCGGTCTCGATCATCGGGACTTATGACGATGATCGCCCGGGCCAGCGCCTTCGCGACAAGCTTGGCGTCTACCAGGACTCCAAGGTCCCGAACTACCCTGCTCCAAATGCGGACGGCTATCCGGAAAAGGTCGACGTCTCGCGCAGGCTCGGTTTCGTGTTCGGCGCGTATCCGGACTCTTGCGACACCGGCCTTCCCCATCTCGAAGGCGAAAATGTCCCGGCCGTCCGCGGCGCGAACAAGGATTACATCGCCAACGAGACCCATTGCGCCGTGCCCGGCGCGGCGCGCAGGGCCGGCAATCTGCCTGCATCTGCGCCGCAGGGCGTCCATTCGGCCGATGACGTCATCCTCACAGCCAGTGGCCCTGGCTCCGAGCTGTTCCATGGACGGATCGACAACACGCAGGTATTCCGCAACATTGTCACCGCATTGGGGCTCGCCCCCACTAACGGCGAGTGAGGTTTGCTGACGCCGCCGCGAAGGCCGGACGTTCAGTCCCGCCGTTGCGCGGTTTTTCCGAGGGAGACGTGGCTTACGTCTTTCGCGCGCGATCACCGACGGCCACCCGGCGTGATGTTCTGCTTTACGCCGGGATTTCAGCGATTGCGCTTGGCCGCGCCGCGCCTGCTGCGGAACTGACGCCGCTCACCTTCGAGCAACTCTACAAAAGCGTCGGCGTGCGCGGCCTGCAATTTTCCGATCTCGTGCTGTCTCTGAAAGGCCAGATGGTCGCGATGCGCGGCTATATGGCCCCGCCCCTCAAGGCGGAAAGCCGGTTCTTCGTGCTCACCCGCGAACCGATGGCGATCTGCCCATTCTGCCAGTCGGACGCCGATTGGCCGGTCGACATCGTCGTGGTCTATCTCGACCGGGCGACACCGATGTTCGGCGGCGGCGAGGCCGTCGCGGTACGTGGACGCCTGGAAGTCGGCTCGGCAACCGACGACGAGACCGGGTTCGTCAGCCAGATTCGGATCGTCGATGCGGTCGTCCGACGTATATGAGGGCGCGGCAGCGCCCTCCCGCCTGAGCGTCGAGGGTCTCGGCGTGGACCGCATCGAGGCCGGCCGCGTGGCCGGCGCGATCCTCAGCGATATTCAATTCGTGCTTGAGCCCGGCGCGACGGCCGCCGTCACCGGCCCCTCGGGCGCGGGCAAGACCACGCTCTTGTATGCAGTCGCGGGTCTGGTGCGGCCTGATCGCGGCGGCGTTCGCTGGGGCGGCAGCGATATCGCGGCCTGGCCCGAGCGGCGGCGCGACCGCTGGCGGCGCGACGCGGTGGGCCTCGTATTCCAGGACTTTCAATTGTTTCCGGAACTGGGCGTGGTGGACAATATCCTGCTGCCGACCCGGTTCGACCGTGTACGCAGCCCGGCGGCGTTGCGTGAGCGCGCCCACGCGCTCGCCGAGCGGGTGGGCGTCGCCGCGGTGACGGCGCGCGCCGGCGCGCTCTCGCGTGGCGAGCAGCAGCGGGTCGCGGTGGCGCGCGCCCTCATCCGCCGGCCTGCCCTGCTCCTTGCCGACGAGCCGACCGCAAGCCTCGATCCGGAGAATGGTGCGCGGGTCGCCGATATTCTGTTGGAGATGGCAAGCGAGACACGCGCGACCTTGCTGATCGTGTCGCATGATCCCGCTTTGCTCGCGCGGGTCGGCACGATCTACCGGCTGGAGGCTGGCCGCCTCGCAGCAGCGACAGGGCGCGCGCCATGAACCCCTGGCCGGTCGTGCTCGCCGATCTGCGCGCGTTGCGCTGGGTCGCCTGGATCGCGCCCTTGCTGGTCGCAATCGCGGTTTCGGTGGGAGTGGCGCTGAGTGCGCAGGAGCGCGGATTGCGGCAGGCGACGGCGCAAGCGGCGAGCGACTTCGACCTGTTGATCGGTGCGCCGGGAAGCCAGACCCAACTGGTGCTCACCACCGTGTATCTCCAGCCCGAAGCTCTCCCCTTGGTGGACGGCGCAATCCTCGCCGCCCTCGCGAACGATCCGCGCGTGAAAGCGGCTGCGCCGATCGCGTTCGGCGACGTGTCGCGCGGCTATCCGATCGTCGGCACAACGGCAGCGTTCGTCACCAGGTGGGACCGGATCAAGCCGTCCGAGGGGCGCATTTTCGCACGCGAAGGCGAAGCGGTGGTGGGAGCGGACGTGCGGCTCGCAGTCGGAGACGCGATCACGCCCTCCCACGCCCATGCCGGTCAGCGCCATCCATTCGGCATCGAGAGCCCCGAGGAAGCGCGCCACCGCCACGAGGGCGTACGCTATGCCGTGGTCGGCCGACTGCCGCGCTTCGGCTCGCCGTGGGATCGCGCGATCCTCGTGCCGGTCGAGAGCGTGTGGGAGACCCACGGTCTCGGCAACGGCCACGCGGCCGAGGACAGTCCGATCGGACCGCCCTTCGATGGCGCGCAGGTGCCGGGCGTGCCGGCGATCGTCGTCAAGCCGAACACGGTGGCCGACGCCTATGCACTGCGGGGCCAATACCGACAGGGCGGAACGATGGCGTTCTTCCCCGCCGAGGTACTGGTCTCCGTCTATCGCACGCTGGGCGACGTGCGCGACCTCTTGCTCGTAGCCGCCGTTCTCAACGATGTCGTCGTGTTCGCGGCGGTGGCGATCCTGTTGCTCGCGCTTGCCGGGCTGCGGCGGCGCCGCTACGCCGTGCTGCGGGCGCTCGGCGCCTCGCGGCTCTATGTCGTGCTGACGGCGTGGCTTGGCGCGGTCGCGATTTTGGCGGCCGGATGCGCGGCCGGACTCGCGCTCGCACAGCTCACATCGCTCGCGGTCATCCATTTGATCGAGGCGCGCACCGGGCTTGCGCTGCCCGCTGCGATTGCGCTTCCGGACGCTCTACCGATCGTTGGCCTGTTGGCGCTCGGGAGCCTGCTCGCGCTCATGCCGGCGCTTGCCGCCTTTCGCATTCCAGTCGCCGACGCGCTGCGCCATGGCTGAATGATTCTTGCGAGCGTCCAAATCGCTGCGCCGAGGCCGCGGCGTCTTCGGAGTTCTCAGTGAATAAAGATCGGTCAGATCGCCTCAAATTCGTTCGCAGCGCCGCCGCCCGGCCGCCGGAGTTGTTTGAGCGGATTATGTAATCTTGCTGGCGCAAAATTTGCTTATCGTTCGTGATGGCTATTCGGATGTGCACATCCGAATGGCGGGAATCGGTGCAAATTCAATTCGGGGGAACCGAGACCAATGCTCGAAGTAAAAATCGCCCGTATCTATCGAGAGACGCTGACCGTCACCGAGGAACAGGAGGTGGGCGCGAGCGATATCACCGAACAAATCAGGCAGATCGTAAAGCGCTCGCGAATCAGCGATGGGTTTGTTCAAGTGTTTTCCGTCGGCTCGACCGGCTCGATCATATCGATCGAGTTTGAGGAAGGCTTGATGCTCGACCTCAAGGATGCGTTGAGGCGACTGATTCCGCGTGACCTCAATTACTATCACGGGCGCACCTGGCAAGACGGTAACGCGCATGCGCATCTGCGTGCGACCTTGCTCGGTCCGCAGCTGATGGTGCCCGTGTCGAATGGCGGCCCGAATTTGGGGACGTGGCAACAAATCGCGTGCGTCAATCTCGACAGCCGCACGCGCGAGCGCGAGATCATCGTCACCGTTTTCGGCGATTGAGGGTCTGCACGCCGGCCGGAACACCGACGCCTCGGGAATGAGCGCGCAGTCCGGCCGGGCAACAGTGCGCGGCGTCGTTCCGACGCCACGCACCAACAGCGACTGAATAGGGGTCGCTGGCCGGACGCGATTCGCGCGGCCAGCGAGCGTTGACGATCAGCGCTTGGAGAACTGGAAGGACCGCCGCGCCTTCGCGCGCCCGTACTTCTTGCGCTCCACCACGCGCGAATCGCGCGTGAGAAACCCGCCGCGTTTCAAAATGGGGCGCAGATCGGGCTCGTAGTAAGTCAGCGCCTTGGAAATCCCGTGGCGCACGGCGCCAGCCTGGCCCGACAGCCCACCACCCGCGACCGTGCATTCGACATCGTATTGGCCGTCGCGATTGGCCGCGACCAGCGGCTGCTGGATCAGCATGCGCAAGACCGGCCGCGCGAAATAGGTTTCCACCGTCTTGTTGTTGACCGTGATCTTGCCTGCGCCGGGCTTGATCCAGACGCGCGCGACCGCGTCCTTGCGTTTGCCGGTGGCGTAGGCGCGCCGCTGCTTGTCGAGCTTCTGCTCGTATTTCGGCGCCTCGGGCGTGGCGGGCTTGAGGGACGAGAGCTGATCGAGGGACTGCATGGTTTCGGCCATGGTCACGCGCTCCGTGCGTTCTTGCGGTTCATGGCCGCGATATCGAGCTTTTCCGGGGTCTGGGCGGCATGCGGATGCTCAGGCCCGGCATAGACCCGCAAATTGCCGAGCTGACGCCGTCCGAGCGGACCGCGCGGCAGCATCCGTTCGACCGCCTTTTCGACGATGCGCTGGGGAAACCGGCCCTCCATGATCGACTTCGCGCTGCGCTCCTTGATGCCGCCAATGAAGCCGGTGTGATGCCGATACACCTTCTGCTGCAGCTTGCGACCGGTGAGCACCACCTTCTCCGCATTGATGATGATCACGTTGTCGCCGCAGTCGACATGGGGGGTGAAGGTCGGCTTGTGCTTGCCGCGCAGCCGCATCGCCACAATCGAAGCGAGACGTCCGACGACGAGCCCGGTGGCGTCGATCATCACCCATTTCTTGTCGACCTCGGCGGGCTTCGCCGAATAGCTCTTCATCACCTGAATCCTTGGCTGGGAACCGGCGTGGTGGCAGCAACGCCTCGGCCGCGCTTGTAGCCGCTTACGCGGTTTTCCGTCAACCCATGAGATGGAAAAAAGATCGTGTAAAAATAAATAGTTAGCTCTATGGTATTTTGTTACCTTAAGGCAAGTGCCTTGCCGGGATGGAATAGGTTGCGGTCACATGGGCGACCGGGCCTTCCAGACCTTCGGAGCAGACCGTAACTTCTCCCACCGCAAGCCGCTTGCCGAGCTTCATCAGCTTCGCCTCGGCGATGAGGTCGCGCTGAGCCGGCCGGCGCAGGAAATTGACGTTGAAGTTGGTGGTGACCGCGAGCGGAACCGGTCCGATCGAGGCGAGCACGGCGACATACATGGAGAAATCGGCGAGCGCCATCATTGTCGGGCCGGAAATGGTCCCGCCCGGACGAATGAAATTTTCGCGATAGGCTTGGCGAACGCGGCAGCCATGACGCCAGGCATCTTCGATCGTGACGCCGCTGTCGCGATGATAATATTGCGGGAACTCCTTCGCGAGGAACCGATCGAGCTCCGCGACCGTCATTGCCGACATATGCACCACCGCACGTCTCCGATTGAGGAGGCACTATCCAACCTAGGGAGCATGCCTTACCCCGTGCGGTGCGGCAAAGGACCTACGACGCCTCTTTCCGAGCGCGAGTGAGGCATGTATCTGTGGGAGGCCATGTCGGGAGAAACGCTAATGACGACGCCCCTGTCGGCCGACGCCGTAAGCCAGGCGGAACCGATCCTCCTGCGCGAAGACCTGAACGGTATTACGGTCCTCACGCTCAATCGAGCGAAGGCGCGCAACACGCTGTCGGACGCCATGCTCGCTGCGCTCAGCGAAGCCTTCGGGCTGATCGCGCGCGACCGGTCAATCCGCGCCGTGGTGCTTGCCGCGAAAGGTCCGGCCTTTTGCGCCGGCCACGATCTCAAGGAGATGACCGCGCATCGCAACGACAGCGACCGCGGACGCGCCTATTTCATCGACCTGTTCGCGCGCTGCAGCACACTGATGCAGGGGATCGTGCGCCTGCCGCAACCGGTCATCGCTGCGGTTCACGCCACTGCCACCGCCGCCGGCTGCCAACTGGTGGCGACCTGCGACCTCGCGGTGGCGGCGCGAACCGCCTCCTTCGGAACCACCGGCATCAATGTCGGCTTGTTCTGTTCGACGCCGATGGTCGCGCTGTCGCGGAACGTCGGGCGCAAGCAGGCGTTGGAGATACTGTTGACGGGCGACATGATCTCCGCGGAGGACGCCTTCCGGATGGGCCTCGTCAATCGGCTCGCCGAGCCTGGAGTCGAATACGAGGACGCATTGGCGATAGCCCGGAAGATTGCGGCGAAACCTGCGCCGGTCGTGAAGGTCGGCAAGGAGGCGTTCTATCGCCAGCTCGAAATGGGATTGTCCGACGCCTATCGCTACGCCGGCGAAGTCATGGTGGAAAACATGCTGGCGCGCGACGCTGAAGAAGGAATCGCCGCGTTCGTGGAAAAGCGCGCGCCGCGTTGGGAGGAGCAATGACCGCCCCTGCCCTCGTCCGGCCGCCGTTGTTCGTGCGCCTCGATGCGCGCGGCGTTCGCCGCGGTCTCGCCGCCGGGGCCGCCTGGGGTCTCTTCGTTGGCGCTGGCTTGATCGCTATTGAAGCCCAGCGGTGCGGCGTGATCTGTTTCGATGACGCCGCGCTCACGCTCCTGGCGTCGATTGCCCTGGGATTTGTGAGCATCGGACCGCTCGTGGCCCTCGGCCGCCCGGCCCGCCCCATCCAGCCTTAAACTTCCAATCTAACTCAAATTTCCCACCCAACTAAAACTGGAGAACGAAACCATGCCCTTGCGACGTCTGACCGCGCTCGCCTTCGCCTTCGCCCTCGCGACCGCGGCCGGCGCCCTGTCGAACGATGCCCGCGCCCAGACCGCGGAGCAGCAGGCGGCCTGCCAGTACGACGCGCAAACCTATTGTTCGGCGTACATTCCGGATCATGAACTCATTCGCCGGTGCCTTGTGCGCAACCGCGGCCGCATCAGCGCGGCGTGCCGGTATGTTCTCTACGGCAGAAAAAAGCAGCGCGTGCGGCGCTGAGGCTTGCCTGCGCGACAATCAATCGCGGATCAAGAGCGGCCAAGCGGGAAGCGCCTCGCCAACAGGCGAGGCGTTTGCATTCATTCGCCGCATCTTATTTGACGGGACGGAAGGGCGGGGCAGGCAACGCAACCCAACCCGCGAACCTGTTTACTTGCTTTCCTTCAATTGTTTTTCGATCGCCTTCACCGACCGTGCGATTTCCTGGATCTGAGAGGCGAGCATCGCATAGAGGCTGCTCATTTGCCGAAGTTCGGCCCGCAACCATTCGGCCTTTTCGTCGGCATTCATCTGATTCCAGGGTTTCGCCATCGAATTCTCCGCCACCGCAGCGAACCAGTGTTCACATCCCTCGTCGCGCGTCAAATTCGATCTGCTGCGGCGATCTCCGCGTGGCTCTCCAAAAAGTCGCCTTACAGCGCCGTTACCCTCGCGCCTTGAGCGCGTTGTACATGTCGAGCGCGTCGGCGGGCTTGAGGTTCTCGTGGACCACCGCGGAGACCGCGGCGATCATCGCCTTGGGCGCGTCCGACTGGAAGATATTGCGGCCCATGTCGACGCCCACCGCCCCCTGCTGGACCGCGTTGTAGGCCATGCTCAACGCGTCGAGCTCGGGCAATTTCTTGCCGCCGGCCATCACGATCGGCACCGGGCACGACGCTGTGACGGTCTCGAAGCCCTCCTCCACATAGTAGGTCTTCACGTATTGCGCGCCGAGTTCCGCGATGATGCGGCAGGCGAGCCGGAAGTACTGCGCGTCGCGCACCATGTCCTTGCCGACCGCGGTGACGCCCATCACCGGCATGCCGCAGCGCAGCCCGGCATCGACCAGCTTGGTCATGTTGTGGATCGAGCGCGTCTCGAACTGCCCGCCGATGAACACTTGGATGCCGACGCCCGCCGCGTTGAGGCGCACGGCGTCCTCCATGTCCATCGCGATCTGTTCGTCCGAGAGCTCCTTGAGAATGCTCGGCCCGCCGCTTGCGCGCAGCACCATCGGCTTCGTCGATTCGGCCGGGATGACCGAGCGCAGAATTCCGCGCGTGCAGAACAGCGCGTCGCAGTAAGGCAAGAGCGGCACGATCGACAGATCGATGCGTTCGAGCCCGGTGGTCGGCCCCTGGAAATAGCCGTGGTCGATCGCAAGCATCACCGTGCGCCCGGTCACCGGACTGAACACGCGCGCAAGCCGGTTCTTCATCCCCCAGTCGAGCTGATGCGATCCTTTCAGGAAAAAACCCGGCGTCGCCTGCGGCTTGTCGGCCTGGTAGCGTTGACCTTCGATATCGGCTTCCGGCATCTCTCACCTCGCAAATAAATATATCCGTTCATTCCCGTGAAAGCGGGAATCCCGTCTTCTTCGGCAATCCTGGAGCTCCGCTTGTCGCGGGGACGATGGGGACGGCGCGCCTCCAAAGCGTCATGGACATCACCGCAGCGCGGCCGCGATGTTGCCGCCGTCGACGGTGGTGACGTCGGCGGTGGTCTTGAGCTGCAGCGCCTGGTGCAGGAAGGCCTGGGCGACATCCTCCGCCGTCACTTCGCGCTGCAGCAGGTTGCCGCTCATATACTCCTTTTCGGAGACGCCGCGCGCCTTCGCGCGCTCCTTGACGAAATCGTCGGTGAGCAGGCCCGAACGGATGCGATCGGCGTTCACCGCGTTGGCGCGAATGCCGTCGGCGCCGTAATCGAGCGCATATTGGCGGACCAGGAACAAGGTCGCCGCCTTCGGCAAACCGTAAGGCCCGAAATTCGGCCCGGGGTTGATCGCCTGCTTCGACACGTTGAACAGAAGGCAGCCGCCCGTGCCCTGCGCCAGCATGATCTTCACGGCGGCTTGGGCAACGCGCTGATGGCCGTAGAAATTCAACTCGAAGCTTTGGCGCAGCACCGCCTCGTCGATTTCGCCGATGCGCCCCTGCCACGCCGCGCCCGCATTCGACACGGCGATATCGACGCCGCCGAACGCTTCGACCACTCTATCGAAGGCCGCGCGTACGGAACCTGCGTCCGTCACGTCGCACTTCACTGCGAGCGCCGCGCCGCCGATCCCGCGCGCGTGTTCTCCGGCAGCGCCCTCATGCACGTCAAGGAGCGCGACCTCCGCCCCCGCGCGCGCAAAGGCCTGCGCCGTCGCCGCCCCGATCGCGCCGCCTGCCCCGGTGATGACCGCCACTTGACCAGCGAGCGGCGGCTCCGCGGCGGCGCCAAGCTTTGCCTGCTCCGGCGGCCAATACTCCATGTCGAACATGTCGGCTTCCGAGATCGACTGGAAGCGTCCGATCGCCTCCGCGTCGGCGATCACCGCGGCTGACGCTTCGGCGAGGTCGGCGGCGATGATTGCATCTTTCTTCGACCGTCCGAGACCGAACAGGCCGAGGCCAGGAACCAGCACGACACGCGGCAGCGGATCGAGCATCCGCTTTGCGCCGTCGACGCGCGCATTGTTGCGGGCGAAGTAATCGCGGTAGCGGGCGACGAAGGCCTCCGCCGCCGCGCGGGCGTGTTCTCGGAACGCCGCGAGTTCACCGGCGACCGGCGGATCGAGCACGAGCGGCCAGTTCTTGGTGCGGATCGTGTAGTCGGGAGTAACCACGCCCGCTTGCGAATAACGCTTGAGTTCAGCGCCCCCAACAAAATCGAGGATCGCAGGACTCACGCGAAATTCGAGGATCAGGCGGTGGAATGCGCCTTCCGCGCTTTCGTCCTTCGCGCTGCAAGCGCCGCGGATGATCGGCATCACCTCCGTGGCGGACGCAAGCCTGTCCGGCAGGCGCCCGGCGACGATCGGCTTGCGCCCGCGCTGCAGGCGCGCTTCGGCGGCCGACACTATCTCCATCATGCGTTCATAGGCCTCGCGCGCGGTGTCGCCGAAGGTGAAGATTCCATGCTTGTCGAGGATCAGCCCTTGCACCTGCGGGCGTCGCTCGAACACCGCGGCCGCCGCCTTGGCGAGCCCAAAGCCCGGCCGGACATAGGGCACGAGATCGACGCGCTCGCCGAACACTTCCGCCATGAGCGCCGCGCCGTCCGGTTGGTCGATGAGGCTCAGCACCGCATTCGCATGCGTGTGATCGATGAATTTCGCCGGCAGGAACGCATGCAGCAGCATCTCGACCGACGGGTTCGGACCCATCGGGTCAATGAGATTTGCGCGCTGGATCTGCAGCAGGTCGCGGTCGGTGATGGTGGCGCGGGCGCGCAGCGACCGCAGCGGCGCGAGGCGAACGGCGGCAAAGCCCGATGGCTCGATCGCCGCCATGTCGAATCCCGAGCCCTTCACGCACAGCGCTTCAACCTCGGCGCCGACGAGATCGGTCACGCGGGCTTTCACCGAAGTGTTGCCGCCGCCGTGGCGTACGAGCTTTGCGTCTTGGCCGAGCAGCCTGGTCGTGTAGACGCGCAGCGCGATGTCGCGCCCGACGCCCTCGCCGGCATAGCGCGCGACGATCGCCGCGGCGTCGCGCTCGACATAGCGGCTGTGCATGGCGTCGCCGCGGTCCTTCCCGCGAAAGGTGCTCAGCCCTTGTTGCCGCCCATGCGGCGTGCCCACCAGCCCGTGCGTCGTGACCCGACCCGCTCGGACGGAGACGCCGTCTCGGCGGCTTCGACCTCCGGCGGCTCAACCGTATGGTCCCCATTCACCCCCCGCGCGGCTTCGGCTTGCGCAGGTTCGGCCGACGCCGGAGGGCCATCTTCATCCGGCAAAGCAACCGCTTCGCGTACGGTCGAACGACGCCGCGGTGCGGCTCCCGCAGAACCGGTCGGCTCTGACGTCACCGGAGCGCCCGACGGCGTGCTCGCTTCCGGATGATGAGCCGGCGCAGGGAGGCTCTGTTCGTCCGCGAGCGGAGCTTGCTCCCCGCCAGACGGTATTCGCGGCAATTCCTCCTCAGGCCCCGCCTCCCCTTGCGGCGGAACGGCCTGCCGCTCCTCAAGGCCAGCGTCCTCGCTTACAGATCGTTCGAATTCGAGCGAGCGGCCTTCCAGATCGGCGCTCGCTTCGACGATCTCCGGCTCCAGCGGTTCCACGACCTCTTCGGCGAGAGTGGACGGCGCGCCTTCGCCCTCCGGCCGCCGATTCCGTCGCCCGCCGCGCCGGCCCCGGCGCCTCCGCCGACGCTGATCCGCCGAGCCGCCTTCCTCTGCGATCTCTTCCTCGCCTGCGCGATGTTCGGGCGGGCGCGACGCAACGGGACGGCCCTCCTCGCCTTCGACGCCATCATGGTCCTCGTGGGCGACCGCATGCTCCGCGACAGTTTCGCTGGTGAATGGGCCGGCCTCGCCCTGTTCCTCGCCACGCCGGCCGCGTCGCCGCCGCCGGCGACGGCGCCGCCCGCCGTTCTCGTCGACCCCAACGCGCTCCTCTTCGGCCAGTTCATCCTTGGCGGAGACCTCCTCGCTCTCAAGGTGGGCTTCTTCCTCGGGCTCCGCTTCCTCGGGCTCCGCTTCCTCGGGCACCACGATCGGAACCAGCGCCGCCGGCTGAGCAGCGAGCGCGCGCGCCTGCTCCAGACTGTGGACCTGCTCGGCCTTCTCGATGAGGAAGGGCTGCTGCCCGTTGGGCGCAGATTCGGCTTTGACGGTGACGGTGATGCGGAAACGCTGTTCAAGCTCGCGCAAGTGGGCGCGTTTGTGGTTGAGCATGTAGAGCGCGACTTCGGCGCCCGTCCGCACGACGATGTTGTGGGTGGCCCCGCGCAGCAGCGCTTCCTCGAGCATCCGCAAGCACTGCAATGCGACCGAGGCGACGGAGCGAATATGGCCGGTGCCGCCGCAATGCGGGCACTTCTCGGTCGAGCTCTCGAGCACGCTGGTGCGGATGCGCTGCCGCGACATTTCGAGCAGCCCGAAATGTGAAATCCGGCCGACCTGGATGCGCGCGCGATCGTTCTTGAGGCACTCCTTGAGCCTGCGCTCCACCGCGCGGTTGTTGCGCTTCTCATCCATGTCGATGAAATCGATCACGATGAGTCCGGCGAGGTCGCGCAGGCGAAGCTGGCGGGCGATCTCCTCGGCCGCCTCCAGATTGGTCTTGAGCGCGGTGTCTTCGATGTGGTGCTCGCGCGTGGCGCGGCCGGAGTTGACGTCGATGGCGACCAAAGCCTCCGCCTGATTGAGCACGATATAGCCGCCGGACCGCAGCTGGACGATCGGCGAGAACATCGCGTCGAGCTGGCTCTCGACGCCGTAGCGGATGAGCAGCGGCTGGTTATCCGCGTAGAGCTTCACGTTCTTCGCATGGCTCGGCATGAGCATGC
This sequence comes from Rhodoplanes sp., assembly GCA_049284695.1. Taxonomy (GTDB): domain Bacteria; phylum Pseudomonadota; class Alphaproteobacteria; order Rhizobiales; family Xanthobacteraceae; genus Rhodoplanes. The sequence continues at coordinate 8,946 of JBAPYK010000366.1, read as the reverse complement.
GCATGAAGTCTTTCGCTTCGCGATGGGCCGGCTCGCCGGCGACGATGACCTCGTCGATGTCCTTATTGTAGAGATCGCGGATCGCACGCTTGACCACCGAACCTTCCTCATAGACGAGAGTCGGGGCGCTCGATTTCAGCGTCAGGTCGCGCACCTGCTCCCACATGCGCAGCAGATACTCGAAATCGCGCTTGATCTCGGTCTTGGTGCGCAAGGCGCCGGCCGTGCGCAAGATCACCCCCATTCCCTCCGGAACTTCGAGGTCCTGCGCCACCTCCTTGAGCCGGTTGCGATCTTGCGGGCTGGTGATCTTGCGGCTGATGCCGCCCCCCCGAGCGGTGTTCGGCATCAGCACCGAATAGCGGCCGGCAAGCGAAAGATATGTGGTGAGCGCCGCGCCTTTGGTTCCGCGTTCTTCCTTCACCACCTGCACCAGCATGATCTGCCGGCGCCTGATCACTTCCTGAATCTTGTATTGGCGGCGGACGCGCGGCGCCCGATCCTGCACTTCCTCGAGGGCGTCGGCCCCCCCTACGGATTCGACCGTGTCCTCAGTCGCGGAGGCCTCGTCTTCGTCGTCCTCGTCCTCGTCCTCCTCGTCCTCTTCGTCGTCGTCATCATCCTCGACCTTGTCTTCGCCCTCCTCGTCATCGTCTTCGTCGGCCTCTTCTTCCGGTTTGCCGTCGCCGGCCTCCCCATCCAGGACGGCCATGGGCGCGTCAGCAGCGCTCCGTTCAGCAGACGACTCCGGCAACGACCCGGCGAGGGCAAGATCGGCCGCACCGGCTGAGCCTTCGCCGGCCCCCGCCGGCTCGTCGGCGGGCTTATCCGCATCGGTAACGTGCGCCGTACCGGTGAAATCCGGAACTTCGTCAATTCCCTCTGCGGGTTCCGACGGTTTTCCTGTGAGCGGCGCCATCGCCTCGACTGCGGCGTTGGGCTCGCCCGGCCGATCGGCGTCGCGCGCTGCCGGCTCCTTGACCTCCACCAGCGTCGATGGTTCCACCCACTCTTCGGATGACGATTCCACCCACTCTTCGGACAGCGCCGCCAGGGCTTCGGGGCCCGGCTCTGCGGTCGCGCCAGTGCTTTCCGCCTCGGCCACCGGCTCGCTGGCGACGCGGTGGTCCGGCTCGGGAGACCGCTTCGCCGGCGCTGCATGCGCCGAGCGGGCCGCAGCGCGGCGGTCGGCCTCCACCTCGGCTGCGCGATGAGCACGCTCCTCCTCGTCGAGGAGCGCCTGCCGATCGGCAACTGGAATCTGGTAGTAGTCTGGATGGATTTCGCTGAACGCTAGAAACCCGTGCCGATTGCCGCCGTAGTCCACAAAGGCGGCCTGCAGCGACGGTTCGACCCGCGTCACCTTGGCGAGATAGATATTGCCTCGTAACTGGCGACGGCTCGCCGACTCGAAATCAAACTCCTCTACCCGATTGCCGCGCAGCACGACCACCCGCGTTTCCTCCGGGTGCGTCGCGTCGATAAGCATTTTATTAGCCATGTTCGTTTCTCTGGGCGTCGCATTCGCCCTCGGCCACTCGGCGTCTGCTGGACGGCCGCGGGCGAAAGCGAAAAATGCGCGCCAAATTTGGGGGTTAAGCAAGAGCCCCGAAACGCGGGGCGGATGCCGGGCGAACGCGAGTCAGCCTGTGCCGGCGCTCTACCATAGCGCCGAGCGGTTCGCTGCTCGTTCATGATTCCGGACATGAGCCTCGATTCCTGGGGTGTGACGGGGGCCACGTTTTGCGCGCGGCCAGCAATGGTATCTTCAGAGCTGGGGAAATTTCGCGTGGACGCCCCGAGGAATCGTGCACATCCTCAATACTCCTCCTTGGGAGGCGCCTAGTCGATTTCTCCCTGTCTCCTACGAGTCGCTCCATGCGTACTCGCTGCAACAGGTGGTAGCCCACGATGGCCAGCTGCCTGACAGGCAGAACCGAAACCTCTGAGAATCCACCAGCACTCCTTATTAAAGGGCGCGCCGGTCCGTTGGCAAGTCGATGTCAACAGCAACCTTTGCTTGTGCACGGTTGCGTTATCGCTGGCGCCGCCGGCCTCGTTTGTCGGATCGGCGGCGCAACCGACCATTAAAAAGTCGACATTAACTACTTGAAATTATTCGATTGAACGGGCGGCGCTCGCGATTCGCGTCTAGACGCGTTGCCGTTATTAGACCGCCGTGTTCTGCCATCGCTGATGACGGGCGGAGCCGAAATGGCCTAAGGTCCGGAACGAATACATGGGGGCATTCGACCAGTGGTTCGTTACGTGACACTCCTCGCCGCCGCGCTTTGGATCGGCGCCGTTGGCGCCGTCACGCCCGGCCTGGCGCAGGTGCGGCAGGCTACGGCTTCCCAAACCTTTCCGCTCGCCACCGGCGCCCGGGTCGCGGGCGATCAGAAGCAGACCCGGCTTGTCGTGGACATATCCCAAAAGGTGGACATCCGAGCCTTTACGCTTGCGAATCCCTACCGGGTCATCATCGACATGCCGCAGGTTACGTTCCAGTTTCCGGCCAGGACCGGGGAGCGGGGACGCGGCCTCGTCAAGGCGTTCCGCTACGGCCTCGTGATGCCGGGCGGTTCACGCATCGTGATCGACACGACCGGACCGGTACGGGTCGAACGAGCCTATGTGCTTGACCCCGTGGACGACCTCCCTGGCCGGCTCGTACTCGATCTCACCGCGGTTGACCGCGAGACTTTCCTGCGCGCCGCGGCTATCGACAATCGGCTGCCACGCGATGCGCCGCGGCGAACCGACCGCGACGCGCCGACGGCGACCGATGGCGATCCGCGACCGGTCATCGTGCTCGATCCAGGCCACGGCGGCATCGATTCGGGAACCCGCGCGGCGAGCGGCGAAGTGGAAAAAACGATCGTGCTCGAGTTCGGCCTCATGTTGCGGGACAAACTTGAACAGACCGGCAAGTACCGGGTGGTGATGACCCGCACGGACGATCGCTTCGTCGAACTCGGCGAGCGTGTTCGGCTGGCCCGGCAGCGGGACGCGCAACTGTTCATCTCAATTCACTGCGATGCGTTGCGACGGCGGGAAGGCAATGCGGAGGGTGCTACCGTCTATACTCTCTCCGAGCATGCTTCGGACGCCGAAGCGGCGCGGCTCGCCGATGCGGAAAACAAAGCCGACGTGATCGCAGGGGTCGACCTCTCCCATGAGCCAAACGACATCGCCGACATTCTGATTGATCTCGCCCAGCGTGAGACCAAGAACTACGCCACGCAATTCGCCCATGTGCTGGTCGGTGAGCTCAAGGCTACGGCCCGTCTCCATAAGCACCCGCTGAAAGCCGCCGGCTTCAGGGTCCTGACCGCCCCCGACGTGCCCTCGGTGCTGCTCGAACTCGGCTATGTGTCCAGCAGCGACGACATCAAGGCACTCACCTCCAATGACTGGCGCTCGCAGGTGAGCGAGAAGATCGTCCAGGCGATCGATGCGTTCTTCACGACCAGGCTTGCGGGTTCGGGAGCGAAATCCGGATCGAACTGACGGTGTCAGGAAATTCGCGTAGGCGTCAGGAAAGACGCGTAGGCGTCGAAGCGGCCAGGGCCTCAGTTTGACCATAAAACAGCGCGACCTAACGGTAGGGATTCCGGCGGTCGCGCCTGCGATCGGGGCATGCGGTTGGCGCGCAGCTTGCGGGAAACGGGGCACATGAGGCTGATCCTGCGATTCTTCGGCTTTCTGTTCGCGACCGGAACGATATTGTTCCTCGTCGGTATCGCGGCGGTGGCCGGTTTGCTGTGGCACTATTCCAAGGATTTGCCCGACTACTCCCAGCTTCAGGATTACGAACCGCCCGTCATGACCCGGATCCATGCGGTCGATGGGTCGCTGCTCGCCGAATATGCGCGTGAGCGCAGACTTTACATTCCCATCCAGGCGATCCCGAAGCGCGTGATCAACGCGTTCATCTCCGCCGAAGACAAGAATTTCTACGAACACGGCGGCCTCGACTTCGGCGGCATCATGCGCGCCGGCATGCTTTATGCGCAGAACATGGGCACCAATCGCCGCCCGCAGGGCGCCTCGACCATTACCCAACAGGTCGCCAAGAACTTCCTGCTCACCAACGAGGTCTCGTTCGAGCGCAAGATCAAGGAGGCGCTACTGGCGCTGAAGATCGAGCGGACCTATTCGAAGGATCGCATCCTCGAGCTCTATCTCAACGAAATCTATCTCGGTTTCTCCGCCTATGGCGTGGCCGCGGCATCGCTTCTCTACTTCGACAAGTCGGTGCACGAGCTGTCGATTGCGGAGGCCGCCTATCTCGCGGCGCTGCCCAAGGCGCCCTCGCAACTCCACCCCTTCCGCCAACGCGAACGCGCGATCGAGCGGCGCAACTATGTCATCGATCGCATGGTCGAAAACGGGTTCGTCACCGCCGCCGAGGGCGAGGCCGCCAAGAAGGAGCCGCTCAACGTCACCCCGCGGCCGACCGGCGCGCACATTTTCGCAGGCGAGTATTTCGCCGAGGAAGTGCGAAGGGAAATTCAGGATAAATATGGCGAGAAGCGGCTCTACGAAGGCGGACTCTCGGTACGCACCACGCTCGACCCCAAGCTGCAGACGATCGCTCGCAAGGTGATGTCCGATGCGCTCGTGCGGTTCGACGAGAACCAGGGCTACCGCGGGCCGGTCACCAAGATCGATGTGTCCGGCGATTGGGGCGCCCGCCTCGCTGACCTGCGGGCCCTCTCCGACGTCGCGCCATGGCGGCTTGCGGTCGTCCTCGAGACGAGCGACCAGAGCGCGCGGATCGGCTTTCAGCCCGGACGCTTGCCGGGCGGCGCGGTGTCGCGCGAGCGGCAGGTCGGCGTCATCCCCGTCGAAGGGATAAAGTGGGCAAAGCCGGCGCGCGGATCCGGGCGCAATAAGGGGGTGACGCAGGTCTCCCAGGTGCTCAATCCGGGCGATGTCATCTATGTCGAGCCGCTCGGCCAGGAAGGAAAAGAGTTCCGGCTACGGCAGATTCCGGAGATATCCGGCGGCATGGCGGTGATGGACCCGGTGACCGGCCGCGTGCTCGCGCTGGTCGGCGGATTCTCCTTCGACCAGAGCCAGTTCGATCGCGCAACCCAGGCGATGCGGCAACCGGGCTCATCGTTTAAGCCGCTTGTCTATGCTTCCGCTCTCGACAACGGCTACACGCCCGCAAGCGTCGTGGTCGACGCCCCGATCGAAATCGATCAAGGGCCCGGAATCGGCATCTGGCGGCCGGAGAACTATTCCACCGGCAAATATTACGGCCCGCAGACGCTGCGCTTCGGCATCGAGCATTCGCGCAACGTGATGACCGTGCGGCTCGCGCAGGATGTCGGCATGCCGCTGATTGCCGAATACGCCAAGCGGTTCGGGGTCTACGACAGCTTGCCTCCCTACCTGTCCTATGCGCTTGGCGCCGGCGAGACGACCGTGCTTCGCATGGTCACCGCCTATTCCATGATCGCCAATGGCGGACGACGCATCACGCCGACCCTGATCGACCGCATTCAGGATCGCTACGGCAAGACGATCTACAAACACGATCAGCGCGAATGCGTCGGCTGCGACGCCGACAAATGGCACAATCAGTCTGAGCCGACCTTGATCGACCGGCGTGAACAGGTGCTTGACCCGATGACCGCCTACCAAGTCACCTCGATCATGGAAGGGGTGGTGCAACGCGGAACCGGCACGGTGGTGCGCGAAGTGGGCAAGCCGGTCGCGGGCAAGACCGGCACCACCAATGACGAAAAGGACGTGTGGTTTATCGGTTTCACGCCCGAGATCGCCGTTGGCGTCTATCTCGGCTACGACAAGCCGCGCCATATTGGCTACAAGGCGACCGGCGGACAGCTCGCCGCCCCGATCGTGCGCGACTTCCTTAAGATCGTACTCGCCGACAAGCCGGCAGTGCCGTTCCGTGTGCCGCCCGGCATCAAGCTCGTTCGGATCGACGCCGGCACCGGCACACGCGCCGGCCCGGGAAGCCAGAAGGTAATCCTCGAAGCCTTCAAACCTGGAACTGCGCCCAGCGATCCGAACACGATGTATGGCACGCTCGGCCCGGACGGCCAGCCGATCGGCGTATCGCCCGACGCCGATCGCGCAGTGCGCACCGGTACAGGCGGATTGTATTGATCCCATCGGAGCGTTTGGCCGGCCTGTTGTTTCGCCGCCGCCACCGCCGAGAAGACGGCCGTTCGGCTTCACGCTCTTCTTTCGCGCGTGTTTCATGCTAAACGCGCAAGCACGATTCCCGATCGAGCACCGTTTAGGCATGTGCAACGGGTCGCACGACCTATGGAAACTGAACGCGCCAGTCCCCGCTATTCCGGCATCGACCTTTGGGATCCGGGCGAAATCCTCGATGCAATGATCGAGGCACAGTTCGCCGCGGTGGCCGCAACGCGCGCCGCCCGGCCGTCCTTGGAACGCGCCGCCCGCGCCCTGGAGACGCGGATTAGGTATCGCGGGCGGCTTGTCTACGCGGGCGCTGGCACGTCCGGACGCTTGGCGGTTCAGGACGGGGCCGAACTGATGCCGACGTTCAGTTGGCCCGAGGAACGCCTCCTGCTGTTGATGGCCGGCGGCAGCGAAGCCCTGTTGCGGTCGGTCGAAGGCGCCGAAGACGAGGTCAGCAGGGCCGAACGCCTTATCCGCGAGCACGTGATCGACTGCAAGGACGCGCTCATCGCCGTGGCGGCGAGCGGAACGACGCCATTCACGCTCGCATGTCTGCGCGAAGCGAAGCGCCGCGGCGCGCTGACCATCGGGATCGCGAATAATGCCGGCACGCCCCTGTTGGAGGAGTCCGACCATCCCATTTGGCTCGACACCGGCGCTGAGCCGATCGCGGGTTCAACCCGCCTGAAAGCAGGCACGGCGCAGAAGATCGCGCTGAACCTGCTCTCCACCCTTCTGATGATTTTGCTGGGCCGCGTCTACCAGGGTCTCATGATCGACGTGCAGGCCGTCAACGAAAAGCTGGTCCGACGCAGCGAGGACATGTTGATGCGCTTGACCGGATGCAGCCGTACGGACGCACGCAATGCGCTGCAACGGGCGCACGGCAGCGTCAAGCTTGCCGTTATGCTGCTGCGTGGCTGCGAACCCGAGGAAGGCGTGCGGCTGATCGAGCGCGCCGGAGGTCAATTGCGCGCGGCCCTCGCCTTGATCGGACGGCGCGGCACCGACGCCGCGTAAGACGCTTTGCGGCGAAGCGGGAACCGCTTCACCGCATGACATGCGGCCAGAACCGAACGCGAGCCCTCCTCAGCGACACGTCGCCCAACAGGCCTGCTGTTGGCTGGTGCAGTTTAGGCGGCATTGAATCGGCAGGTTATTTTGAATGATTTCGGCCCGGTTGCCTTGAATGTTTGTTGCAACATTGACGTCAGGTAGAACCTGCGACAGGTTCGCGGCCGTCGGACATTGATTTGCGCATGTTGCATAGGCTGTGTTGCAGTTGCCGATGCAGGCGGCCGAGGTTTGGCTCTGGGCCAATCGCAGCGGTCTTTCGGCGCCGATTGCCTGGCCGGAATAACCGAGCGCCAGCACAACGCTGATAGCGAGCGCGTATCTCACTGCGACCTCCTTTGGTACAGCTTCAATTCAGCGGCCTACGGGGCACGGGTCTCAAGCCCACATGCCCGGAACTGTCCGCTCCGGAAAAACGAGGGCCCTTCTATAGCACGTATCTCGCAGACGCCGCTGCAATTCGCGAGGGGTTGATAGTGGAAGATCGCGCAGTCGCAGAGAAGAGACGATGGGCCGGCATGCCCGAACCCTCGTGCAGTAGCGTCAGATACTCGATAGTATTGTTATCCGGGGATGCCTGAGGAGATACGCATGAATTTCCTTAAAAAGTTCGTCGTCGAGCCCGGCGCGAAAGTGCGCCTTGGCAAGATCGACCCCTCATATAAAGGGGAATACGATTCTCATGAGCAAGCCGCCGCGGAGATTGGCAAGCAGGTCGAACGAATCGATCGGCTGCAATACTTGCTTTACGCGGACGCTCGCCAGTCGCTGCTCATCGTGCTGCAGGGGCTCGACGCGGGCGGAAAGGACGGAGTGGTTCGGCACCTATTCACCGGCATGAATCCGCAAGGCACGTTTGTCTCTTGTTTCAAAGAGCCGAGCAAGATCGAGCTCGCGCATGATTTCCTCTGGCGCATCCATCAGCGGACACCGGCCAAGGGCGAGGTCGCGATCTTCAACCGGTCCCATTATGAAGACGTCTTGGTCGTTCGCGTCCATAAGCTCGTTCCACGCAAGGTATGGTCGGAGCGCTTCGAGCTGATCAATGATTTCGAACGAATGCTCGCGGAGAACGGCACCCGCATTCTGAAGTTCTATCTTCATATCGGCCCGGACGAGCAGCTCGCGCGCTTCAAGCAGCGGCTCGACGATCCAGCGCGGCGCTGGAAAATCAGCGAGAGCGACTATTCGGAGCGCGAGCTTTGGCCGCAATATGTGGAAGCCTATGAGGACGCCATCGCGCAGACCAGCACGAAGCGGGCGCCCTGGTTTGTGATACCGGCAAACCACAAATGGTTCCGCGACCTCGCCATCTCGACGATCATCGCCGACGCGATGGACGACATGGGTTTAGAGCTGCCGGCGCCGCGCGTCGATCTCGCCGACATCCGCCGTAAATACCATGCCGCAGAGCGCAAAACGGACAACGACGCGGGCAAGGCGCGCGGTCGATCCAAGTCGCATTGAGTCGATCGGGCGTTAACCAAGCGCCTTCGTTCTATGTATGTTCCCGCTTGAAGATCGTTTCGTTAAAGCTAAATCGATATGCGCTGAAAGCCTTTGGGTTCGACCCGGATGCCGGCGCATATCCGGCGGCGGCTTCGAGTTCCAGTCGCGCCTGCTCGACCAGGCGACGCTGCCGGCCGACAAGAAGCGGCTGCTGGACGTGGACAACGAGGCGGT
>JBAPYK010000365.1:0-9187 GCA_049284695.1 Rhodoplanes sp. | reverse complement strand
TGCTTGTAGAAATACGAAATACGGGCGATGGCGCGCACGATGTCGGTCGACTTGTCCATCACGATCACCGCGGCGGTGCCGAGACCGGACCTGAGCTTGACCAGCGCGTCGAAATCCATCGTGAGATCGTTGCACAGCGGCGCCGGGAGGCAGCGCACCGAGGAGCCGCCGGGGATGACGGCGAGCAGATTGTCCCAGCCGCCGCGCACGCCGCCGGCATGGGTATCGATCAGTTCGCGCAGCGAAACGCCCATCGCCTCTTCGACATTGCACGGCTTGTTCACATGGCCGGAAATGCAGAACAGCTTGGTGCCGGTGTTGTTGGGCTTGCCGATCGCGGCGAACCAGGCGGCGCCGCGGCGCATGATGTCGGGCGTGACCGCGATGCTCTCCACATTGTTGACGGTGGTCGGGCAGCCATAGAGGCCCATATTCGCCGGGAATGGCGGCTTGAGCCGCGGCATGCCCTTCTTGCCTTCGAGGCTTTCGAGCAGCGCGGTCTCCTCGCCGCAGATATAGGCGCCGGCGCCGTGATGGAGATAGAGGTCGAAATCGTAGCCGTGGACGTTGTTCTTGCCGATCAGCTTCGCGTCATAGGCTTCGTCGATCGCCGCCTGCAGGCGCTCGCGCTCGCGCACGAACTCGCCGCGGATGTAGATGTAGGCCGCGTGGGCGCCCATGGCGAAGCTCGCGATCAGCGAACCTTCGATCAGAAGGTGCGGGTCGTGCCGGATGATGTCGCGGTCCTTGCAGGTGCCAGGCTCGGATTCGTCGGCATTGACGACGAGGTAATGCGGCCGGCCGTCCGACTTCTTGGGCATGAACGACCATTTCAGGCCGGTGGGAAATCCGGCGCCGCCGCGCCCGCGCAGCCCCGAAGACTTGACCTCCTCGATGATGGAGTCGCGGCCGCGCTCCAAGATGGCCTTGGTGCCGTCCCATGCCCCGCGCGCCCGGGCGCCGGCAAGCTTCCAGTCATGGAAGCCGTATAGATTGGTGAAGATGCGGTCGCGGTCCTGCAGCATCATGCGCGCCCGGTGTTGGAGTTGCCGCTGGCGTCGCCCACCGGCGGCTTGGGAATGGCGGATTCACGGACATTGGCGGCCTTGCCGGGCCGCTTCGCATCGCCGTCGGCGAGCGCCGGCTCTTGCGGCTTTCCGCCGGTTTTTTTCTGGTAGATCGACGGATCGGTCAACGTATTCGGGCCGCCGACCGGCGCGGAGAACTGACGGTCGATCTGCGGTCCCGTCTGCACCGGCCGGCCCGCGCCGAGATCGTCGAGAATCTGGCCGAACCGCTCCGGCGTAAGATCCTCATAGGTATCGAAGTTGATCTGCACCATCGGCGCGTTGACGCAGGCGCCCAGGCACTCGACCTCGATCCAGGAGAACTTGCCGTCGGCGGTGACGTGATGCTCCTCGCCGATCTTCTCGCGGCAAACTTTCTTGAGTTCGTTGGCGCCGCGCAGCATGCAGGGCGTCGTCCCGCACAGCTGCACGAAATGCCGGCCGACCGGCTCGAGATTGAACATCGTGTAGAAGGTCGCGACTTCGAGCACGCGAATGAACGGCATGCCCAGAATTTCGGCGACATGCTCGATCGCCTTTTGCGGCAACCAGCCGCCCGCCTGCTCCTGCGCCCGCCACAGCAGCGAGATCACTGCGGAGGCCTGCCGGCCCTCCGGGTACCGGACGATCTGACTCTTCGCCCAGGCCAGGTTCTCCGCCGTAAAGGCGAAGCTCGCAGGCTGGATGTCGGCGGGGGCGAGACGGCGCGTAGCCACGCTCAACTCTCCTTCATTCGCGAACTGATCGGCGCCTGGCGTTTCGCCCGCTGGCCGGTGAACTGCAGGACATAGCGCCTGACGTTCTTCTGCAAGCGGCGAAGGCCGCGTTTCTTCTCGACATGCATCGAATACAGATCGGGATGCACGATATCGAGCATCGCCATGTCGAGAAGCGTGACCGCGGCGCCGGGAAACCGGTTTTCGAAATGCTCGTGGCTGGGGGAGCCGCGCTTCACATAGAACAGCGCATTCTGCTTGTACCAGTACGGCACATCCGGGGTGTTCCAAATCACCGGCCGCAGAATGTCATACGGAATGTAATCGCGGCTGAGGAACTTGCGCGCCCAGTAGGACTGCCATTGTTCATTGATGTGATTGATGCCGCCTTGATTCACGATCGCGGCGCCGTACAGCACGACGTCGGCGAGCGCGCACAAGTCATCGACTAGGCCATCGGCCCGCGCGGGCAACAGGTGCTCGCCGACCTCGACCGACAGCGCGAGATCGAAGCGGCCGAGCCCCAAGGGGCCGAGCGGCTGATTGAGGTCCCAGCCAACGAAATGCTTGGGATCGAACTGCAGCCGCGCGCGATTGGTGTAGCAGCCGTCGACGCCGACGATTCTTTCAACGCCGCGTTCGGCGAACGCGGCAAGCAGCACGCCGGCGCCGCATCCGACGTCGATCACCGATCGCGCCGGGAAGACATCGAGCACGAAAGGCGTGATCGCCGCCGCGGTCGCGCAGGCGTAGCGCATCCCTTCCTGGAAGCGCCGCTCGCTCGGCTGGTAGGGTCTCCGCAGCAGCTGGTCGAGCTTCATCGGCCGACCTCCCGAAAACGCGACGGGGAAAACGCACCGCCGCGCTTTCCCGGCTGCCGCGTCAATCTCGGCGCGCTTCGTCCGGTCGCGCCGTCCGCTGTGCTGCAATACGCCCTTCAACGGTCCACCTCGCCGAACACGATGTCGAGCGCGCCAATAATCGCGGTCATGTCCGCGAGCATGTGGCCCTTGCTGATGAAGTCGAGCGCGCTCAAGTGGGCGAAGCCGGGCGCGCGGATCTTGCACTTGTACGGTTTGTTGGTGCCATCGGCGATGAGATAGACGCCAAACTCGCCCTTTGGCGCTTCGGCGGCGGCGTAGACCTCGCCCGCCGGCACGTGGAAGCCCTCGGTGTAGAGCTTGAAATGGTGGATAAGCGCCTCCATCGAGCGCTTCATCTCGCCGCGCCGCGGCGGCACGAATTTGTTGTCCTCGGCGATGACCGGTCCTTGGCCTTCCGGCGAGCGCAGTTTTTCCAGGCACTGTTTGATGATGCGGATCGACTGGCGCATCTCCTCCATGCGCACGAGGTAACGGTCGTAGCAATCGCCGTGCTTGCCAGTCGGAATGTCGAATTCGAGCTCGGAATAGCATTCGTAGGGCTGTGCGCGGCGCAGGTCCCACGCGGCGCCCGCCGCGCGCACATGCGGCCCCGAGAAACCCCAGCCCCATGCATCCTCCAAGGTCATGACGGCGATATCCACCATCCGCTGTTTGAAAATGCGGTTCTCGGTCAGCAATTCCTCGATGTCGTCGAGAACCTTCAGGAACGGATCGCAGAACGCCCAGATGTCGTCGAGCAGCTTCGGCGGCACATCCTGGTGGACGCCGCCCGGACGCATGTAATTGCAGTGCATGCGCGCGCCCGACGCCCGCTCGTAAAAATTCATGATCTTTTCGCGTTCCTCGAACCCCCAGAGCGGAGGCGTGAGGGCGCCGATGTCGAGCGCTTGCGTGGTCGTGTTGAGAATATGGTTGATCAGCCGGCCGAGCTCCAAAAACAGCACGCGCATCAGTTGGCCGCGCTTGGGAACCTCGAGCCCGATCAACTTCTCCACCGCGAGGCAGAACACGTGCTCCTGGTTGATCGGGGCGCTGTAGTCCAGCCGATCGAAATAGGGAATGGCCTGTAGATAGGTCTTGTGCTCGATCAGCTTCTCGGTGCCGCGATGCAAGAGCCCGATATGCGGGTCGGCGCGCTCGATCACCTCGCCGTCGAGATCGAGCAACAGCCGCAACACGCCATGCGCGGACGGATGCTGCGGCCCGAAATTGATGGTGAAAGTGCGAACCGAAGCTTCAGCCATCCCTATTCACCGCTCGTCATTCCTGCTCGCCCCGTTACTGTTTCGCCTTCTCGTCGCCGGGGAGCGGATAGTCCGCCCCTTCCCACGGCGAGAGAAAATCGAAATCCCGGTACTCCTGGGCGAGCTGCACCTTGTCGTATACGACCCGCTTCTGTTCATCGTCCCAGCGCACCTCGACGAATCCCGTCAAGGGGAAATCCTTGCGCAGCGGGTGGCCGGAAAAGCCGTAGTCGGTGAGGATGCGCCGCAGGTCGGGATGGCCGGTGAACGGCACGCCATACAGGTCGAACACTTCGCGCTCGAACCAATTGGCGCCCGGGAACACCTCGATGATGGAGGGGACCGACTCCCTTTCGTTGACCTCGACCTTGATCCGCACCCGCCAGTTCTTGGTGGGCGAGAGCAGATGATAGACCACGTCAAACCGCCTTTCCCGCTGCGGCCAGTCGACCGCCGTCACATCGACGAAGGCGAAGAACCGGCAACCCGGATCATCGCGCAGGAAAGTGACGACCTTGACGATGTCGGCCGCCCGCGCCGTGATCGTGAGCTCTCCGTTCGCCACCTGATTGCCGGTGACGGACTCGGGAAGCGCGCGCGCAATCGCCTGTCCGAGATCGTCCAACCTGTCGTTCATTGCGATGCCTCGAAGACGGTCCGATGCGCCGTCTCAGCGTTCGATCGTGCCGGTGCGGCGGATTTTCTTTTGCAGAAGCAGGACGCCGTAAAGCAACGCTTCCGCGCTCGGAGGACAACCGGGCACGTAGATGTCGACCGGCACGATCCGATCGCAGCCCCGCACCACCGAATAGGAATAGTGGTAGTAGCCGCCCCCATTGGCGCAGGACCCCATTGAAATGACGTAGCGCGGCTCCGGCATCTGGTCGTAGACCTTGCGGAACGCGGGCGCCATCTTGTTGGTAAGCGTTCCCGCCACGATGATCACGTCGGATTGGCGCGGCGACGCGCGCGGGGCGGCGCCGAAGCGTTCGAGATCGTAGCGCGGCATCGCGGCGTGGATCATCTCGATCGCGCAGCAGGCAAGGCCAAACTGCATCCACATGAGCGAGCCGGTGCGCGCCCAAGTGATCAGCTCGTCGGTCGCGGTGACGAGAAAGCCTTTGTCCGCAAGCTCGTCCGTGACGCCTCGGAAAAAAGGATCGTTCTCGCCAACCGGCCTGCCCGTCCGCGGATCGAGCACTCCGGCCGCGGCCGGGGCCACTTGCGCGCGCTCGTTCAATCCCATTCGAGCGCTCCTTTCTTCCACTCGTAGATAAAGCCGACGGTCAAAACGCCGAGAAAAACGATCATCGACCAGAAACCGAACAGGCCGATTTCGCGATAGGCCGCCGCCCAAGGAAATAGAAATGCAACTTCAAGGTCGAAAATGATGAACAGGAGCGAAATCAGGTAGAAGCGCACGTCGAATTTCATGCGCGCGTCATCAAAAGCATTGAACCCGCATTCGTACGCCGAAAGTTTCTCCGCATCCGGACTTTTGTAGGCCACCAGAAATGGCGCGACCATCAACCCCATCACGATGACGGCCGCGATGGCGATAAAAACGGCAATCGGCAGGTAGTCTTGCAGGATGACGTTCATTCGAGACCTCTGGTTCGTCCGGATCGCCGCTGCGCGCCGAAACCGAGAGGCGGCTGTCCGTCGGTCCGGCCTGACCACTTAAGATTCATTCCAGAGCAAGGCGCCGGAGGCTTAGCGCAGCGCACAAATCGCCGCAAGCCGCCTTATGACGCATTCGGATCAGCGAACGGTTCGACTTCCCCTCCAGCGCAGTTCGCCGAGAGTGGCCGCAATTCAATACACGGCGATGAATTATCTCGCCAACGCCGACGGGCGCCGCGACCCGCGCATGCCGCACGTCGTCACTGCACCAGTTCGGGGGCGCGCGTGAGCGGTTTCGCCGTCGTCAGATCAAGCACGACGCGACACAGGCCGGGGTCTTCGGGGTCGGCCTCGATCTTGAAGCCGAGCTCGCCGCACATGGCCAGCATGGTCGTATTGTCGCGCAGCACCTCGCCTTCGATCACGCCCAAGCCCTCGGCGGACGCGTATTCGATCATCGTCTTCATCAATAGCCAGCCGAGGCCGCGGCCCTTCAGATCGGACCGCAGCAGAATGGCGTATTCGCCCGTCTCATAATTTGCGTCGGAATGCAGCCGCACCCCTCCCAGCATCTCGCCAGATTCTTGGTTAAGGGCGACGAACGCCATGGCGCGGGCATAGTCGATCTGAGTCAACCGGGCGATGAAAGTGTGGCTGAATTCCCTCACCGGCGCGAAGAAGCGCAGCCGCAGGTCGTCCTCGGTGACATGACGGAAGAATTCGCGATAAAGCCCCTCATCTTCTGGCCGAACGGGCCGCACCAGGAGACGCAGGCCGTTAAAGGACGGGTAACTGCGTTCCCATTCCTTCGGATAGGGCCGGATGGCGAAGCGCGAGTGCGCGCGCATCCCCTTCTCGACCGGCGCGATTACCACGCGCGCGTCGACAGCGACCGCCCCGCTTGCATCGGCAAGCACGGGATTAAGATCGAGCTCTCGCACCTCCGGCAAATCGGCCGCGAGCTGCGCTACTTTGACGAGCATCAATTCGAGCGCCTGGCGGTCCGCCGGCGGCACGTTGCGATAGCCACGTAGCAGGCGCGATACCCGCGTGCGATTGATCAGATCGGCGGCAAGCTTCAGGTCGAGCGGAGGGAGCGCCAGCGCCTTGTCGTCGACCACTTCCACCGCCGTTCCGCCGCTGCCGAACACCACGACCGGGCCGAAGGTCGGATCGTCGGCAAGGCCGACGATCAGCTCGCGGGCTTTCGGCCGCAGCAGCATCGGATGGACGGTGACTCCCTCGATGCGCGCGGACGGCCGCGCCGCGTGCGCGCGCTTGAGAATATCCTCGGTTGCCGTCTCGACCGCCTTCTCGCTGGTCAGATTGAGGCGCACGCCGTCCACGTCCGACTTGTGGATGATGTCAGGCGAAAGCACTTTCACCACCACGCCCTGCCCTTGCTGCAGGAAAGGACGGGCCGCGGCGGCGGCTTCCTTGCCGTCGCGGGCGAGAATGGCCGGAGATACGGGGATGCCGTAGGCGTCGAAGAGCCGGTTGACGTCGAGCGGATCGAGCCAGGTCTTGCCCGACGCCAGCGCCTCGGCGATGACCTGGCGCGCCTTCGCGGTGTCGGAGACGAACTCGGTCGGCGCGCTCGGAGGCGTCTCCATCAGCGCGTGATTTGCCTCGACATAGCGCACGAGATGCATGAACCCGCGGATCGCGTCGGTCTCGGTGCTGTAGTAGGGAATGGCCGCGGCGTCGAACGCCTTGGCGGCGCGCCCGTCGTCGCCGACCCAGACCGCGAGCACCGGCTTGCGCGTCATGCGCTTGACGCGCTGCTCCTGAACGACGCGGACTACCGCATCGGCGCAGTCGCCCGCCGAGGCGAGCGCGGTCGGCACGTTCATCGCAAGGACGGCGTCGTTCTCCGTGTCGTCGAGCAGCGCTTCCAGCGCCGCCGCGTAGCGGGTCGCGTCGGCGTCCCCGATAATGTCGATGGGATTTGACTTCGACCAGGTGGGCGGGAGCGAAGCGTTGAGCTTCTCCATGGTCTGCGGCGAGATGCCCGCGAGCGTTCCCCCGAGATCGATGACGCGATCGACCGCAAGCACGCCGATGCCGCCGCCATTGGTCATGATGGCGAGACGCTTGCCCTCGAATGGACTGAGACGCCCGAGGGTCTCGGCGGCGGCGAACAATTCGTCGAGGTCGATGACGCGCAACAGGCCGGCGCGGCGAAAGGCGGCGGCGTAGACTGCGTCGACGCCGGCAAGCGCGCCGGTGTGGGTCGCCGCGGCGCGGGCGGCCTGCGCGTGACGGCCTGCCTTGACCACGATCACCGGCTTCACGCGGGCAGCCGCGCGGGCCGCCGACATGAACTTGCGCACATCGGAGATCGACTCGATGTACATCAGGATCGCCCGGGTGCGGCGGTCGAGGGCGAAATAGTCGAGGAGGTCGCCGAAATCGATGTCGATGGCGTCCCCGATCGAGGCGATCCCGGAAAAGCCGATCGACCGGCCGGCCGCCCATTCCACGAGCCCCGCCGCTACGCCCCCCGACTGCGAAATAAGCGCGAGATCGCCGATCTTCGGCTGATGCACCGCGAAGCTGGCGTTGAGGCGCGCGCTCGGCACGAACAAGCCCAGACAGTTGGGTCCGAGGAGCCGCAGACCATGCGCTCGCGCCGCTTGGCGCGTCTGCTCGGCGAGCGAGCCCGGCCCGTGGCCGAGCCCGGCGGTGATCACGATGGCCGCGGCAACCCCGCGCGCGCCAGCGCTCGCAATCAGGCCGGGGACTTCGGCGGCCGGCGCGGTCACGACCATCAGATCGGGGGCGGGGTCGAGCGCCTCGATGTTCGGAACGGTAGCCTGTCCGTCGATCTCCGGGTAGCGGGGATTGACGATGTGTATCGGGCCTTTGAACCCTGCCTTGCGCAGATTGCCGAGCACGATCCGGCCCAACGAGAGCTCGCGCGGACTTGCGCCCACCACCGCAACGGCGCGGGGGGAAAACAGCGATTTCAGTCGGTAAGTGCTCATCAAAAACGCCCTCTGTCTCGCCGCAATCAGCTGCGCGCCGGCAAGGAACAAAACGGCCGAATAATCTCCGAACCAACGACAGACGCCCGTCTGCCTCTGCATTGACCAAGAGCAATGCTCTCAAAGCGCCGCCGCCCGGAGCAGACCAGCCAGAAATGCCCCGATCATGTGCCGATCGTGTGACCGGCCAAGCTCGCGCGGCTAAACGTCTCGACCCGGTCGCAACCGACGGTTTCAACCGATCGCGCCGCAAGCGCCTTCGACCGCGTCAGCGCGGCAAGGGCGAGCCCGTCGAGCGCATCGATCCCATTCTTCCCGATTGTGCAATTTCCGTGCAAAAGGACCGCTTCGTCGATCAGATCGGCACGCACGAACGAGGCGGCGACTTTCGGGCCGCCCTCGACCATCAGCCGGGTGATTCCGCGTTGCGCAAGCGCTGCAAGCGTTTCGCCCAGATCGAGCGTCGCGGCGCCCCCGAGCCGCAATATCTCGGCGCCCTCGCGCCGCAGATCGCGTTCGAGCGATTCCGGTGCGGCATCGCCGGCAACGACCCACACGGGCGTCTGCCGTGCGGTGCGGATGAGGCGGCTTTCGCGCGGGAGGCGGAGCCCGGTATCGAGCACGACGCGCACCGGCGACCGGGCGGCCATGCCCGGCAAGCGGCAG
>JBAPYK010000364.1:0-3446 GCA_049284695.1 Rhodoplanes sp. | reverse complement strand
CACTCTCGTCTTCATTGCCGCACTTGTTCTCGCCCAGACTTCCACCGCAGTCGCGCAGAGCTATGGGCAGACGCGCAACACTTACCAGCGCGCCGGCTCTCGTTCGGTCCCTGCCCCCGCCCTGACCAACCCGCGCAATGCCGGCCAGTCTGCGCAAGACTGCAATGCTACCTATAGCGGTTTTCGGCTCTGCGACTGGCTGCGGCCTTCGCCCTCGCCCTGATTTTGAATCGTGGCCGGCTTAAAGGGTCGACGGCGAATACCGTCGTCGCTGTGATGCCCGCGCAACCGCGAGGCGGATCTCATCCCATGGGTCTTTTCGTCGCCGCTCCCTGCGGCCCTCTGATGACCCGGCGTATGCCGGTTCTGTGAGGCTGGTCACAGTGCTCAGCGCTCCTCTCCCCGATACCTGTTTTAGGCATCCAGGTGGGAGGTCCCGATGCGCGAGATCATTTTGGCATTCTTCGTGGCGTTAGTGATGACGGCGGGCGTCACGGCCGCGTGGTACATCACGCAACCGGTCGCAGCTACTTACGTTCGATGACGGCCCTTTCCGCGGCATCATCGGCACGCCCGACAAGCCTCGGCTTGCGAGCGCCGGATGCGCATGTGTCAGGGCAACGGCCGTGAGCGGGGATTGAGAGCCGGTTCAATCGCCGGACAACCGGGAGAATGCTGTGCGCGCCGCGTTTTTTGCAGTGGCTGCACTGAGCATCGCCCTCAACGTCCCGCCGGCGCGGCATGACACCATAAGCCTGCCTTCCGCCCGTGCAGGGTCTGCACCGCCTGCGAGATATCGGCGCGGATGCGCGGTCGAACGGAAAGAGATGTGAGTTCGGGCAACTGGCGAACCGGGCCCGCAGTCACCACATAGGCCTAAGCGGCCTCCTTGCCGCGCCCTGCTCGCGGATGCCGACTGCGGATGTACCAGCGGCAACGGCCGCGAGCGGGGATGGCAGTTGATTTAATCATCGACGACAGGGAGAACGCCATGCGTGCCGCGCTTTTCGCAGTCGCTGCATTGACCGCCGCTCTCAACGCTGCGCCGGCAAGCGCGCAGCAAGGCGGTTATCCGCTTTATCCCTGGTGCGCGTATTACGGCGGCACCGGGCGCGGCGGCGGGACAAACTGTTATTTCTCGACTTGGCAGCAGTGCCAACTAGCGATCAGCGGCAATGGCGGCATGTGTGCCGCCAATCCGTTTTATGAAGCTTACGGTTCTTGGTACTCCTTCGGGGGTCCCGCCCCACGTCACTTGTCGCGCAGGTACCGGCCGGGCTGATTTACCGGCCAAAATGACCGGCATGGCGAGCTGGCAGCCAAGCGCTCGCTCGAATGCCATGTGACGTGCATTGCATTGACTTTTAGTCACGGAGTTTCGTCATGGAGTCCCGGGTTCGAGCCATAGCGGGCGCGCCATCGCTTTTCGACCTGGGCCGTGCGGCCGATCACGCGAGCTGCCGAGCCGCTCAAAGCCCCGGCGGTCATCATCTCTGTCGCGGCGTTGTCGCGCTGGAGCAGCAGGAGTTTCGCTTCTGAAGCGTTCCGATCACCAATAGCGCCCGATCGTGAAAACGAGGTCAGCAATCAAGACGACGAGCATCAGAGCGAACAGCAGATAGGCGACCACGAAGGCGAAGGACGCGGCAAAATCGGCAAGACGAGCCGTCAGATTTGCGAATAACCCACGTCGTTTCAGAATAGCGGCCATAGCGTTGCCCTCTGCGGGCTCAAAGACATTATGCGCCGATAATCGAAAAATGGGATGTGACAAATCTCACAAGCAGCTGAAACGCGCCCCGATCCCTGGCTGCGCTTGAGTCACGACACGTGAAGTCACAAGAGCGCTCCCGGCACAAAACACAGGACGTTCCAACCGTCGAATCCCCATGTCGCGCAGAGAATTGGCTCGCCGACCGGGTTGCCGCGGTCGTGGATCACGCGGCTCGGCGGGATATCGATCCACTTCCCGTCCGGGGCTCGGGCCTGCCAATTATCGCCCGACAGGTGCGCCTCCGTGCGTAGGCAGTCCGCCTCGTCACAGCAAAAGCTGCGGCCATCCGGCGAGCGCAGGTCGCGGAACCACTGGCGGATTTCCGGAGACACATGCTCGTACTGCCCGCGGTCACGTGCAAGATCGGCGGTGACTGCCAGGAGCAACGGGAGGAGGATGATTTTCATTCGACCCTCCGATGACGGCTCCGCTCCCCACGCCTGCTCATCCGTAGCCCTTTACCTCGAAGAACGGCGTAGACGGGCAAAGGGCTGCCAGCGGAAGATCACTTCAGCGAGAGGGCTGTGGCAGGCGGCCTGCGCGAATTTTTCTAGATCTAATACCAACCATCAGAGGTTCGAACTCTCTCCTTGTCATTGCCGGGCTTGACCCGGCAATCCATCTTCATGGAAAGACTTTGTTTTCAAGCTGGGATACGCGGGTCAAGCCCGCGTATGACGAGTCAGTAGTTGCGACGTCGAGGATAATGCAAAAGGCCGCCCGGAGGCGGCCCCACCGAAACGCGAAATCCCTATTGCTGGTGAGCGAGTATCGCCCACACGACCTCAACGGGGAGATTGTAGAGCTTTGCCAGTTCGTCTTCGCCGAAGCCGTCGATGTGACCGTGATGAACGATATTCTGTTTAATGTCCTTGGAAAGACCAACGAGAATGTGGGTGTGCTCATTCGTAAGATGATAATGTTTCTCGGTCATTGCACCCCTCCTTCCGGGCAACCACGACTTTAGAACGCCTCGACAAACCCGCCGAGACGCGCCGGCGGAGATGCCGCCTGTGAACCGCGGACGAGCCAAGACGTCTAACACATTATCGGATGCCGGATTACTCGCGTGACCGCCGTGGAGATGGAGCCGTTACTGAATTGGCGAATAGGCGTTGGCGTTCCTACATAGGCTCGAGCGCCCCGTGCTAGCGGAGCCTCGATGTAAGCACGGGGCTGGACGTCTGAGCTGATTCGATCGTCGACAGCGGGGAGAGAAGCCCATGCGTGCCGCGCTTTTCGCCATGGCGGCGTTAAGCCTTGCGCTCGACGTGTCGCCGGCAAACGCGCAAGACGGCCTTCGGCTCTATCCATGGTGCGCGTACTACGGTAACGGCAGGGAGAGCTGCTACTACTCCAGCTTCGAGCAGTGTCGAGCGGCCATCAGCGGCGGTGGCGGCGTGTGTACGCAAAATTCTTGGTACGACGCTTACGGTTCCCACTACTCATTCGGCGGGCAGTCCCAGCAGCCGACCGGTCGGGCGCGCCGGCGCTGACCGCGGTGCAAATTGCGCGTAACCCTCGGCCGCTGCATACAAACTCGCGGTTGGTTTGATCGCGCGACCAAGCGCCCGCTGCGCTCCTCTCCGATTGCCGCAACAAATTGCCGTTAGATTAAGCAAGCCTGCCAACTAATTGTGCTATCTGCGATATTGCCCAGTCGGCAAGATTA
>JBAPYK010000363.1:0-3371 GCA_049284695.1 Rhodoplanes sp. | reverse complement strand
ACCCGGAGCAGACCTTGAAGATTGATCGTCTGGTCCGTTCTTTGGGCGGGTCAGTGGTGGAGCGCGTCGGGTGAATTCGCTGCCGGGATAGTTGCGCCGGCAATATGCCATGACTCAACGAAGTTGCTTGCTACCGAAGATAGCCATGGGTAATTTAATCGTCTTGGATTTAGCTCCGGGGTGCAGTGTGAACGCGGCGCTCGAAAGCGACGACGCGTGGTGCGGCTGATCGGCTTCCCGATTTTTTTTCTCAGCCGCGCCGGACCGGACGCGGCAATAACGGAAGGTATCGTGCACACCGTAGAGGCGGCCGGCGGCGCATTACGTGTGGTCCGGACGAAGGCATTTGGCGGCTATGCAAGCTGACGGCGAGGCAGGGGCTGGGGCGGGTGCATGGGGTCGCCTGATCGAGGCGGTCGCGACCCGTCGGGATCGCGCGGCTTTTGTCGCGCTGTTTGAGCATTTTGCGCCTCGCGTGAAGACGTTTTTTTTGCGCTCGGGCGCGAGCGCGGCGACGGCGGAAGAACTTGCGCAGGAAACGATGTTGACCGTTTGGCGCAAAGCCGACTCGTTTGTTCCCGGCAGTGCCGGCGCGGCGGCCTGGATATTCACCATCGCGCGCAATCTGCGGATCGACGCGCTCCGGCGCGAACGGCGCAACGGTTGCGAGTTCGACATCGACAAGGAAGCGGCCATTGAGTCTCGTGTCGATGGGCAACTGACGCCAGAATCGCAGGTCGCAGCGGTCCAGTTGGAACAATGCGTGCGCAAGGCGATGGGGCGGCTGTCGAACGAGCAGTTGCGCGTCATCGAACTGTCCTTCTTCGAGGAGAAGGCGCATGGCGAGATCGCGGAACAGCTGCAGATTCCGCTCGGCACGGTGAAATCGCGTTCGCGGCTGGCGATAGCCCGGCTGCGTTCCCTTCTGGGCGAAATGTCATGACGGCCGAGCATCACCCTTCGGACGTCGTGCTCTTCGCGCTCGCGGCTGGCACGCTTGACGAAACGGAGCGCGTTGAAACCGCGACGCATGTCCGTGAATGCGCGAGTTGCCGCGCTTTCGTGCGCGCAATGGAGCATGTCGGCGGCATTGTGCTCGAGGAGCTGCCTCCGATGCCCATGGCGAGCGGATCACTGTCGGAATTGCTCGCGCGGATCGAGCAACCTGATCCATCTCCGAGCGCGCCGCCAGGCAATTCCAGCGTGTCCCGCTCGCCATCGAGAGGTCGCCGGTGGTTTGGCGGCGAGGGAACATCACCCCGGCGCCGGCGTCTTCTGCAGGCGCTGCCGATTGCTGCGGCTATAGCCCTGTCCGTTGGCGTTACTTATTTCATAGTCGGAAATCCAGTGTACCCCCCAGTCTCGGGGCCATCTGGATTGAAGGTAATCCCCATTACGGCGGAGTATCAGCACCCCATTCCTGCGGACACGCTGCAGATTCAGGAGCGACCCGGCTATGTGCCGCCGGACGACGAGAGCCGTCCGCTCGCTTATCAGCGCCAGCTCGTCTTCTTTCGCACGACCGAGCCGCCAGGCACCATCCTGGTGAATACATCGAAGAATTTTCTGTATCTCGTTCTCGGGAACAATCGCGCCATGCGCTACGCCATCGGAGTGGGTCGTGACTGCTTTCAATGGCAGGGGCTCGCGAAGGTCTCGCATAAGACCGAGTGGCCGGATTGGACGCCCGCGCCGGAAGCGATCGCCGAGCAACCTGACCTGCCGCGTTTCATGGCGGGCGGACCTGGAAATCCGCTCGGCGCCCGCGCGATCTACCTCAGCGATGCCGGGTATCGTATTCACGGAACCAACGCACCAGAGGCGATCGGAGCCGACGTCTCGTCGGGTTGTTTTCGGCTCGTGAATTCCGACATTATAGACCTAGATCAGCGCGTGCCGGTAGGAGCGCGGGTGATCGTCGAACAGGCCCCGGTCGTTTAGCTATGATCAAGAGTTTTTGTCATTGCATTTGGCGAATAGTCCCTCGCCGCCCGCTTGCCGCGCTGCTTGCATGGCCGCTCGCGCTCGCGGCGATTGAGCCTGTAGCGGCGCAGACGCTGAATGCTGTGAAGGAGCGCGGCGCGCTCGTGTGCGGCGTCAACGAAAACCTCCTCGGGTTCTCCGCGAAGAACGCTAAGGGCGAATGGAGCGGATTCGACGTTGACTTTTGCCGCGCGCTTGCGGCCGCCATTTTCAACGATCCAGGCAAGGTCGAATTTGTCGTCGTGAACGCCGAAGAGCGCTTTTCCGTGCTTCAGTCGGGCAAGGTCGACATTCTTTCGCGAAACTCGACGTGGACGATGGCGCGCGAGGCTGAATACAAGCTCGTCTTTCCGGCGGCGACCTACTACGACGGCCAGGGCTTTCTCGTGCGCCGCTCAATGGGGTTGCAGTCCGTTCACGAACTGAAAAACGGCAAGGTCTGCGTACAAGCCGACACCACCAGCGAACCGAACGCGGCGGATTACTTCCGCTCAAACTCCATCAAGGCTGACCTCGTTATCGCGAGTAGTGTGGCCGACCTGCTCAAAGCTTACAACAGCGATTTCTGCAATGCATTCACTGACGACGTATCTTTGCTTTATGCCCAGCGCCTTGGCGTCGCGAAGCCTGATGAACACGTCATTTTGCCTGACGTGATCTCGAAGGAGCCGCGTGGCCCGGCGGTTCGTCAGGGCGACGATCAATGGGCGATGATAGTCAAATGGACTCATTTCGCCATGCTCAACGCCGAAGAGCTCGGCATCAGCTCGAAAAATATTAATCAGGCGCTCAAATCGGATAAGGCGGCGATTAGACGCCTGGTCGGCGCCGAGGGCAATCTCGGCGAAGAAATCGGGCTATCGAATGACTGGGTCGTCCGCGTTTTGCGGGCTGTCGGCAATTACGAGGAGACGTTTGACCGCAATCTCGGTACACGGTCTAAGCTCGGCATACCCCGCGGGCTTAATAATCTCTGGGCGCAAGGCGGCATTCAGTACGCTCCGCCGTTCAAATAAACAGCGTGGAGCGGAGGCGCGCACGAACGGGTATTTGTAGGTCTCCATAGCTGCTGCCGGTCGCGGTCTGCCCGATTGCAGCTCGCATAAAATTAGCATCCTGTGATCGATCGGCCATAGCCGCGCTTTATGCCCCAATGGTGCTGTGGTGAACCCGGCGGGTCGACGACCCGCACCACCTCGCGTGGCGCATACAAGCTCAAAGCGCCTACGACCATTTCGCCACAGCATATGACGTCGGCTCCTGGCACGAACCGTCCGTGCCGGCCACCGCTCGGCTTGGTCCGGAAGTCAGGGGTGAGCGGCCAATCGTGTGCGCGGGTGAGCGCGCGATCTCTTTGGACTTTCTCCACGGTTATTGGAAGCGATAGC